>VBIC01000020.1 GCA_005881425.1 Chloroflexota bacterium | reverse complement strand
GATCGCCGGCCCGCTCGTTGAATCTGGATGGGAGGTCAGCAGATGGCGAAATACGTACTCCTCTATTCGGGCGGTCAGATGGGCGCCAACCAGGCGGAACAGCAGAAGCAGCTCCAGGCGTGGGGCGTCTGGTTCGGGAAGCTGGGGAAGGCGATAGTGGACAACGGCAACCCGTTCTCGGACAAGGTCAAGAGCGTCTCCTCGGACGCCAGGGTCAAGGACGGCCCGATCGGCCAGAGGGCGACCGGCTACAGCATCGTGGAGGCCGGCTCGATCGACGCCGCCACCGACATGGCCAAGGGATGCCCGGTGCTGCAGAGCGGCGGCCAGATCACCGTCTACGAAACCTTCAACGCGATGTAGTAGTGAGGGGCGCCAGGACCTTGCGCATGTCGGAGCGAAGGATCCTGGCGCCGAACGCCCCGATCACCAACCCCAGCAGCATTCCCTTCACTCCCTTTCCGTGCCGAACGACCTCGACGCGGATCGACGTCCCACCGGATGACGCGGCCTGGAGGCGATAGTCCCATCCGCTCCCAGACTTCCATACGTTGGAGTCGATGGTCGTGATCGTCACCCGCCCCGGCTCTTTGCCCCACTCATAGCGATTTCGTTCCCAGATTCCGCCGGCGCGCGAGTTCCCTTCAGTGACGTCGGCCCATCCCGGCCCCTGGGCGTGGACCTGGAGGTGATCGGCGTCGATATTGGGCCAGGCCTGCGCCCGCTGCGGCCCGAAGTCGGTCAGGACGCGCTCAACGGCCTGTGGGCTGAGGCTCGTCTCCAGCTCGAATCGGACCCGCGCCATCGCCCCTCAGCCTATCCTGCGCGCGCCCGCGAGTGAGATCGCCAGCCCTAGCGCCAGCCCCGGGCCTCGACCGGATGCCAGGTGGCTTCGCGATCCGTAACGTAGAGCAGGGCGGGGTGGAGGTTGACCGTGGTGCAGGCGTGGGCCGGGACGATCACCAGCCGATCGCCGATCCGCAAGCCTCCGGCTCCAGCGCCGCCGATCACGGCATGCTCCTCGTGGAGCCGGTCGACCGTCAGGTCCTCGCGCCCCAGGACGATGCCGAACGAATCGAGGCCGGGCACGCGGAGGTCGGCCGACAGGGCCTTGGAGCCGGCGTCCATGACAGCCCGATCGCGCGCCGGTGTCGATACCACCGAGCCCACCACGGCCAGGGCGCAGTCCTCCAGGGTCTGGCTGCCCAACGTCACCTGGTTGGCGTCCCCGAAGACGTAGGTGCCCGGCCGCATCTCGGTGATGCCGTCAAAGCGCGCCGCATACGGCGCGGTCGGCGTGGAGCCGACGCTCAGCTCCAGGACCGGGATTCCCCGCGCGCGCAGCATGGCGCCGGTCTCGATCAGGCCCACCGCCTCCTGCGCCGCCACCGCCTCCCGATCCTCCGGGCGCGCCGCCGCGTAGGCGTGGCCCGCGTGGGTGATCAGCCCGCGAAACCGGGCCGGCCCGATCCCCTCGACCAGGCGCAGGACCGCTTCGACGGTCGCCTCGCCCGGGGGCGTGCCGATCCGGCGCAGGCCGGTGTCGACCTCCCAGAGGATCTCCACCGATTCCGGGACCGTGCCCGCCAGCTCCAGGCTGTCGAGGGAAACGGCCAGGCGCCGCACCGATTCGCCAAGACGCGCCAGGCGGTCGAGCTTGGCCCGGCCGGCGGGCGGATGGGCGAGCAGCAGGTCGTCGATCCCCGACTCGGCTAAGACCTCGGCCTCGCGCAGGGTGGCGACGGTCAGGCCGGCCGCGCCGTGCTCCAGCTGGCGCCTGGCCACCAGGGGAGTCTTGTGGGTCTTGGCGTGCGGCCTCAGGCGGACGCCGGCGCTCGCCGCCAGCCGCGCCATCGCCGCCAGGTTGCGTTCCATGACGGCCACGTCGACCACCGCCAGGGGGGTCTCCAGGTCCTGCGTCGCCTTCAGCGCGCGCGCCGCGTCGATGCCTCATAATGGCGCATCCGGAATCCGAGCCCGCGCGCCAGCCTGGCCGCCCGCCTCGACCCGCTCGCCTGGGCGGTGGTGGCGGCAGTGGCGCTGCTGACCGTCGTCGCCCTGGTCAGCCTGCTCGTGACCCGGCCCGCACGCCCTGCCGGCCAGCTGAAAACGCCGGACGGCGTCGTGACGGCCTTCGTCCTCGCGGTCCAGGCGGGCAACGCGGCCGAGGCCTGGTCCTACGTCTCCCCACAGGCCGCCCCGCCGGGGCCGTCCCTGCCGGCGCCGCCGGACAAGGCGGGAAGGCCCAGCCTCACCAGGGACGAGTTCCAGAGCGAGGTGGACGGCGCGCGGGGACAGCAGCGGAGCCGGATCCGGATCGTCAGCGTTTCCCCGACCGGTGACACGGCCACGGTCGTGCTAGAGGTCACGAACTTCTCCAGCAGCCCGTTCGGCGGCGCCAGCTCACACACGGTGACCGTGACCCTGGCTCGCCAGGGCGGCTCCTGGCTGATCACCTCCGATCCGTCGCCCTGGCAGTTCACATGATCCAGCGCCGCCTCTACCTCTATATCGTCGCCGGCGCCAGCCTGGCGATGCTGCTGGTCGGCCTCTCCAATCTGGGTACGACTGCCATCGACCAGGTGCTCGGAACCGGCGGGCCGGCCCCCAGTCCGCGCGACGCCTACGCCGGCTTCGGGGCGATGACCCTGGTCGGGCTGCCCGTCTTCGTCCTGCACTGGGGGATCGCGCAGCGGCTGAGCGCCCGTCACGCCGAGGAGCGGGCATCCTCCCTGCGCCGCCTCTACCTCTATCTCGCGATGGCGGCGATCGCGATCGCGCTGACGGTCTTCCTGCGCCGCCTCCTCGAAGCCGGCTTCGCCGCGGTCGGTGGATCGGCGCCGGTCACGGACGCGATCGCCGGCTCGGCCTGGATCTCGATCGTGCTCCTGGCCTTCTGGCTCTATCACCTTCGGGTCGCGGCCCAGGACCGGCTGGCGGTGGGGGAGGAGGGCGCCGGCGCGACGTTGCGCCGCTGGTACTCCTACGGCCTGCTCCTGCTCGGCCTGGCCCTCCTGCTCTTCGGGGCCCAGGGCCTGCTCCAGCGGCTGTGGGTGCTGCTCGTGGACCGGCAGCACACGCTGAGCGCGGGCGGGGGGATCGCCTCGGCGCTGGCCACGACTCTAATCGGGCTTGCGGTCTGGACCTTCCACAGCCTGCTGACGGGCAGCTCCTCGATCGCCGAGGACGACCGGCCCTCGACCCTGCGCGCCGTCGCCGGCTTCCTGGCCCTGGCTGTCAGCGTGGTCCTGGCCCTGGTCGGCGCCAGCCGTCTCCTCTATTACGCGCTGGCCCGGGCGCTGGGCGTGGCCCACCCCGGCGGCGTCGGCGACGACCTGCTGGTGGCCGTGGCCGCACCCGGCTCCGCGGTGATCGTCTTCGGCTTCGCCTGGGTCTGGCTGCGCGCCCAGCTGGCGCGCGATGCGGGCGAGGTTGAAGGGCCGCGCCGGTCGGGCGTCCGTCGCGTCTACACCCACCTGGTCGCGTTCCTGGCCCTGGCCACGCTGGCGGTCGGGGCCGCCGGCCTCCTGTGGACCCTTTCCGACCAGCTGCTCACACCACTGACCGGCCTCACCCGGTGGTCGGCACGCCGATGTGGATGCTGCACTGGCGGCCGTCGCCGCCGGCGGTCGAGCGGCAGGCCCTGAGCCTACGCCTCTACCTCTACGCCTCGCTGCTGGGGAGCGTCCTGGCGCTGCTGGCCAGCGGCGCCACGCTCGTCTACCGCCTGCTCGGAATCCTCCTCAACGCCTCGACCGCCGCCTCCGGCGCGGCAGTGGTCGACATCGGGCGGGCCACCTCGGTGATCGCCGTCGCGGCGGCCCTGGGCCTCTACCACTGGCGGGTCCTCGGCCGGGACGGGGCGGCCCGGCCGGCCGAGGCGCCGGACCTGCCTTCCCAGCCCGCCGCCATCTCGATCGAGGTCCGGGGCGCCGCCGAAGAACAGGTGCGGCGGCTCCTCCAGGGCCTTCCTGACGGCGCCACGTATTCGATCCGGCGCCTGCCCGGGTAGGCCAGGCAGGCGTCGCCAGCCGCATACTCGGCCTCCTCTCGGGCGTTGTGGACTCAGGGTTCACTTTCGTGCTCGGGTTCAGCCGACTCCCTCGTCGGCCGGTGGTCGCCCTCTTCGTGCTGGTCGGCCTCTTTCCGCTGGCCGCCCTGGCCTACCTCGCCATCTCCATCGCGACCGACGCCGTCACCCGCCAGACCAACCAGCACCTCAGCCTTTCGGCCTCGGTCAGCGCCGTCTACGTCGGCGAGCAGCTTCAATCACTGGAAGGCGTGGTCACCTCCTTCGCCCAGCGGCGCGACCTGCTGGCCGCGGCCGGCGACGGAACCGCGGACCGCATGGACCTGCCCCCGATCCAGTCCAGCCTGAACCAGCTGTGGACCATCAGCCCTGGAGTCGCCGGCGCCTTCATGGTCGATACCGCCGGCCGAGTGGTCGCCGCCGCCCCTGCCCGCGTTCCCGACCTGGTGGGGCAGGAGGACTACTTCACCGAGTGGTACCACGCCGTCAAACAGTCCCGGGCGCCCTACGTCTCCTCCGTCTACACCTCGAGCGCAACCGGGGCGCCTGAGGTGATCGCGATCGCGGTTCCGGTCCAGCGCACCGCTACCGGCGGTGCGACCGAGCCCATCGTCGGCATCCTGGTGCTCGAGTACGCGAGCGCCAGCATCGAGCACTACACCGAGTCGCTGGCCGGAGCCCAGAACGTGGTGGTGACGGTCATCGACCAGTACGGAACGATCGTTGCCCGCCACGCTTCGGAGGGACCTCCCGATCCCGCCATCGTCAGGGCGGCCCTTCGCGGGAAGCCGGGATTGACCCGGGCTGGAGTGACTGAACCGGAGCTCGTCGCCTACGCGCCTATTCCGGCTACCGGATGGGCGGTCACAGCTGAGATCGACGTCGCCGCCGCCTTCGCCGACGTCGACCGGCTGTGGACCACCGTGCCGTTACTGGCCGGGGCGCTGGCCCTGATCCTGCTTGCGGGCGGCTGGCTCCTGAACGTAGTCCTCAGAAGCTGGCAGCGGGCCGAGGCCGAGATCAGGCGCCTGGCGATGGTCGATTCGCTGACCGGACTCTGGAACCGGCGCAGCTGGGACACGCTGCTCGACCGGGAGCTGGTCCGCGCCGCCCGCGATCGCCGGCCGCTCTCGGTGGTGATGCTGGACCTGGACCACTTCAAAGCCTACAACGACCAGCATGGCCATCCCGCGGGGGACCGCCTGCTCGCGAGCGCCGCCGAGGCCTGGCGCGGGGCCATCAGGGCCACTGACGTGCTGGCACGGTACGGCGGGGAGGAGTTCGCGCTCGCCCTGCCCGACTGCTCCTCCGCGAACGCGGCCGTGATCGTGGAGAGGCTGCGCTCGTCCATCCCCTCGGGCCAGACGTGTTCGGCCGGCGTGGCCGCCTGGAATGGAACGGAATCGGCCGGCGACCTGTTGGCCCGCGCCGATCGCGCGCTCTACGGGGCCAAGCGCGCCGGCCGTAACCAGGTCATCCTGGCGAGCGACGATGGCGCTCCCCCCGACCGTCTGGCGGCCACGGCCTGACCGCTACCATGGGGACGGCGTGAGCCCCATGTCGATGCCCAGGCCGAGCGAAAAGGCGAAGGCTGCCTTCAGCCGGCTGGTGCCGGAGGATCCGGCCGTGGTCCTGCGGCCGATGTTCGGCAACCTGGCCGCCTTCGTCAACGGCAACATGTTCGCCGGACTCTTCGGTGAGGACCTCTTCGTCCGTCTTCCCGAGGCCGAGAGTGCGGAGGTCAAGCGCAAGGGCGGCAGGGACTTCGAGCCCATGCCTGGGCGGGCGATGACCGGCTACGTGGTCGTGCCCGGCGGCTGGCAGCGCGCTTCGGGCCCGGCCCAGCACCTGATCGAGCGCGCGCTCGGCCTGACCCGCGCCATGCCGGCCAAGACCAAGGCAAAGGCCAAGGCTGGTACAGGGGAGAAGCCGAAACCGGCGGCAAAACCGAAACCGGCGGCGAGCAAGCGGCGGCTCTGAGCGGCGTGGACGCCCGCCCGGCTAGTCACCGGCGTCCTCCCCACGTCCTGATCGAGTCGGACCGACCTGTGCCTCCAGCCATGCCGTCAGGGCTCTGGCGTCCCGCCAGGCGCCGCGGACCCGGTCCAGCGCCTCGCTCGTATGGAGCCAGGGGCCGGGTTTCCAGGTGCGGCTCGCCATCAGTCCGGTCCGGCGCAGCAGGTCGCCGCGCGGATGGTCGGCCGGATAGCCGGAAGGCACGCGCTTGAGGCGGGGCTCGGTCGTGGCGTAACCATCGCGCTCCAGTGAGGCCACGATCCGGGCCAGCTTCTCGCCTTCCCTGCCGGCGACCGCGTCCCGGTACCGCTTCAGCTGGTCGGCGGCCATCTCGTGCGCACCAGCCGCCAGATAGAGTCCCTCGTCCGAGACCTGGACGTAAAGTCCGCTCGCCCGGCTCGCCGCCGCCAGGTAGCCGGAGGTGTGCTCCTGATAGGGCCGCTTGTCCTTGGTGAACCGCAGGTCGCGGTTGATGCGGAAGACCTTGGTCTCCCATCCCGGACCCAGCTCCCGCTGGAGCGCGGCGAAGAACTCCTCGGTGGGCTCACGGACCTCCGACAGGTAGAGCTCGCGGTTGCGCTCGAAGTAGGCCTTCGAGTTGTCCTTGCGCAGGCCGCGGAAGAAGGCGAGCGCCGGCTTCGGCCACCCCTCGAAGCGCTGCTGCGCCGGCATCAGACGAACTCGAGGGCTGTGGTCATGCTGACGCAGCCCCCGATGCTCTGGTGCACCGGGCAGCGCCGGGCGTGGTGCTCATGGGCCCGCTCCGCGGCCGCCCGTTTTTCCACAGGACAACCCCGCAGCCGGTAGCGCACCCGGATCCGCTTCACCACCAGCACGCCATCCTCCACCTCGACGTCGCCTTCCGCCTCGGCCAGTAGATGACCCGCGCCCGCCTCGATCCCGCGCGCCTCCAGCGCACCACCCAGGGTCCCGGTCAGTCAACCGGCTGCCGCCGCGACCAGGTAGTCGAGCGTGGTGGCGCGCGGCTCGTACTCCCCAGGCTTGCGTCCGTAGTGCTCGGCGACCTCGTCGTGGACGCTGAAGGTGACGGGCTCCCGCTCCGCGGGCAGGAAGGCGTGCCGCAGCGAGCCCTCGAGGCGCTCGATCCTGACTCTCGAGACGTAGGCTGGCTGCGCCATCACTGGACTCGGGCCGGCTCGGCGAAATGGTCCAGCAGGGCCCTGGCATAGAACGACTGCCACGGCTCCGAGGGGGAGCTGGCGCTGAAGTCCTTGTCGAGCTTGACCAGCGCGTAGATCAGCTCGCTGCGAACCGGCGTGGTGCCGAGCTGCGCCGGCAGCTCGGAGAGACGGATCAGCCAGTCCGCGTACCAGGAAGCCCAGTCGGGATCCTCCCCGTCGACGATGCGATACACACGATGGTGCGTCTCACCCGCCTCTTTGAGCAGGGCGCTGATCGCCGCGATCCGGTCGTTCATTGGCCTCTCCTCCGACAGGGTATGGTGATAAGCATGCCCCACCGCCCCCTGACTCCGCTGGGGGCGCTGCTGGCCGGGGTCCTGGCGGCGGCCGTGGGCACGCTCGCCATGGACTCGCTCTGGTACGCGCGCTACCGGCGCGATGGTGGTGAGAAGGCCTTCCCCGCCTGGGAAACCGCGCAAGGACTGACCGAATGGGAGAAGGCGCCGGTGCCGGCCCAGGTCGGGCGCCGTCTGGTCGAAGGATTCCTGCAGCGTCCGCTGCCTTCGAGCTCGGTACGGCTCACGACCAACGTGATGCACTGGGCCTACGGACTCACCTGGGGCGCGCTCTACGGGGTCGTGGCCGGCTCCAGCCGCTCCCGCAATCCACTCCTCGGACCGCCCTTCGGCGCCCTGGTCTTCAGCGGCGACTACGTCATCCTCCCGCTGGGCGGGTTCTACAAGCCGATCTGGGAGTACGACGCCCAAACCCTGTGGAAGGACCTCAGCGCCCACCTGGTCTTCGGCTCCGCGACCGGCCTGGCCTTCTGGATCCTGTCTTAGACAAACGTCCGCCCGCTACCATGACAGGGCCATGATCTTCCTCCGCCGCATGTACGCGAT
>VBIC01000123.1 GCA_005881425.1 Chloroflexota bacterium | reverse complement strand
CTGGATCCGGAACTGGAGCTGGTTGATGAAGCGCTCGCGGCCCAGCAGCTTGGCGTTGATCGAGACCGTGGTCTGCAGCTGGCCCTTGACCTTGTCGCCCCGGCGCACGTTGCGGATGGCGACCGCGGCCTGTTCCGCGAAGCCGCGCAGCTGCTCGACCTGAGCCGAGGGCAGCTGATCGGCGGTCCGCCGGTAGACCTGGAGCACGCCCGCGACCTCGTCCACGGTTTCCAGGTCGGAGCGGCTCAGGAGCTCGTCGGCGGAGGCCATGGGGATGGGCTGGGTCACGCAGGCGACTGAGATCACGCTCACCAGTCCGGCCTCTTCCACCACTCCCGCGAGGGCGGCCGGGAGCATGTCCCGGGTCCGCGAAACCCAGGGCTTGCGGGTGCGCAGCACGTCCATGGCCGCGGGCGCGCCCCAGGCGATGCGCTGGGCCAGGACCGCCTCGGGAATGCCCCGCGAGGCGGCGACTTCCAGCTCCTGGCTGCGCGGGTCGCGCAGGGCGAGCAGGGCCGCCGTGCCGCCGGCCAGCTCCAGGGCTGAGGCCATCACGAACTCGAGGACCTGTTCCAGGTCTCCCGCCGTCCACAGCTCCTTGGCCTTCTGCACCAGGGTGGTCAGATGATCCTCGCGCTGCTTGAGAAGGTGGACCAGGCGGGCGTTGGTCAGGGCCCGGGCGGCGTCGCTGGCCACCCGCGCCAGGCTGCGCAGGTCATGCTCGTCGAAGGGATCGTTGGCGGAGCGGGCCAGGGTCAGGACCCCGAGCCCTTCGCTGCCGCTGAGCAGGGGAACGGCGATGAAAGAACGCGGCAGGTAGGCCGGGTCCGAAGCCTTGAAGCGGGTGTCGGAGCGGCTGTCGCGGACCAGCACGGCCTCGCGATGCGAGAGGGCCCAGCCCGCGATCCCCTCCCCGATCTTGAAGCGGGACATCTCGCCCACGGCGATGGGGCTGTTGCGCGCGGCCTCGATCTTCAGCTCGTCCTGGACCTCGTCCACCAGGGCCAGCGTGCCGCGCTCGAAGCGAACCAGCTCGGAGGCTGCGTCGAGGACCCCGTCCAGCGCGCTGCGCCATTCCACCGAGGCCGAGAGACGCTGGGCGGCCTTGATCGTGGCCTGGGAGCCGCGCAGCGACTGCTCGGCCTCCTCCAGCTGGGCCCGGGCGACCTCCCAGCGCGCGGCCAGTGAGTCGTACTCCAGCTGGAGCCGGGTGCGGGCCGCCTCCAGCGGCGCCAGCCGGGCGGCCTCCTCCTCCAGACGCGCCTTCACGGCGCGGAGCTCGGCGACCTCCTCGACCAGGCCGTCGAGCCTCCCCTTGGAGTCGTCCTCGGCGATCCGGAGGGAGGCGATCTCGGCGTCGCGCCCGGCGATCGTCGCATGCAGGGCGGCCACCTGTTCGCTCAGGCGCTCGCGCTCGGAGGCGGCATCGTCGCGGCTGCGGGCGACCTCGTTGAGGCGGGCCTGCAGGTCGTCACGTTGCCCCAGCAGGGCGGTCCTCTCCGACTCCAGCCCGGCCTGGCGATCCGCACGTCCCTCGAGCTCCTGGAGCCGGGCGCCCAGCTGCGTGGCGCGGGCCCGATGGCTGGCGATCTCGGCCTCCAGGCTGGCGACGCGCTTGCGCGCCTGGGTCAGCTCCGCCTCGCCGGCCTGGGCGGCTTTATGAGTTCGGTCGAGGACCCGGGACTGCTCCCGGTGCGCCTTGAGCAGGTCGGCCAGCTCGTGGCGCAGGCCGGCCTGGGCGGACCGGGACTCGTGCAGCTCGACCTCGAGCAGCATGCTGTCCTGGCGCGGAATCTGGCGCCGCTCGACCGCGGGTTCGCCGCGCGGGGGGGTGGACTGCGAGGGCGCCTCGGCGTCCTGCGACCGATCCCGGCGAGATGGAAAGGGCCAGAACCGACCGGGCAACCGGCTACTCCTGGGCGGCGCGGACGCCGTGCTCGCGGCGATCGAGGGGCGGCGCGCCCTCGATCACCTGGAGACCGCCCTGGCCGAAGGTCTGCATCGGGAAGTCCTCGGCGTTGGCCTTGAGCCGGGGCATGAGCTTGGGCACCACGCCGGTCCAGCGGAAGGCGCCCAGCACGTTGCCTTCGGCGTCGATACCGGTCTGGTCGAAGCGGCAGATGTCCTGGACCTGGATCGAGTTGCCCTCCAGGCCGGTGATCTCGGAGATGTGGGTGATGACGCGGCGGCCGTCGCGCAGCCGGGCCTGCTGAACCAGCAGCGTGATGCCGCCCACGATCTGCTCCCGGATGGCCTGGAAAGGCAGGTCCGAGCCGCCCATGATCACCATGGTCTCGATCCGGTTCAGCGCGTCCTTGGGACTGTTGGCGTGCACCGTGGTCATGCTGCCGTCGTGGCCCGTGTTCATCGCCTGGAGCATGTCCAGGGTCTCGGCCGCGCGGCATTCGCCGACCACGATCCGGTCGGGGCGCATCCGCAGGGCGTTGACGACCAGGTCCCTGATCGAGACCAGGCCGCGCCCCTCGACGTTGGCGCTGCGGGCTTCGAGCGAGACCAGGTTGCGCTGGCGCAGCTGCAGCTCGGCGGTGTCCTCCACCGTCACCACCCGCTCGCTGTCGGGGATGAAGTTGGAGAGCACGTTCAGGGTGGTGGTCTTGCCCGAGCCGGTGCCGCCGCTGACCACCATGCTGATGCGGGAGCGGACGCAGGCCCGGATGAAGGCCGCCATCTCCTGGTTGAGGGTGCCGAAGCTGACCAGGTCGTCGACGCGGTAGGGAGAGCGGGAGAACTTGCGGATGGTGACGCTCGAACCCTGGACCGCCAGCGGAGGGATGACGATGTTGACCCGCGATCCGTCCTGGAGGCGGGCGTCGACCATGGGCGAGGACTCGTCCACGCGGCGTCCGATCCGGGCCACGATCCGGTCGATCACCCGGCGCAGCTGGACCTCGTTCTCGAACTGCAGCTCGGACTGGGCGATCCGGCCCCGGCGCTCGATGAAGATCGTCTTGGGTCCGTTGACCATGATCTCGGTGACCTGCGGGTCGTCGAGCAGGTTCTCGAGCGGGCCCAGCCCCAGGACGTCGTGGCCGATCAGTGAGGACAGCTCTTCACGGTCGACCTTGGGCAGCTTGAGCTTGGCTTCCTCGCAGTACTCGTCGACCAGCTGGGCTATCAGGCGCAAGACGTCGGCACTGTTGTAGCGATCGCCCTCGGTGCCGATGGAGGCGATCAGGCGCTCGTGGATGGTGTGCTTGATCTTGTCGACGTTGGGGATGCGCGCGGCGAGCGCCTGAGGCTTGACCAGCAGGCTGCCCAGCGCGGGGGCGTTGCCGGAGCCGCCGGAGTCCTGCGGCTTCTCGGGGTCGCGTCCGCGGTTGACCTTGTCTACGAGCAGCATGCGACCTCCTGAGGATTCACGCCGTCCGCCCGGCGTGCTGCGGAGTGTAGCCTGCGCCGGCCCCCCGCCCTATCCGCCGGTGGACCCCCTTTCGCGGCCATCCGGCGAAGGCAGCGCAAGCTGCTCCGCAAGAGAGCAACGGCTCGACCAGCCGAATCCGGCGCGGCCAGTTTCACGCCTCGCCGCCAAGCGTCAGCTGGCCTTGCGCTCGGGCTCGTCGAGGAGGCCGTGCTGGGTCGCCCAGACCGCCGCCTGGGCTCTCGAGGACAGGTTCAGCTTGCTCAGGATGTTCGAGACGTGGTGCTTGACGGTCTTGTCCGAGAGGTAGAGGTGGGCTGCGATCTCCTTGTTGGTCTTGCCCTGGGCCGCCAGCCGCAGCACACGCTTCTCCTGGTCGGAGAGTGCAGCCCGGGAGACCTCGTCCGTGGTGGCGGCCATCTTGCGAATGCGCTCCAGGACCTTGCGGGTGACCTCCGGGTCGAGCAGCGAGCGGCCTTCGTGGACCGCCAGCACGGCGTCGATCAGGGCCGCCTTGTTGATCTCCTTGAGCAGGTAGCCGGCGGCGCCCGCCATGATCGATCCGTAGACTGCTTCCTCGTCGGCGAAGGAGGTGAGCATGATCACCTTGCTGCCCAGATTCCGGCCCAGGATCTCGCGGCAGGCGTCGATCCCGCTGCCCTGGCCCATGCGCACGTCCAGGAGCACGATGTCGGGACGCAGCAGCGCGGCCTGGTAGACGGCGTCTTTGGGAGTCCCCGCCTCGCCCACCACCCGGATGCGCGAATCCGACTCGAGGATGGTGCGCAGGCCG
>VBIC01000215.1:538-1356 GCA_005881425.1 Chloroflexota bacterium | reverse complement strand
TCCATCATCAAAGCCGCCCACAGCGCCGGTGTGCCCCGCACCACCATGGAGCTCGCCCACCTGCGGGCCAGCCAGATCAACGGGTGCAGTCCCTGCGTCTACGGCGGGTCCATCAGCGCCAAGAAGGCCGGGGAGAGCGACGAGCGGCTCTTCGCGGTGGCCGCCTGGCGAGAGACCGACCTGTTCGACGACGCCGAGCGGGCGGCCCTGGCCCTGGCCGAGTCGATGACCAGACTGGCCGACCGCCCCCATCCCGTCCCCGACGGGGTCTGGGACGATGCGGCCGAGCACTTCGACGAGAAGCAGATGGCCGGGCTGGTCCTGTGGGTGGCGACGACCAACCTCTTCAACCGGCTGAACGCCACGACCAAACAGCCCGCCGGTGCCGCTTGGTGACCGTCAGGCCCGAACCGCCCTCGAATAGTCGACCCGCTCAGCCGGCGACCCGATCGAACAGTTCAGTCTCCAAGGAGGTCGATGCCATCATTGGCAAAACGGGTGATTGGCGCGGTGAGAAACTCGCACGGCTACGGGCACTAGTTATAACGGCTGACCCTGCGGTTGTTGAGGAAGTCAAGTGGAAGAAGCCCTCACGACCAGAGGGCGTCCCGGTGTGGTCTCACGATGGGATCATTTGCACGGGTGAGATGCTCAAGAGCGCGGTGAGACTGACCTTCCCGAAAGGTGCCGAGATGAAGGATTCGAGGGGGCTCTTCAACACGCGCCTGGATAGCAAGACCGTTCGTGCCATCGACGTCCGAGAAACCGACGCGATCCCTGAGGCCGCGCTCCAGGCCCTCGTCCGCGAGGCAGTGCGT
>VBIC01000215.1:0-490 GCA_005881425.1 Chloroflexota bacterium | reverse complement strand
GCTAGTGCCCGATCTGGAGCACGATCTTGCCGCGTGCGTGTCGGCTCGCGACCCGTCCCAACGCCTCGCGAACCTGGCCCAACGGCAGGACTGCTTCGACTTGCGGGCGGAGCTGGCCGGAGTCGACCATGCGGGCGAGTGCCTCCAGCCGCTGCCGGCCTCCTTGGGCGGCGAACGATTCGCCCGTGATCCCCCGCTCGAGCTGGAGAGGACCGAACGGAGGGATCACCGAGATCGCCCGGCCGCCGTCGCGCACGGTACCCACTGCCTGTTCCATCGTCGGACCACCGACGCAATCGAGGAGCAGGTCGACGCCGCCGGGGACAACGGCCAGGACCTGTTCGACCCAGTCGACGGCGTGGTAGTCGACCACTTCGCTGGCGCCCAGGCCCCGCACGTACGCATGGTTGGGAGGGCTGGCCACGCCTAGGGGACGGGCGCCGATGGCCGCCGCGATCTGCACGGCGGCGCTGCCCACGCCTCCCGCTGC
>VBIC01000122.1 GCA_005881425.1 Chloroflexota bacterium | reverse complement strand
GGCCCGGGCGCTGGCGCAGCGGATCGCCGACCTGATGCCGCGCGCCGACGAGGACGCCAACATCCTGGACCGGCGCTTCCATACGTACCTCTTCACCTGGCGGGAGAAGCACGTGCTCGAGGCCGCGGCGCGCCGGCTGAAGAAGCTGATGGCGGGCGGCGGGGATCCGTTCGAGGCCTTTAACGCCGTGCAGGACCACCTGCTGCTGGCCGCACGGGCGCACGTCGAGCGGGTGGTGCTGGAACACTTCATGGCGGCAATCCAGCGATGCGACGACGAGGAGATCCGGGCGCTGCTGGACAGGGTCTGCGATCTCCACGTCCTGGGCCAGCTGGAAGCGGATCGGGCCTGGTTCGAGGAACACGGGTTGCTGTCGGCGACCCGGGCCAAGTCGGTGATCGCGAACGTGAACCGGCTCTGCGGCGAGCTTCGTCCGCAGGCCGGAGACCTGGTCGACGGCTTCGGCATTCCAGAGCCGCTGCTGCCGCCGATCACGCGCCGCGAGGTGCTCGTCACACCTGGTTGAGCTCCGCCACAGCCATGGTGGCGGCTGAAAAGATTGTCAATGCATGCGTTGACAGCTATCACGCCTGCCGATAGGCTTGATGCAGGGTTTACCGCGGGTCTCGTTAGGAGGTTCTAGGCATGCGCGAAATGCTGGCGGGTGGGCGGAGGCGAATCGTGCTCCTGGCGGCGGCGCTGGCGCTCTCGCTGGGATGGGTCACGGGCTCGCCGATGGTGGCTCTCGCGACGACGGTGACCGGGCTCGAAGACACCGCTTCCCAGTGGGGCATCTTCTGGGACAACGGTACGGGTACGGGCTCCATCACCAATGTCAGCTCGCCGAGCCGGGACAGCGACCAGTCGATGAAGATCAGTTTGACCAGTGGAAGCTCATATGTCGGTCTGCACGCCTATCGCAACCTGGCTGCCGACGACGCCGCCACCACCTTCCAGATCGACGACTATTACTACTTCACGACCACCACGCCGATCCAGGCCCTCGAGTTCACCATGAACAAGTGGGTCAACAACACCCGCTACGAGTGGGCGATGCAGTGGGAGAACAAGGGCACGGGCGTTCCGCCGCCGGTATGGCGGATCTGGACCGGAAGCTCCTGGCAGTCGACCGGCCACACCCAGTCGCTGGCCGTCAACACCTGGCACCACATCCAGATCAAGGGGACCGTTTCCGGCGGCCAGGTCCACTACGTCAGCTTCACCTCCGATTCGCTCTCGGCGTCCCTCGGCCAGTCCTACCCACCGGTTTCGTCGACCGGGGACAAGCTGGCGATCGCGTTCCAGCTGGACAGCGACTCCAACGGCGACGCCTACACCCTTTACGCCGACACGATCACCTTCAGCCACAGCTGACGCCGGGCGGGACTGGGCGGGCAGGCGTCCTCCCGGTCCCTTTTCCGCGGCTTGACATGCGGCCTGATGCGGGCCATGCTTAGCGCCGAAGAGGGGCCCGGGAGGCCGACCAATCCGCATGCCTTACTTGAAACGCGTCCTGGCCGCGTTCATCACCATGAGCGTGGTAGCCGTGGCGCTGCCGTCGTGCAACGACGTTGATAAGGTCACGGCCGCCTTCAATCAGGCCATCACCACGATCGACACCCAATCGAGCCAGTGGCGGCAGGCTCTGCCGGACCTCGAAAGCAAGCTGGTAAGCGACGGCCAGACCACCCTCGCGAACGAAGTCGCGAACCTCCTGAATGCCAGCATCGCAAACGTCGGGGATGAGTTTCGTTGTGACGTGGACTTCATCGGCGTACGGGTGAAGGGCACGCTCCAGAACATCCTGGACAAGTTTCACGGGGTTCCGCCAAAACCAGCGGACCCCCGTCTGTGCAAGGTGATCCCCAACGCGATCGATCTCAACTTGGTGCAGCAGGGCCGCCTCAACATCATTGAATTTCACGGCTATGACCTCACCCCCAGCGGCATCAAGTTCTTCTTCACCGTGGGCCAGGCGGCGGAGCAGCCGATACCGGATACCTACGTCGCGAATCCGGCTCCCTACACGATGACCTTCAACATCGCCGCTACGAATGGATTCCACTTTCCAGTGGGCGCGACGAAGGTCGACATTCGTGTCAACGGTGGATTCTTCTCGTCCATGAGCGTGATCGCGCCTGCGCCGACCCCCATTGCCAAGACGGAGACCGGCGATTTCATCGTCTCCTACTACCAGCCTGGTGGGAATATCAGCTCGCAGTGTTCGAATGTCAGCTCGGCCCTGTCCGCGTTTTACACAGTCCCTTCGGGATGGAAGCTCGACAGGTCGAAAGGTGATGCGGCACACGCGGGGATCAGCCAGATCGCGGTGAACGACAACCAGCAGAGCGTCGGCTCGCTCACGGCGTACAACTACTTCGCCAGGGACGATCTCCATCTCCAGGTCGAAGGCCAGGTCTGCTCCGCCGGCGGCTGGGGTGCGGGCGCGATATTCCAGAGGACCTATCGGGCCTTCCTGATACAGGCCTCCGGCTGAGCCGACACGCCACTAGTCAATCGAACGGCTATCTGGGAGCCCGAGCCTGGCCCTCCCAGCAGGTCACGCCCTCACTCCCCACCAGCGCACCGTGCGGCGTGCCGGGAGGAATCTCGATCCGATCACCCGGATGCATCCGAACCGGAAGACTGCCTTCGGGCGTGAAGGTGATCGAGCCGGCCGTCACGTAGAGAATCTTCCGATAGGGATGGCTGTGCACGGCGTAGGTCGCGCCCGGTCCGTTGCTCCAGGAGTAGCAGTGGTCGGCCTCCGCCCGGAGCCTCTCGACGACCGATTTCATTCGGCCCAGCATAATGAGCCGGTATTGACCAGAGGGCGCGGGCAAGGACGACTGATTCCGGCCCCGCTCTACGCGCTGGGCGCGATTGCCTCGGTGCAGATCGGTGCGACTGTCGCCCGACATCTGTTCGACTACCTGGGGCCGGCCGGAACGGTCTTCGTTCGCGTGGCGTTCGGCGCGCTGATCCTGCTGGCTATCACCCGGTCCCACCAGCTGCAAGTCGTTGCCTGGCACTGGCGTTCCGTAATGCTCTTCGGACTGATCATCGCCGCGATGAACCTCTGCTTCTACGAAGCGATCGCTCGCCTACCGTTGGGTATCGCCGTGACCATCGAGTTCGTCGGCCCGCTGGGCGTGGCGATCGCCGGCTCCCGCAAAGCTCTGGACTTCGCCTGGATCCTGATGGCCGCAACTGGTGTGGTGATGCTGTCCCTGACCGGTGGGCAGGTCACTCTGCTCGGCGTCCTCTATGCGCTGGGTGCGGCTGCCGGGTGGGCGTCCTACATCCTGATCAATCAGCGGGTTGGCCGCGCGGTACCGGGCGCTGGAGGCCTGGCTTTCGCGCTCGCCATCGGCGCGCTCGCGCTTGCGCCATTCGGCCTCGCTGGCGCGGGCACCCATCTCCTGGACGCCCGCAATCTGGGAATGGGGTTGATCGTGGCCATCCTGTCGACGGCGATCCCGTTTTCCCTCGAGTTCGCGGCGCTACGCCGCCTGTCGAGCCGGGTCTTCGGCATCTTGATGAGCCTCGAACCGGCAATGGGAGCGGCGGCGGGGTTCGTCCTCCTGGGCCAACGTCTCTCACCTCGTGATCTGCTGGCCATTCTGCTCGTGATACTCGCCAGCGCCGGCGCCACCCTGACCGCGCCACGTCCATCGACCATCCAGGACGTTCCCTAGCCAGCCTCAGGCCGGAGCCTCTCGACAAACGACTCCGTGCGGCCCAGAAAAATGGGGACTGGACTCGCATGTCGGCGGGGTTCGGCGGCGACTACGGTAGCGGAACTGAGGAGCTCCGGGGCGTTTGTCGAGCGATGGCAGAAGGGAACGCCAGAGGGTCATTCAGACGCCGTGAAAGCCATGCGGGCATCCATCCGGGAGCGGGATCAGCGGATCAAGCGCCTGGTGGGCTTGTACGTCTCGGGCGAGGTCAGCCGCGAGCACCGAGGCGCTCGTGATCCTCGGCGACCTTGCAGCTCTGTGGACCAGCTTGGATGACAGCGGCAAGCAAGCCTGGGCCCAGGTGCTCTTTCAGAAGCTGGTGATCAAACGACCGCGGAAAAGTGATCGATCGTGTTCTTAAC
>VBIC01000214.1 GCA_005881425.1 Chloroflexota bacterium | reverse complement strand
GGGTCGTCCACCTTCGGCGAGATCGAGAGGGTGACGTTGGTGGGGCCCAGAGATCCGGCCACGAAGCGGTCCTCGTACGAGGAGGCGGCCCTGCGCGCGATCTCCGCGCTGGCCCGGTTCATCTCGTAGACGAACTCTTCGAGGCCGAAGTCCGACTGCGAGATGGGCGTCGCCGTGAAGGTGTTCGTGGTCAACACGTCGGCGCCGGCCTCCAGGTAGGCGCGATGAACCTTCTCGACCAGCTCGGGCTGCGTCAGGCTCAAGACATCCGGGTCACCCTGGAGCGGGCGGGAATGGGCGGCAAAGCGCTCCCCGCGATAGTCATCCTCGCCCAGGCGCTCCCGCTGGAACATGGTGCCGGTGGCGCCGTCGAGGATCAGGATCCTCTGCGCCAGCAGCCGGCGAAGTCGTTCGGAGGCGGGATTTCGGCTCATTCTTGAGAACAGAAAGGATTCATTGTCCCCGGCCGGGCTCTCCCGTAGCCGGTCCCCCCGAAAAGTAAGAGACCCGGCTCCCACGGAAGGCCGGGCCCCTTGTAGGGAGGAGGGAGGCTATTTGCGGGGCGGCGTCGGGCTCGGCTGCGGACCAATGCCACCACCGGTCCGGGTGTCGGTGCCGCTGCCGCTTCCGGCGTTCTCGCTGGTCGCGGGCGCCGGCGCCTGGACGATTCCGCCGGAGCTGCCGGCGGTCGGAGCCTGAGCTTGAGTCTGCGGGGCCGCCTGGACCTGACGCACCGTCCCCGGCACAGCTTGCGGCTTGGGCTGGGTGGCCGTGGCTATGCCGCTGTCGGCGCAGTGCCCGACCCCGCGCTCGCCCGGGTCGAAGACGACCTGGCACTGGCTGACCGCGGCCTCGGTCGCTGCAATCATCCCGGCCGCCAGCGCGACCGCCGCCGCGAAGCCGAGGACCAGGGTGCGAGTCGTGGCAAGGCCATGCCAGCGGGGCCGGCGGCCGAGCCAGAGAAAGGTTCCCGCCGCGGGTGGCGTGATCGAGGCCAGGAGCGGCCCTAGCTCGGCCCTCAAGCCAGTCTCGATCAGCTTCTCGAATTCGTCAGGCATCTATTGCTTCCTCGTCAAGGGAAACGCCCTTCGCCCGCGAAGTACCCGATTCGGCTACGAATCCGGTC
>VBIC01000103.1:86849-100910 GCA_005881425.1 Chloroflexota bacterium | reverse complement strand
TCGAGCTCTGGATCGGTTATAGGGTTCGTCTGGACAGGGTTAGGGCAGCTGGGCAGGCTGAAGAGCTCGTTTCCCTGGCGGCTCAGTCGGAAGGATCCCCTTGTTTCATTGGCGGGATGGTTGACCAGCGCGTGACTTGGCTCGGCACTCGCCAAGGTCTTTTTGCGTATTCACCGGCTCAGGGTCTTCGCAAAGTGAGCGGTCTGCCGGTCATCCCAGCGAGCGGCGGTGTGCTGGCCTGAGGCTTGAAGGGTCGGAGGCTGAAAGGGAAGATGGACGGATGGGGAGCTACGTGCTGGGTTTCCAGGAGATCGACCAGACGCAAGTCGCAATCGTTGGCGGCAAGGGCGCGCACTTAGGCGAGCTTTCGCGGATCGAAGGCATTCGCGTGCCGGCTGGCTTCTGCGTGACGACGGATGCCTTCCGGCGGATCATGGCGGAAGCGCCGTCCATCGACGAACGGCTCGATCGGCTGTCGCGCCTGAACCCGGACGACCGGGAGGCGATCCGCAGGCTCAGCGCGGAGATCCGCCGGACCCTCGAGGGGATCGCCATCCCCGACGATCTGGCGGCGGCGATCACCCTCGCGCTCGCCCGGCTCGGCGAGCAAGCCGCCTACGCCGTCCGCTCGAGCGCGACGGCAGAGGACCTGCCGACGGCCTCCTTCGCAGGCCAGCACGACACGTATCTGAACGTCGTGGGGCCGGCGGCGATACTCGAGCACATCAGCCGGTGCTGGGCATCACTTTTCACCGAGCGGGCGGTGACCTACCGACTGCGGAACGACTTCGACCACCGGAAGGTCCACATGGCCGTGGTCGTGCAGCAGATGGTCTTCCCTCAGGCGGCCGGCGTGCTGTTCACGGCCGACCCTGTCACGTCAAACCGGAAGGTAGCCTCCGTGGAGGCCACCTTCGGCCTCGGCGAGGCCCTGGTCTCCGGCCTGGTGAACGCCGACATGTACAAGGTGCGGGACGGCGAGGTCGTCGCCAAGGCGGTCGCCACCAAGCAGCTTGCCATCCATGCCTCGCCGGCAGGCGGGACGCAGGAAGAAGCGATCGACCCGGAGCGGCAGGAGCAGCCGGCACTGACGGATGCGCAGGTCGTGCGACTCGCGCAGCTAGGCCGGCGGATCGAAGCGCACTTTGGCCACCCCCAGGACATCGAATGGTGCCTGGTCGATGACGGCTTCCAGATCGTCCAGAGCCGGCCGATCACCGCGCTTTTCCCCATTCCCGCGGTCGACGACCAGGAGAATCACGTCTATATCTCCGTCGGTCACCAGCAGATGATGACCGACCCCATGAAACCCCTCGGCCTGTCTTTCTGGCAGATGACGACGCGGCGGCCGATGTACGAGGCGGGCGGCAGGCTGTTCGTCGACGTCGTCCGGGACCTGGGGTCGCCGACGATCCGCGCCCGCCTCGTGGAGCTCGCGGGGAAATCCGATCCGCTGATCGGGGACGCGCTGCAGAGCATCCTCGAACGCGGCGACTTCGTCCCGCCGCTCGCGGACGAGAGTCCCCGCGGCGTCCCGGCAGGCGGCGCGCAAGCTCCGATCGAGACCGATCCCGCCATCGTCACCGATCTGATCGGGCGGAACCAGGAGTCCATCGTCGCCTTGAAACGCGACATCCGGACAAAGTCCGGATCGGCCCTGTTCGACTTCATCCTGGCCGACATCCAGGAGCTGCGGCGAATCCTATTCGATCCGCAGAGCCATGCGGTGTTCATGTCGGCGATGGAAGCCACGTGGTGGCTCAACGAGCAGCTGGACGCGTGGCTGGGCGAGAAGAACGCGGCCGACATCCTCACGCAGTCCGTGCCCCACAACATCACGTCGGAGATGGGGCTGGCGCTCCTCAGCGTCGCCGACGTGATTCGCCCGCATCCGGAGATAGTCGCGTTTCTGCAACGCGTCGACGATGATGGCTTCCTGGACGAGCTGCCCGCGTTGGCGGGCGGTGGGAAAGCGCGGGACGCCATTCGAGGCTTTCTCGACATGTACGGCATGCGCTGCGTTGGCGAGATCGACATCACCAGGCCGCGTTGGAGCGAACGGCCCACCACGCTCATCCCCGTGCTCCTCGGCAACATCAAGAACTTCGAGCCGGGCGCCGGCGCACAGCGATTCGAGCAAGGGCGGCAGGAGGCGTGGGCGAAGGAACAGGAGTTGCTGGAGCGCTTGCGGACCCTGCCGGAGGGAGAGCAGAAAGCCGAAGAGGTCAAGCGGAAGATCGACCGCGTCCGCACCTTCATCGGGTACCGGGAGTATCCGAAGTACGGCATGGTCAGCCGCTACTTCGTCTACAAGCAGGCTTTACTGGAAGAGGCCGGGCGCCTCGTGCAGGCCGATGTGCTTCGTGACAAGGAGGACATCTTCTACCTCAGGTTTCAGGAGCTCCACGAGGTCGCGCGCACGGCCCAAGCGGATGAACAGCTCATCGCCCAGCGCAAGGACGCGTTCAGGTCGTATCAAGCACTGACGCCGCCCCGGGTGCTCACGTCGGATGGCGAGGTCATTGCCGGGGCGTACCGACGCGATGGCGTGCCGGCCGGTGCGTTCGTCGGTCTGCCGGTTTCGGCCGGGACCATCGAAGGGCGGGCGCGAGTCATCCTGGACATGGCGGAGGCCGATCTCGAACCGGGCGACATCCTGGTCACGGCCTATACGGACCCCAGCTGGTCGCCCCTGTTCGTCGCGATCACGGGCCTGGTGACGGAGGTCGGGGGCCTGATGACCCATGGCGCAGTGATCGCACGGGAGTACGGTTTGCCGGCTGTCGTGGGGGTGGAACATGCCACCCGGCTGATCCGAGATGGGCAACGGATCCGCGTGAATGGAACGGACGGATACGTCGAGATCCTGGCGGGGCCGTGACCAAATGTTGAACAGATGCGCTCGACGCGTCTGGTGTTCAAGAAGCGTTCATGGGAGCTGGGGCGCCAGGATTCGAACCTGGGGTGGCGGATCCAAAGTCCGCTGCCTTACCACTTGGCCACGCCCCAGCGCGGCTCCAGAGTATAGGATGCCCTTCCCGGCCAGACGGCCGGCAGGGAATGGATGGATCAGGCGGCATGGTCCTGGGAGATCGTGATCCAGCCCCGGCGCACCGCCAGCGATACCGCCTCCAGCTTGGAGTGAACTTGCAGCTTGGCCAGGATGTTCTGGACGTGGGTGCGCACGGTGTTGGGCGACATCCGCAGCGTGCGAGCGACCCGCTCGTTGTCGTGCCCCTGGGCCAGCTCGCGCAGGACCTGCAGCTCCCTGGGCGTGAGCGGCGCCGGCGCCGCGGCGGGCTCATGGCGACGCTCCAGCCCGTGGAGCAGGCGGGCCAGCATGTAGGGTGCGATCAGCGGCTCGCCCCGGGACGCGCTGCGCACGCACTCGATCACCTGCGTAGACGCCTCGTGCTTGCTCAGGTAGCCGGTGACACCGGCTTGAAGCGCCGTCCGCAGGACGGCCTCGTCGTCGTCGCTGGTCAGGATGACGACCTGCGTCTGCGGCCGCTCCCGCTTGATGCCGCTGGCGGCGTCGATCCCCGAGCCGTCCGGCAGGTGAACGTCCAGCAGCACCACGTCGGGCTGCAGGGCGCGCGCGCCCTCGACCGCCTCGCGCACCGTGCCGCAGGTCCCCACCACCTCCAGGTCGGGCTGGAGGGCGAGCACGGTCTTCAGGCCGTCGCAGAAGACGGCGTGATCATCGACCAGCAGTACCCGGATCCTGGCCATTGGGCGTCCAGAGAGGTAGAACGATGGAGAAGCTCGAGCCCTTGCCCCATTCGCTGGTGACTCCGACCTCTCCCCCGTGCGCCTCGACGATCTCGCGCGTGATGTAGAGGCCCAGACCCGAGCCGGAGATCCGCATGGAGCGCTTGTCGAAGACCCGGCTGAACTTCTGGAACAGCTTGGGAAGGTCCTCGTGGCGGATGCCAAGGCCCTCGTCGTGAACCGACAGCTTGGCCCGTCCCTGCTGGTCGGGAAAGGCGATCACGGCTATGTTGCCGCCCCGCGGCGAGTATTTCACCGCGTTGTTGAGCAGGTTGTGGAGGGCCTGGCGGAGGCGGCGGCGATCGGCCCGCACCACCATCCCGGGCTCCACCCGCAGGCGCAGGGGATGCTTGCGGTTGTCGAGGGGGAACTCGTGGACCACCTCGGGGACGAACTCGGTCAGACCGACCGGCTCGAAGTGGTAGCTGAACTGCTGGGTGTCGATCCGGTTGACGGCGGCGAAGTCCTGGACCAGGGCCGCCAGGCTGCTGGCGCTGCGGTGGATGCCGTCGACCAGCGCCTCGCGTGTCTGCGGGTCGAGACGGTGCTGCTGCGTGAGCAGCGTATCGGCCTGGGTTTTGAGGCTGGCCAGCGGAGTCTGCAGCTCGTGGGCCACCATGGCCACGAAGTCGGAGCGCACCTGGTCGATCTCCTGCAGATGAGCCGCCCGCTCCCGCTCGAACTCCTCCCTGCGCCGCGTCTCGTCCAGCTGGGCGGCCCGCTCGATCGCCGAACGGACCGCCCGGTCGAGGCGGTTGCGCAGGTCGCCCACCAGCAGGCCGGCGACCAGAGCCACGAAGAGGAAGAGAAAGATCCGGCCGACGACGAAGCCCGGCGGCGGGGTGAGGCTGGCGAAGCCGGAGGTCCCGCCCACGACGACATAGAGGATGGAGACGACGACGGCGGTGGCCAGCGCTCCGGGAAGGCCCAGGCGAACCGCGCTGGCCACGATCAGGAGGTAGAAGAGCAGGGAGAAGTCCGTCGGAGCGCCGTAGCCGCCGGCGAGATAGAGGATGGTGGTGGCGACCACCAGGTCGATGCCCGTAGTCAGGAAGCCGAACCAGCGGTCGGGACGGAAGCCCCGCAGCAGCAGGAGCGAGACGGCTACGTTGACCAGCGCCCAGCCGGCCAGCGCCAGGTCCACCGCCAGCACGGAGGTCGCCGGATTCCGGTTGCCGAAGTGGTTGAGGATGACGGCCGCGGCCAGCACCACCCAGCGGCCGACGACCGTGATCCGCTCGGCGCTGGCCAGGATGGTTTCCCGGCCGTCCAGGGCTGGGGTGGAGGCCTGGGGCCGGTCAGGCCCTGCGGGTTCCATCCCTGTATAACGGAATCTCGCGCGCCGGCCTTGTCGAGTCCAGGGGACGGCCGCCCCGGTGCACGGCCGCCCAGCTGAGCCCGACCAGGGCCCAGAATTCGAGGCTCAGGTCGTTCTTGAAGTAGGGGACGTCGACCAGGCCGTGCGCGATCACGGCCAGCATCGCGGTGAAGATTCCCAGGTGCAGCGGCCCCAACGAGCCTCCAGCGCGCCAGCCGCGCCAGCTGTGGCGCAGGACCACCGCCATGACCCAGCCGAAGGAAAGGAGCCCGAGCAGCCCGGTCACGGTCCAGAAGTTGAGGACGATGTTGTGCGGGTAGATCACCCGCGAGAGGTCGAGCCAGTAAGGGCCCATGGCCCGGTCGTAGTTCGAGAGCCCGATGCCCAGGACGGGGTGCTGGCTCATCAGCTTCAGGGTCTGCGCCCACAGATGGAGGCGCCAGTCCAGGGTGTTGCCCTGCACCGAGTGCAGCTCGTAGGCGATCCGGTTACGGATGGGTGGAAGCAGCGCCACGGCGACCGTCGCCGCGATCGCGGCCGGCACCAGCCAGCGTGCCTGCCGGTGGCTGGCGGCGAGCACCAGGACCACCACCGCCAGCGCCAGGTACCCGCCGCGCGAGAAGCTGAGGATGGTGGCGGGCAGGGCGATGGCCAGGAAGGCGGCGCTGATCAAGCGGTCCCGCCGGTCCTGGGCGTAGAGCAGCAGGCTGGCGGCGGCGGCGACCATTGGCACCAGGAACAGGGCCACGGCGTTGGCCGTCTGGTAGATCGCCACCGGCGGCGTGGTGGCCAGGTTCAGCGTGTGCTGCCCGATCGCCTGGACGACCAGGATCAGGTTGGGCACGGCGACGACGACCCCCGCCGTCCACAGCCCGCTGAGCAGCAGCATCGCGCGCCGCAGCGTCCAGACCGAGCTGCCCACGACCAAGAAGAAGGCGACCGGCTCCAGGAAGTAGGCGCGGTAGAGTCCCAGCGCACTGCGGCGGTCGGGGGCCACCAGCACCGAGAGCGCGCCGGCAACGAGGAGGAGCAGGACCGGGATCGTGTACGGGCTGCGCAGCCCGATCCGCTGCCCCTGGCGCACGGTCTCGACTCCAAAGACCGCCAGCGTGGCCAGGACCGCGACCTCCAGCAGCTGCGTCGGATAGAAAGCGACGTGCCAGCGCAGCACGTAGGCGGGAGCGAGAGCGCAGGTGATGGCGGCCAGCAGGACGCTGTAGCGGTAGGGAGCGGCAGCGGCCGGCGTGGGTGAGCTGGAGGCGGGCGCCAGTGGCTGGGCGGCCGATCCGGCGTCAGACGTGAGCGATAATCCTAAGAACCATGTTTGGCGCGCGCCGAACGACCGGGCGGATCGGCTTCGACGCTCGCCTGATCGGCGCCCTGGGCATCGGACGCTATATTAGCGGCCTACTTCCGCCGCTGGCCCGGCTGCTGGGCGAGCGGCTGGTCGTGATCGCCCAGCCTCACGACGCCGCCGTCGTCCGCGGCCTCCTCGGTTCCCGGCCTCAGCTGGAGTTCCTGGACGCGCCGCCCTATCGACTCGCCGGCCAGACTCGCCTCCCGCTGCTGCTGGCCCGCCAGGGCCTCGACCTCGTGCACTTCCCGCACTATGACGTTCCCCTGCTCGCCCCGGGCCCCTTCCTGGCCACGATCCACGACCTCTTCCCGCTGGAGTACCCGGAGATCCACTCCGGCCTCCTCCCCCGAACGGTCAACCAGGCTCTGCTTCGCCATGCGATCCGGCGGGCGCGCTTTCTGGTCGTGCCCTCGAGAGCCACCGGCGATGCGATCCGCCGCCGATTCAAGGCGACGTCAGGACGGCTGCTCGTGATCGGGGAGGCAGCCGACGCCCGCTTCACGCCGGTGCGCGACGGCGCGGCGGAGGCGGCCTGGCAGACCCGGCTCGGGATCACTCCGCCCTACGTCCTCTACCTTGGCCAGTGGAAGGCGTACAAGAATCTGCCGGTCCTGGTAGCGGCCTTCGAGCACGTCCGGGCGCGCCACCCCCTGGCCCAGCTGGTCGTGGCCGGCGACGACCCGCGCCACCCGGAGGTCCGCCGCCTGGCGGCGCGCCTGCCGCCTGGCGCCGTCGTCCTGCCCGGCCGGCTGCCGGACGCCGCGATCCCGGACCTCTACCGCGGTGCCGGCGTGGTCGTCCTTCCCTCCCGTGCCGAGGGCTTCGGCCTCCCCGTGATCGAGGCCATGGCCAGCGGGGTCCCGGTCGTCTGCAGCGACCTGCCCGTGCTGCGCGAGATCGCCGACGGCGTCGCGACCTTCTGCGACCCGGACGATCCCAGGACCTTCGCCGACGCCATCCTCCGCTCGCTCGCCGATCCCTCCCCCAGCCTGCGCGAGGTAGGCATCGCCCGCGCCCGGACCTTCAGCTGGCAGCGCAGCGCCGAGGCGACCGCCCGAGCCTACCAGCTGGCGCTGGACGGCCTAATACGCGTGCCGCTGGAAGAGGACCCGGGCCGCGGTGAGCAGGAGGATCTTGAGGTCCAGGGCAAGTGACCAGTTCTCCGTGTAATAGATGTCGTAGATGGCCCGGTTCTCGAAGGCCTCGCCCCCGCGCAGATCGTTGACCTGCGCCCAGCCGGTGAGCCCCGGCCGGACCTGGTGGCGCTCCAGGTAGCGCGGTATCTCCTCGGTGAAGCGCTCCACCAGGAAGATCGGCATCGGCCGAGGGCCGACCAGGCTCATGTCGCCGCGGACGATGTTGAAGAGCTGAGGCAACTCGTCCAGGCTGGTGCGGCGGAGCACCCTGCCGATCGGTGTGCAGCGATCGTCGTCGGGACGAGCCACCACGGGACCGGTCTTGGCCTCCGCGTCCGGGATCATGGAACGGAATTTGAAGACCAGGAAGCGCCGTCCGTGGAGGCCGACACGCGGCTGCCGGAAGAGGATCGGCCCACCCGGCGAGGTCAGCTTGATCAGGCCCGCGAGCACCAGCATCACCGGGCTCAGCAGGACCAGCAGGGGGATGCTGACGGCCAGGTCGATGGCCCGCTTGAGGACCGCCGCACCGCCCTTGAGACGGTTGCGCCGGATGCCGATCAGCGGTAGTCCGTCGATGGCGTCGACGGCCGCGCGGGTGCTCATCACCTCGAGCAGGTCCGGCACCAGCTTGAACTCCACCTGCAGGTCGTCGCAGGTCTTCACCAGGTGGAGCACCTGATCCCGTGGTGAGTCCGGCAGCGCGATGAATACCTGGTCGACGCGGAGGCGGCCGACCAGGTCGGGCAGCTGGCTCAGCCCGCCGACCACCGCGGCCCCGGCGAAGGTCGAGCCGTTCTCCAGGCCGTCCGCCAGCACGCCCACGACGTGGAATCCGTACTGGGGAAACATGTTCATGCGCTGGATCAGCAGCTGGCTGCCGGTGCCCGTGCCGACCATCAGCACCCGCTCGGTACCGATCCCGCGCCGGCGCAGGCGGGTCTCGTACTGGCGTAACAGGTAGCGCTCCCCGGTCATCAGCACGGCGCTCAGGATGACGGTGTAGACCGCGGTCAATCGCCCGTACTGGAAACCGCGATAGAGCGACATCCCGGCCAGGATCAGCATTGCCGCCAGCGCGATGCCGCTGTACATGGCGAAGAGCATGTCGACCAGGGTCCGGCCGCGCCAGGAGCGGTATTGCCCGTTGAAGGCCAGTGCGAACCAGTAGATCAGGACCACGACCGGGATGGCGCCCAGGTAGGGCGTGAAGGCCAGCGGCTCCCGGGTGACCTGGGGGATCTGGTCGAGGTGATAGCGGTACCAGTAGCCGACGATCACCGAGAGAGCCACGATCGCGGCATCGCCCACGATCAGCGTCAGCGGGAGCCAGTTGGGACGGCGGAAGATGCGGGCCGCCGCCGCCTCGGAGGCCGCCGGACGCGAGCTCGCCGGCAGGGCTACGCGCTGTTCCAACCGTATAAGCCTAGCGCGCCGCCGCCGGCCTGCGCACCCTGAGGCCGCGGCCAGAGAGACGGCGCACCATCGCGGCGTGGGCGTCGAGCTCCCGGGCGTCGTCCAGGCGAGGCAGCGCACCGCCGCCGGACCGGCCCAGCGCGAGCCCGATCAAGAGGTCGGCCAGCTGAGGGTTCTTGGGTAGAAGCGAGCCGTGGAGGTAGGTGCCGAAGATGCTGCCCGCCCTGACCCCTTCGGTTCCGTCTTGCCCGTTGTTGCCGAAGCCGCGCAGGACCCGCCCCAGCGCCTCGAGCCCCGGGCCCAGGTAAGTCTTGCCGCTGTGGTTCTCGAAGCCGACCAGCGTCCTGGGCTCGATGCCCAGGTTAGAGGCGTCGACCAGGACGTTGCCTATCCGGCGCTGCGGGCCGCGGACGGTGTGCAGGTCGAGGAGCCCGAGCCCGTCGAGTCGCTCTCCCTGGGCCGTCTCGTACCAGCGTCCGAGCAGCTGATAGCCGCCGCACACCGCCAGCACCACGGCGCCCGCGGCGAGCGCCGACTGGATGAACCCGCCCTTGGTCTGGAGCAGGTCGGACAGGATCAGGGCCTGGTCGCGGTCCTGGCAGAGGAGGTCGAAGCTGGAGGCGGCGGGCGCCGCGCCTCGGCCGATGGCCTCGACCTCGACCTCGATTCCTCGCCAGCGTGCCCGCATCTGCAGGCTGAGCACGTTCCCCCGATCGCCGTAGATGTTCATCTCGTCGGCGTAGAGGTGACCGATACGCAGGCGGGGACGACTCACTTCCGGTATGGTACGGGGCGGCCCGATGCATCGCACCCTGGTGTGCACTCCCACCTACAACGAAGCCCTCAACGTCCAGCCGCTCATCGACGCGATCCTGAGCGCAGCCCCCCAGGTCGAGGTCCTGGTAATCGACGACGCCTCTCCCGACGGTACCGGCGGCATCGTCCAGAGCCGGATGCTCAAGGACGCGCGGATCAACCTGATGCAGCGACCCGGCAAGCTGGGCCTTGGGACCGCGTACCTGGCGGGCTTCGCCTTCGGCCTGCAGCTGATCACGATCGACGCGGACCTCTCTCATCCCCCCGACCGGATCCCGGCACTTATCGCCGCCGCGGACGGGGGCGCCGACCTCAGCATCGGATCACGCTACGTGCCGGGCGGTGCCATCCAGGGCTGGGGGCCGGGCCGGAGGCTGTTGAGCGGCACCGCGAACGCCGTGGCCCGCTCGGTGCTGGGGCTTCGGACCCACGACTGCACCGGCGGCTTCCGCTGCTACAGCCGCGGCGTCCTCGAGTTCCTGGCCGGCCGCCCACTCCGATCCTCGGGATACTCGGCGCTGGTCGAGCTGCTGGCCCGCTGCGAGCGCCGCGGCTTCAGCATCGAGGAGGTGCCGATCACCTTCGTGGATCGCCGCCACGGGCAGTCCAAGATCTCGCGCCAGGAGGTCCTGCGGGCAGTCGCGACGGTCGTCCGTCTGGCCGGCCGCCGGGAATGACCCGGACTCGGGTCCTCCAGGCGGGCCTGCTCCTGGGGCTGGGCCTCCTCGTCCTGCTGGGCCTGCTGCAGGCGGTCTCACCGGGCCGGGTGATCGATGCGCTGGAGCGAGCGTCGCCGTTGTGGATCGCGCTCGGACTGCTCGGCCCGGTCGGGTTCGTCCTGCTCCGCGGCTGGCGATGGAGGGTGATCCTCGGCGCCTCGTCACCTCATGCCACACTCGGGGACGTGACCGCGATCACCGGTGTCGGCTTCGCGGTCAACGCGGTGGCTGCCTTCAAGCTGGGTGACCTGGTCCGATTGGGAGCCATGTCGCGGCGGGCCCGGATCGGCATCGGCGAGGTGGGGGCCACCATCGTCCTCGAGCGGGTGCTCGACGTGCTGGCGCTGATCGTGATCGCCGTGGCCGCCGCTGTCGCTTCGGGATCGGGAGGCCGCGGATCGCAGCTGTGGGGAGGCGTGATCGCCTTCGCCCTGGTGTCGGCGGGCATCGGCGCGGCCGGCGCCATCATGGTCAGCCGGGAGGAGTGGACCTTACGCCACCTGACGCGGCTCGTGGCGGGACTGACACCGCGGCTCGGGTCGGCGGCGGTAGAGATCGGCGGCTCGGCCCTGCGGGGTCTTCGCTCACTCCGGTCAGGCGGTCGGCTGGCGATTGCGGCCGGGCTCAGCCTGGCGGTCTGGTTGGCGTCCGTGGCGGGGCTCTACGCGTTCTATCGGGCGCTGAGTCCGCAGCTGTCGCCGGCCACCCTGCTCCTCGCCGCCGCCCTCTTCACCCTGAGCCAGGCGATCAGCGTCACTCCCGGCTCGGTCGGCACCTTCGAGGGGCTGTACTTCCTGGTGTTCACCGCTTTCGGCGCCCGGCCCCATGCCCAGGTCGCCGCCGCCGCCGTGCTCAGCCACGCCGGCGGCATCGCCGGACTACTTGCCTGCGGGGCCGCCGGGAGTCTCTGGCTCCGGCTGCGCGGAGCGGTCGACCCAGTAGGGCTGAAGAGATCCCTTGTGGGCGAGGACGGCGCGTAGCTCGAGCATGGCCGTGTAGGTCGCCAGCACGAAAAGGGTCTGCCCCGGGGCGGTTCCCTGGACCGCGCGGTCGAGCGCCGCACTCCAGCCCTTGACCACCTCCATCCGGCCGGCATCCACCTGCGCGTACTTCAGGCGCAGGGCCAGGTCCAGCGCCCGGTCGCCGCAGACCACGATCCGCGCCGCGGCCCGGGCCAGGATCTCGAAGTCGACGTCCCAGATCCAGGAAACGTCCTGCCCGTCCGCGATCCGGTCGTTGAGCGCCAGCAGGAAGGAGCGCCCGCCACCGAACTCGACCGAGGTGCGCAGCACCTCGTTGAAGCCGGTCGGGTTCTTGCCCAGCAGGAGCACGGTCGGGGTTGCCTCGATCAGGACGCGCTCCATGCGACCGAAGGCCGGCCTGAAGCCGGCCAGCGCCGATGCCGAACGGCGGAGCGAGATTCCCAGCGCGCCCGCCGCGGCCAGGGCCAGGACCACGTTGTAGGCGTTGTACAGTCCCGAGAGCGGCACCCGAACCTCGATCTCCTCCCGCTCGTCCTCGACGGAAAGCCGCATCGCATCGACGCCCTCGAGCCGGACGGAGGTGGCGCGCATGTCGAGACGTGGCCGGTCGAAATCTCCCCGCGGGCATGAGTAGCGGCCCACGTGGCCGAAGTACACGCCCTCGAAGTCGAGGGGGCTGCCGCAGCGCGGGCACAATTTCGCATCCGCCCCATGGCTCAGCTCGGGCTGGAGGAGCGTCTTGTCATCGAGCCCCGCGTAGCGCACCCGAGGCAGTCCATCGCCCAGCGCCGCGACCATCGGATCGTCGGCGTTGAGGACGGCGGTGACACCCTCCATGCCATAGGTCAGCGCGGTGCGGAGATGGGAGGCGGTGGTCTCCAGCTCACCGTAGCGGTCGAGCTGATCCCGAAACAGGTTGGTCACCACGATGGTGGCCGGCGCCGCCTCCCGGACCAGGCGGGGGAGGCTCGCCTCGTCGATCTCGAAGAGTCCCATCGCCGCCGGAAGCGTGCCACGCCAACTGGCTCGGTCGACGAGCGCGGCGGTGACCCCGAAGACGAGGTTGGCGCCGGTGTGGTTGGCCACCACCGTCCGGCCCTCCGTCTCCAGGATGTGCCGCAGCAGCGCCGCCGTGGTGGTCTTGCCGTTGGTGCCGGCCACGACCAGGCTGCTGTCCGGGAGAGCGGCGGCCAGCTTGACCAGGATCCGCTCATCGAGCCAGCGGGAGACGTCTCCGGGCAGCGTGGTGCCGCCACCGCGTCTGAGTCCCCGGCTGGCGGCGGCGGTCAGTTTTCCGGCCCAGAGCGCCACCATCCCGCGAGCCCCGAGCGAGGCCCCGCTCACGACCAGGCCGGGACCGCATGACAGATCCAGGCCTTGAGACCGTGGGCGGCGCAGGCCTGGAGCGCCCTGCCGGCCTGGCCGGGGCCGTCGACGGGCGTGAATAAGGCGGCGCCGGTGCCGGTCATCCGCAGGCCGGGCAGCAGCGATCGCAGCGGCTCGAGCGCGCTGGCCAGGGCCGGATAGCACGCCCGGCTCGCCGCCTCCAGGTCATTGCCCAGATCCCGCGCCTTGGGACGGAGGCCCGCCCGCAGCGCCGCCGCCACATTCTGGGTACGGCGCGCGTCGCCGGCCCCAGCCTCGGCCGCCTGGTAGACGGCGGACGTCGAGACCTCCACGTCGGGGCAGACGACAAGAAAGCGCCAGGCGCTATCGAGAGGAGGCAGCTGTTCCAGCGTCGATCCCGCGCCCGAGGCCAGCCCGGTACCGCCCCGCAGCAGGAAGGGGACGTCCTGCCCGATGCCGGCGGCGATGGACTGCAGGCGGCCGGCCTCGAGCTCGAGGCCGTAGAGCGAGGGCGCCACCCGGAGGAAGGCGGCGGCGTCGGCGCTCCCTCCGCCCAGACCCGCACCTACCGGAATCCGCTTGAGCAGGCGGACGCGAAAGGGTAACGCCCGGCCCAGGGACGCCTCCAGCTCGCGGGCCGCGCGCAGGACCAGGTTCTCCCCGCCGATGGACATCCCTTCGCACTCGAAGATCCGGCAATCCGATCGCTCCACGAGCAGGAGGTCGTGCAGGGAGACGGTCTGCATCACCGACGCGATCTCGTGGTAGCCGTCCTGCCGCAGCCCGAGCAGGTCCAGGGTGAGATTGAGCTTGGCGTAGGCAGGGACGATCACGGGCATGAAGTCTACGCCCCGATCTCAGCCGGCCCGATCGCTATAATGACCCGTCGCATGGCGAACACTCTCTCGGCCCGCAAACGCGTGCGCGCGTCGCTGCGCAAACGGCAGCACAACCGCGCCAGCCGCTCGGCGGTCAAGACGCTGGTCGCTCGCGCCCGCCGCTCCGGCGGCGCGCCCGAGGCCAGCGTGAACGGCACCGAGCTGCGGCAGGCCGTGCGTGCGCTCGACAAGGCGGCCGAGAAGGGCATCCTCCACCCCAACAATGCCGCCCGCCGCAAGTCGCGGCTGATGCGCGCCCTGGCCCAGGCCGGTGCGGCCAGCCGGTCCGCCGCCGCGACAGCCCGGCCGGCCACGGCGGA
>VBIC01000103.1:26816-86843 GCA_005881425.1 Chloroflexota bacterium | reverse complement strand
GAAAGCGCTAGGCGGAGGGCCTCAGCCCTGCAGCGTCCGCTGCAGCACGAATCCCTCGATCGCCAGCCTCCCGTCCAGCTCCCCGAGCTTGATCTGCTCCTCGATCCGCAGCAGCTCCCGAAAGCCCCACTCCAGCTCCTCGGTGCGAAAGCCGGCCGCCTGACGGTAGGCCTTCTCGACTACGAAGGGATGATCCCTGAGCTGCCCCTGCAGGGCCTCGAGGCCCAGGTCCTGGTCGCGGATAGCGCGCGCGTGCAGCAGGCGCCTGTAGTGCGCGACCAGCGTGTAGAGGAGGTAGGTCGGCTCGCGGCCGGCGTCGAGCAGGGACTGCAGCACCGCTCCCATCTCGCCGGGACGATCCGATCCCATGGCGTCACTGAGCGCCCAGACCTCGTCCTCCCTGGACTCGCCGACGAGCGCGTCGACGCTACGCTCTTCGATGCGCTTTTGGGGAAAGGCGGCCAGCTCCAGCTTGACGATCTCCTGCTCGATCACCAGCAGGTCCGGGATGACGCGCTGGAGCAGGAGGCGGACCGCGCCCGGGGTGATCGTGAGTCCCCGCTCTTCGGCGAGCCGGCGGACCCAGCCCGCCCGATCGGCCCGCCGTGGAGGGTCGAACCGCTCGATGCTGGCGCGCCGGTCGCGGACGGCGGCCGCGATCGCCTTCATCATCGGGTTGCCGGGACTGGCGACGTCGTGCAGGATCAGGACCAGGTGGGTGGAATCGGGTATCGACTCCAGGGCCGCGGCGGCCCGCTCCGCCCCGCCTCCCCGTTCCTTGCGGCCGCTCAGCAGTCCGAGCTCACGCAGGACGAGCACCCGGGTGGCGTCGATGAAGGGCAGGGTGGAGAGCATCTGCACGAAGGAGTCGGGGGTCAGGGTCTCCGCCGCCACGTCCTCGTAGTTGAAGTCCACCGTCACCCCGCTCCTCAAGCGGTCCAGCAGCTGACGCGCGGCGCGGTCGACCAGGTAGCTCTCGGCGCCGTGCAGGAGGGTGATCATGCAGTGGCGCCGGCGGAGGTCGCGGCGGGCCGGTGCGCCCCGAAGGCGCGGTCCAGCTTGGCCGCCATCACGAAATCGCTCGTGGTCAGCCCGTCGATCTTGTGGGTCCACAGGTACGCCGTGACCTGGCCCCAGCGGACGTAGAGGTCCGGATGGTGGCCCTCGGCCTCGGCGATGGGAGTGACCTCGTTGACGAAGGCGACCGCGTCCAGCCAGTCGCGGAACTTGAAGGACTTGACCAGCTTGCGTTCATCCTCCACCCGCCATCCCTCGACGCGGGGCAGCAGAACCGCGATCTGGTCCGACTGAAGCGGCGGCGTCCCACCCCTGCAGGGGACGCACTTCTCGTCGGCGAGCTCGGCGGCCATCTGCGCGCTCTCGGAGCGAATCCGCCTCAGCCGCCGATCTGGCTCATCGATCGGGCCGGGCGCACGAAGTCGGCCTGTCCGATCTTGTGCCCCTCCTCTTTCTGCCAGACCGCGGCGGCGATGGCGCTGACGAGCTCCCGGTCCGAGGCCCCGGCCCGCATCGGACCGCGCAGGTCGTGCTCTCGGAGGGAGAAGAGACAGGTGCGCAGGCGGCCGTCCGCGGTGAGACGGATCCGGTTGCAGACCCGGCAGAAGGCGTCGCTCACCGAGGGGATGACGCCGATCCCGCCCGGGCTCCCGTCCTTGAACCTGAAGCGCGTGGCGGGCGCCGGCCGCTCCTCGGGCGCGGCCTGAAGGGGGAACTCGCGATCAATGGCCTCGATCACGTCGCGGCTGGCGACCACCGCGTCGGCGCTCCAGTCCCCCTGCGCGTCGAGCGGCATGAACTCGATGAACCGGACCTCGTAGCCTTCCCGCCGGGCCAGGCGGGCGAAATCCAGGATCTCGTCGTCGTTGCGCCCCCGCATCACGACCACGTTGAGCTTGATCGGGCTGAAGCCGGCCTCCCTTGCCGCCCAGAGCCCCGCCAGCACCCGATCGAAGGCGTCCCGCCGGACGATGGCTTTGAAGCGGTCGCTGTGGAGCGTGTCCAGGCTGACGTTGAGACGGCGCAGGCCGGCGGACCGCAGAGCCGCCGCCTTCTCCTGCAGCAGGATCCCGTTGGTGGTCATGGCCAGGTCCACCCGGGGATCGATCGCGGCCAGCATCGCGGTCAGCTCCTCGATGCCCCGGCGCACCAGGGGCTCGCCGCCGGTCAGGCGGATGGTGCGCACGCCGCACTCCTGGACCAGGAGCACGGCCAGGCGGGTCCTGGAGGAGGTCGATCGCGAGACGCAGCGGAAATTGCAGCGGTCGGTGACCGAGATCCGCAGGTCGTCGGCCACGCGGCCGAACGTGTCTCGGAGCACGACTGAGGGATGCCCTTCCACCCAGCCAGTGTAGCGCTGCCACAATGGATCGATGCGCCTGCCGATCACTCCGCCCATCTCCTCGATGGAGGCCAAGGTCCAGTCCCGGCTGCCGCGGGGCGAAGGCTGGCAATACGAGCCGAAATGGGACGGGTTTCGCTGCCTGGCCTTCAGAGACGGCGACGAGGTCGCGCTCTACAGCCGGAACGAGAAGCCCCTCGCGCGCTACTTCCCGGAGCTGGTCCCCGCCCTGCAGCGGATCGCCCCCCCGCGAGTCGTCCTCGACGGCGAGATCGTGATCTTCACCGGCCAGGGCACGGACTTCGACCTGATGCTGCAGCGCATCCATCCGGCCGCCTCGCGGATCAAGATGCTGGCTGCCGAGACCCCGGCCTCGTACATCGCCTTCGACGCCCTCGCCGACGGCGAACAGGACTTCCGCCAGCTGACGCTGAGTGAGCGACGAGCACGGCTGGAAGCGATGCTCGGCTCACCTCCACCGCCCGTATACCTGAGCCCGCTGACCGCGAACGTGGACACGGCGCTCGGCTGGCTCAACGAGTACCGCGGCACGGGCCTGGACGGCATCGTGGCCAAGCGGCTGAACGACGTCTACCATTCCGGCGAGCGGGCGATGATCAAGGTCAAGGAGCAGCGGACAGCGGACTGCGTGGTGGGCGGATTCCGCTGGGGCAAGGACGGGAAACGGGTCGGCTCGCTCCTGCTCGGCGCCTACCGGGGCAAGACGCTCGAGTACGTTGGACACACCTCGAGCTTCGACGACGCCCAGCGCCGGGAGCTGGTCGCGCTGCTGGAGGCGCACCGTGGACCCTCGGACTTCGGCGAGGGGCGTACCCCCGGCGGTCCCAGCCGGTGGGCCACCGAACGCAGCATGGAATGGGAGCCGCTGCGCCCGGAGCTGGTCTGCGAGGTGGGCTTCGATCGCCTGGAGGGCGACCGCTTCAGGCACGGCGTGCGCTTTCTGCGCTGGCGGCCGGACAAACCGCCGCGCGAGTGCACCCTGGTCCAGCTCAGGGCCGAGGCGTCGGTCGACCTCCGGAAGCTCTTCGACTGACTCCAGCCGCCTTCTGCTCCTGCTCGCGCTCGTACTCGCCCGAGACCTCGCGATCGACCTCCTCCAGGACCCGCCTGGCCTGCTCGGGCGGGGGCTGACCGGCCATCTCGTGACTCAGCTTGCGTTTGATCCCCCTGGGGTCCTGCGGCCTGAGCTCGGGCTCCTTTTCGCGGCGCCGGCTGATGCGTTCCGCCATCGCGCTCACCTCCCGAACTGGATATACCGCTATCATAAACCAGTATATAGTCAGTGGTATAATAGAGGGCTGAACCCTCAATATCCCGCAACTGAGGAGGTGCGCGCCATGAAGGTCCGTGACGCGATGGCCAAGACCATCACCAAGGCGAAGACCAACGACACGCTCAGGGACGTCGCCCGCAAGATGAAGCAGGAGAACTCCGGCTTCATACCGGTGGTCGAGGGGGACGAGAAGCTGGTCGGGGTCATCACCGACCGGGACATCGTCATCCGCTGCCTTGCCGAAGGCCACGATCTCGCCAGCGAGACGGTGGAGCACGTGATGAGCGTGGAAGTGCAAACGATCAGCCCCGAGGACGACCTCGAGAAGGCGGCCAGGAAGATGGACCAGGCTGAGGTCCGGCGGCTCCCGGTGGTCGAAGGCGGCCGGCTGGTCGGCGTGCTCAGCCACGGCAACCTGGTGCAGGCCACCGGCGGCAAGGGCGCGGCGGAGAAGGCCACGGTCGGCGTGACCAGGGGCGCCTGACGTGATCCGGACCAGAGCCAGAGCGCTCACCGCCCGGGCCAGGGCGATCAAGCCCGGCCGCGAAGCGGACCAGACGCTCAAGGACCTCAAGTCGCGGGCCCGCGGCCGCCGTGGCGGCCCGCGGGTCTCCGCGCTGCTCGTCGGCGGCACCATCGGCGGGCTGCTCGCCTACTTCCTGGACCCCGAGCGCGGCCGCAGGCGACGGGTGGAGGCTCAGGATCGGCTCTCAGGCCTGATCCGCCGCTGGGCGGGGGAGGTGGGCCGGATGGGGCGCGGAATGAATGCCCAGACGGTTGGGCTGAAGCAGCGTGTCGTCCACCTGAGCAGCGGACGGCCCGCCGGAGACGACGTGACCATCGCCGACCGCGTGGAGAGCGAGATCTTCCGGGAAACCGGCCTGCCCAAGGGTGGGATCTCGGTAGACGTGCGCAACGGGGTGGTCGTGCTGCGGGGCGAGCTTTCCCGCCCGGACCAGATCGAGGCCATCGAGCGGGCCGCCCGGCACATTCACGGCGTGGCCGGGGTCGAGAACCTGTTGCATCTGCCGGGCACGGTCTCGCCCAACCAGGCCGACGTGCGCCGGGAGTCGAGCGCCTGATCAGTTGACCGACTGCGCTGAACCGGCGGGCCGGCGGCCCGCCGGCTCAGGCTCATCCCATCCTTCTATTGGTCTGGCGATTCCCTCTGGCCTGGGGGCCGATCTACAATTTGGTCTCCCATGGCGGTTCGTGGCATCCGCGGTGCGACCACGGTCGAGGAGGATTCCCCGCAGGCGATCGTGGAAGCCACCCAGGAACTGCTGGGCGCCCTCCTCGACGAAAACGGGATCGTGCGCTCCGACGTCGCCGCCGCCTGGTTCACCACCACCCGGGATCTGACGGCGGAATTCCCGGCCGTGGCCGCGCGCCGGATGGGATGGGCTGAGGTGCCCATGCTCTGCGGCCACGAGATGGAGCTTGCGGCCGGCCAGGACGGCAACGTGCCGCGCTGCATCCGCGTGCTGGTCCTGGTCAACACCGAACGCGCGGCGTCCGAGCTGCGCTTCATTTACCTGCGCGGCGCGAGCCGCCTGAGGAGCCGCCCGTGATCATCGTCATGCGCCACGACGCGACTCCCGCCCAGGTCCGGGCGGTGGTCGAGCAGGTCGAGTCGCACGGGTTCAAGACCCACATGAGCTCGGGTGAGGAGCGGACAGTGATCGGAGTGATCGGGGTCAACCCGGTGGCCTTGCGCGACCTCTTCGAGGAGGCTCCCGGCGTGGCCAACGTGGTCCCGATCAGCAAGCCGTTCAAGCTGTCCAACCGTGAGTTCCGCCCGCGCAACACAAAGGTCACCGTGGGGACCCGCGAGGTGGGAGGCGATGGGCTCTGGATCGTGGCCGGTCCCTGCTCGGTGGAGTCGGAGGCGGTCTTCCTGGAGACCGCCCGGCAGGTTCGCGACGCGGGAGCCCACGCCCTCCGCGGCGGCGCCTTCAAGCCCAGGACCTCGCCCTATACCTTCCAGGGCCTGCGCCACGACGGGCTGCGCATCCTGGCCCAGGCGCGCAAGGAGACCGGCCTGCCGGTGGTGGCGGAGGTGCTCACACCCGCCGACATCGAGGCGGTCGGCGAGGTCGCCGACGTGCTCCAGATAGGCGCCCGCAACATGCAGAACTTCGCCCTCCTCTCCGAGGTCGGCCGGACCCGCATCCCCGTGCTCCTCAAGCGGGGCATGTCGGCCACCATCGAGGAGTGGCTCCTCTCCGCCGAGTACGTCCTCTCCCAGGGCAACTACGACGTCATCCTCTGCGAGCGGGGCATCCGGACCTTCGAGACCTATACGCGCAACACGCTCGACCTCAACGCCGTCCCGCTGGTACGCGAGCTGAGCCATCTGCCGGTGATCGTCGACCCCAGCCACGGGACCGGGCGCCGTTCGCTGGTGGCGCCGATGGCGATGGCCGGGATCGCGGCCGGAGCCCACGGCCTGATGATCGAAGTCCACCCCCACCCTGAGGCCGCGCTCTCCGACGGAGCCCAATCGCTGACCCCGGAGGACTTCCGCAACCTGATGCAGGCGGTGCGTACCATCGCCCAGACGCTGGGCACGAAGCTGTGAGCGCGATCCGCCGGGTCGCCATCGTCGGGGTCGGTCTGATGGGCGGCTCCCTGGGGATGGCGCTGCGCTCACAGCGGCCCCAGATCGCCGTCCACGGCATCACCAGGGACGCGCTCCAGGCGGAGGCGGCGCTCAGCAGCGGGGCGGTCACGTCGGCCGGCACCAGCCTGGACCAGGCCGCGGGGGCGGACGTGGCGGTGATCGCGACCCCGCTCGGGTCGACCTCACAGGTCTTGAGAGCGCTCGACCGGGCCATGCCCCAGGGACTGCTGACCGACCTGGGCAGCGTCAAGGACCGGGTCGTCGGCTGGGCGGTCAAGGGAATGGCCGACCCGGACCGCTTCCTCGGCGGCCATCCCATGGCGGGACGGACGGAGAGCGGGCTCGGCGCCGCCCGGGAATCCCTCTTCCAGGGAGCTCCCTGGATCTTCACCCCGCGGCCCGGCCAGGACCTCGAGCCGTTCGAGGAATGGTTCGCCTGCGTCCGCGCCATCGGCGCCCGTCCCGTCTTCATGGACCCGCAGGAACACGATCGTCGGGTGGCGTTGGTGAGCCACGTGGCCTTTCTCCTGAGCTCCGCCTACGCCGGCGCCGTCGCGGCCTCGGGGGAGCCGGAGCGGACCGCGGCCCTGGGCGGGCCGGGATTCCGCGACATGATCCGGCTGGCGACCGGCGACCCACGCCTGTACGCCGCCATCGCCGAGCACAATCGCGAGGCCCTGCTCTCGGCCGTGGACCGCCTGGAGGCGTCGATCAGCGAGTACCGCCGGCGGCTTCTGGCTGAGGATGCCAGCGTCGAGGAGCTCTTCGAGGCCAGCCGGGCGCAGGCGCGAGGGTGGCTGCGGGCCTGAGCGTCGAGCAGGTCCAGCCAGCCCGCACCTTCCGGGCCGCGCTGCGCGTCCCTGGTGACAAGTCGATCGCCCACCGCGCCCTCCTGCTGGGGTCGATCGCCGGTGGCCGCAGCCGGATCGAGGGCGTTCCGCAGGGCGAGGACGTCGCCGCCACCATCGCCTGCCTGCGCCGGCTGGGAGCCACGATCGAGGCGGACGGAGGCGGCCTGCTGGTCGGCGGACGCCCGATCGCCGAGTGGGACTCCGGGCCCGCGAGCCTCGACTGCCGGAACTCGGGGACGACCATGCGCCTGCTGGCGGGACTGCTGGCCGGGAGCCCGGTGCGGGCCACGCTCAGCGGCGACGGCTCCCTCAGCAGCCGTCCGATGGATCGGATCGCGTCTCCCTTGCGGCTGATGGGCGCCGCGATCGAGACCACCGAGGGACACCCGCCGCTTCGGGTAGAGGGCCGACGGCTCGAGGGCATCAGGCACCGGGTGTCGCCGCCCAGCGCGCAGGTCAAGTCCGCGCTGCTCCTGGCAGGACTGCAGGCCGAGGGGCGCACCTGCGTGCTCGAGGGTGTTCCCACCCGAGACCACGGCGAGCGGCTGCTGACGGCGATGGGGGCGACCGTCCGCCGGGCGCCGGGCGAGGTCTGCATCGAAGGGCAGCAGGCGCCGCTGCGCCCTCTTGAGATCGCGATCCCGGGCGACCTGTCCTCGGCGGCCTTCCTGCTGGCGGCGGCCAGCCTGCGCGGGGGCTGGACTGCGCTGATCGAGGGCGTGGGGCTCAATCCGACCCGGACCGCGTTCCTCGATCTCCTGGAAGAGATGGGGGTGTCGCTGAGCCGGCAGCCTGAAGCGTTCGAGATCGAGCCTCGGGGGGTGATTCGCGTGGCCGGCGGCGCCTTGCGGGCGGTCCGGGTGGAGCCGGAGCGTGTGGCCCGGGCCATCGACGAGATCCCGATCATCACCGTGCTCGCGACCCAGGCGTCCGGGCGGACGGTCATCAGCGGCGTGTCCGAGCTGCGGGTGAAGGAGAGCGATCGGGTTCGGGCCATGGCCAGGGGGTTGAGCGCGATGGGCGCGACCCTGGAGGAGCAGGAGGACCGGATCGTGATCGAGGGGCCGGCTCCACTGCGGGGGGCTGCGGTGGACGCGGCGCAGGACCACCGCGTCGCCATGGCGCTCGCGGTCGCGGGGCTGGTGGCCAGCTCCCCGACGACGATTCACGGGGCGGATCGGGTCGACGTCTCCTACCCCGGGTTCTTCGACGTGCTCCGCCGGGCGACCGGTGGCTGATCCGCCCTCCCAGGAGGTGCTCCTCCTCGGCGACCCGGTCGAACACTCCCTCTCGGCCGTCTTCCAGAACGCCGCCTTTTCCGCGGCCGGGCTGGACCTGCGCTACGTTGCCCGGCGGGTTCCCGCCGCTGAGCTCGCAGAGGTCGTGCGCACCATCCGCCGCGATGGCGCCGTCGTCGGCGCCAACGTCACCGTGCCCCACAAGCTCGCGGTCACCGAGCACCTTGACCGGCTGGCGGGCTCCGCCCTCTCCCTCAAGGCCGTCAACACCATCGCGCGTGAGCGAGGCCGGCTGGTCGGGTACAACACCGATCGCGCCGGCTTCGCGCGCTCTCTGCTGGAAGCCGGCGTCGATCAGCCTGCGCGGGCGCTGATCCTGGGAGCTGGCGGGGCGGCCCGGGCGGTTGCGGCCGAGCTGGGCGACCGGGCCGCGGAAGTGATCGTGGCAAGCCGCTCGGTGGCGGCCGCCGACGACGTATGCCGCCTGCTCCGCCCTCGCCAGGGACGCGCGGTCGCCTTCGACCAGGTGGACCGAATCCTGGCCCGGGAGGCGATCGACCTGGTTGTCAACGCCACGCCCATCGGCATGGACGGCAGGAGCATACCGCTCGAACCGCGGCGGCTCCAGGCCGGGCAGGTGATCGTGGACCTGGTCTACCGGCCGGTCTGGACGAGCCTGCTCCTGGCCGCCCGCGCGGCCGGCGCCAGGCCCGTCAACGGCCTGGGCATGCTGCTCTACCAGGGGGCCGCCGCGTTCGAGATCTGGACCGCCCGGCCGGCGCCGCTCGCCGTCATGCGCGCCGCTCTCGAGGAGGCGGCCGGGGCCTCGATCGCAGAGGATCCCGCCGGGCCTTAGATATGATGCGGCCCACATGACGCTCCGGTTTTTGACCGCGGGCGAATCGCACGGTCCCCAGCTGACCGTGATCATCGACGGCGTGCCCGCGGGACTCCCGCTCACGGCCGAGCAGCTCGCCGTCGACCTGGCCCGCCGCCAGGGCGGCTACGGGCGCGGAGGGAGGATGAAGATCGAGCGGGATGCGGCCCGCATCGTGTCCGGCGTTCGCGGCGCGCGGACCCTCGGCTCGCCGATAACGCTCGAGGTCCAGAACCGCGACTGGGAGAACTGGCAGGCCGTGATGCGGGTCGAAGCCGAGGGCGTCAAGCGCAAGCCGATCACCCGGGTCCGCCCCGGACACGCGGACCTGGCCGGGATGCTGAAGTACGGCCTGGACGACGCTCGCGACGTGCTGGAGCGCGCCAGCGCCAGGGAGACGGCCGCCCGGGTCGCAGCCGGCGGTGTCGCCAAGCAGCTGCTGGCCCAGTTCGAGATCAGCGTGCGCAGCTACACCAGGGCCATCGGCGGCGTCGAGGCGGCGCTGCCCAGGACCATCCGCTGGGCGGCGGTGGAGCGGTCACCGGTCCGCTGTCCCGACGACGACGCGAGCCGCGCCATGGTGGCTGCCATCGACGGCGCCAGGGCCGCCGGAGACACGCTGGGCGGAGTCTTCACGGTGATCGCGGAAGGGGTCCCGCCCGGGCTGGGCAGCTACCGCCAGTGGGATACGCGCCTCGACGGCCTCCTGGCCCAGGCGATCGTCAGCATCCCGGCCTGCAAGGCGGTCTCGCTCGGCAACGGCGCGGAGGCGCCCGGCCTCCCCGGCTCGCGCGAGCACGACACGCCGGTCTATCGCAGGGGTCGCGGCTTCACCCACCCCACCAATCGAGCCGGCGGCCTGGAGGGAGGAATCTCCAACGGTGAGGCGATCGTCGTCCACGGGATGATGAAGCCGATCGCCACCTTGCGACGGCCGCTCGACTCCGTCGACGTGAAGACCCGCCGCGCGGTACGAGCCCATTACGAGCGCAGCGACGTCTGCGTGGTGCCGGCGGCGGGGGTGATCGGTGAGGCGATGGTGGCGCTGACGCTGGCCAGTGTGCTGCTCGACAAGTTCGGCGGCGACTCGATGCGCGAGCTCAGCCGCAACCTGAGCGCCTACAAGCGGGCTCTGCCGCGATGACCAGCGTGGTCCTGACCGGTTTCATGGGGAGCGGCAAATCCACCGTAGGGCCGATCCTCGCCGCCAGGCTGGGCCGGCCGTTCGTCGACCTGGACCAGCTCGTGGAGGCGGAGGCCGGGATGCCGGTCAGCGCCATCTTCGCGCGCGAGGGCGAGGAGGGATTTCGCCGCCGCGAGTCCGCCTGCCTCGATCGCGCCCTCTCCGGCGAGCAGCAGGTGCTGGCGGTCGGAGGCGGGGCGCCGATGCGCGAGGAGAACTGGTCGCGTCTGCGGCAGGGCAACGTCGTCGTCGCCCTGCTGGCCAGCGAGCAGACGCTGGCCGGCCGGATGGACGGCGCCGGCGAGCGGCCACTGCTCGAGGCCGGTGTGGGCGCAGCCATCGGCCGCCTGCTGCCGGCCCGCCTGCCGCGCTATCGGGAGGCCGACCTGCTGGTCGCCACCGACGCGCGGCCGCCCGAGGCCGTCGCCGCCGCGGTCGCCGATCGCCTGCCTCTGGACGGCCTCTCCCGCATCCCGGTCCGGGTCGCCGGCCATCCTCACGAGATCACGGTCGGGGCGCGCCTGCTGCACCTGGCCGCGCCGGCGCTGGAGCGCGCCGGCGTGCGGGGAACGGTGGCCATCGCCTCCGATTCGCGGCTGGCCTCGACCCACGCCCCGGCGCTGGCGGAGGCCCTGGAATCGGGCGGCTTTCGGACCGCCCTCCACGCCCTGCCTGCCGGTGAGGCGGCCAAGACCATCGAGGCGCTCTCCGACTTCTATCGGTTCCTGGCCTCGGTGGGGGTCGACCGGCTGGGGGCGATCGTGGCCCTGGGCGGCGGGACGGTCGGCGACGCCGCCGGTTTTGCGGCGTCAACCTGGCTGCGCGGCCTGCCCCTGCTCCAGCTGCCCACCACGCTCCTGGCCATGGTCGACGCCAGCATCGGCGGCAAGAACGGCATCAACCTGGAGGCGGGCAAGAACCTCATCGGGACCGTCCATCAGCCCTGCGCCGTCCTGGTCGACGTCCAGTATCTGACCACCGTGCCGGAGCGGGACTACCGAGCCTCCTGGGCCGAGGTCGTCAAGTCGGCTATCATCGCCGACACGGAATTGTTAGCGGACCTCGAAGCCGGCGTCGAGCCCGCGCTGGCGCGCGACGGCGCCTTCCTCCGCCGGGTGATCGCCTCGACCTGCGCCATCAAGGCTCGCGTGGTGGAGGCCGATCCTCTGGAACGCGGAGTTCGGGCCATCCTCAATTACGGGCATACGGTGGGGCACGCCCTGGAGGCGGCCCTGGGGTATGGGGCGGTGCCCCACGGCGAGGCGGTCGCCTGGGGGATGCAGGCGGCGGCCGACCTCAGCCGGCGGACGGGCCGCTGCGCGCCGGAGCTCGCGGCGCGACAGGAGAGGCTGCTCCGCGCCTTCGGCCTGCTCTCGGACCGTCCTGCCTGCGATCGCGCCCGCCTGCTGGAAGCGATGCGCCACGACAAGAAGGCCCAGGAGGGCGAGGTCCGGTGGGTCCTGCTGGCCGGTCCGGGGCGCGCCGAGTACGGCTGCCGGGTTCCCCAAAGGGACGTCGAGGCCACGCTGGACGCGGTCTTCTCGTGAAGATCCTGGTGCTCAACGGCCCCAACCTCGCCTCCCTCGGCCGGCGTCAGGTCGAGATATACGGCAAGGCGACCCTGGCCGACATCGAGACAGCCATCAGGCAGCGGGCTCAGCAGCTGCGCTGTGAGGTGGAATGCGTCCAGTCCAACCACGAGGGCGAGCTGATCGACCAGCTGGAGCGGCTCGGGCCCGGCTGTGACGGGGTGATCGTCAACCCGGGCGCGCTGACCCACACCAGCCTCGCCCTCTACGATGCGCTCCTCGGCTGCGGCAAGCCGGTGGTCGAGGTCCACCTTTCGAACCTCTACAAGCGGGAGGAGTTCCGCCACCGCTCGGTCACGGCGCCGGCGGCGGTCGGCGTGATCATGGGACTGGGCCCGGCCGGCTACCTCCTGGCCCTCGACTACCTGGCAGGTCAGAAATCGTAACCGGGGTGATCGAACCTGCGTTGCGCCTTCATGGCTCGGATCGCGTGGATCGACGATAACGACGCATCGGGCGAGATCGCCGACGTCTACCGAGAGCTGAAGAAAACCTCGCCGACGGGAAACGTTCCCGACATCCTGCGGACGATGAGCCTACGACCCGACTTCCTGCGGGCTATCGATCAGGCGAGCCGGCTGCACTTCACGGACGGCGCGCTCAGCCGGGCCGAGCACGAAATGATCGCCTCCTATGTCTCGGCGCTCAACCGCTGCCACTATTGACTCAGCAGCCATGCCTGGTTCCTGCAGTTGCAGGGAGAGCAGTACTCGCGAACCGCGGCGGCCTTGCGCGATGGTGACCTGGAGGCCGCCGCCGTTACGCCGAAACATCGACTGCTGCTGGAATTCGTAGAGACCTTGACGCGCCATGCTTATCGCATCAGCGATGGGCAAGTCGAAGGTCTCCGCCAAGCCGGGTGGAACGACGCGCAGATCGCCGAAGCCGTCTACGACGGCGCCCTGTTCAACTTCTTCGTGCGCCTTGCCGATGCCTTCGATATCCATCCCGACCCGTCGTACGACGCCGCAGGCGTGCCCAGAGTCCTGAGCCAGGCCGACGACACCTGATCTGAGAGTGCGGTGCGGATCGCTCTTTACTGCACCGTGGCGCTGTCCAGTAACTGGGCCACGACCGGCGAGCTTGGCTCATCCAGCAGAAAGATGAAGTCGTAATAACGGGTGTCCGTGGTGACCCTGACCTCGTGGAGGAGGGCGGGACAGCCTCTGCCGGCCAGCAGGACGCCGAACACGCGATCGGTGGCGGGGAGATCGCCGACAAGGGCCTGCTCCGTGGAACGCGCGGTCCACGCGGCCCGGCGGGGCAGGCCGGCCGGCACCATTGACTGGGTCGGGGCTTGGGCCCTCGCACCACTCTCCACGTAGAGCAACGGAAGCGGCCCGTTCGCATAGTCCGCCTCCGCCTTACCGGGTGCCACCGACCGGAACTGATAGCCAACAGGCAGCCAGATCTTCAGCGAGTCGGTGGAGGCAAGGCTGATTGGGTAGTTGGTCGTATAGCGGCCGCTCAACCAACCGTCCCGGCCGTCGCTGAGCCGAATTCGATACCAGGTGCTGCCATCGGGGTTGGTCTGTTCGCCCTGAAGGTTCAATTGCGTGCCCGTCGCCAGCGTCGTGAGGCGCGTCGCGGAAGGTGACGGGGCGGCCCGGACGTTGACTCCATCAGAAGCATGAACCCAGGCGCTTCGCGGGATCGTAGCGGGTTCTAAGACCCTGCGGACCACGACGTCCGGACACTTGCCACCAGCGGAGGGGCTGACCAGCCTCGTCGCACCCGGCGACGGCGAGCTGTTGGCCGCGACGAGACTCGAGGTATGCGAGCCGGATAACGACAGGGCGACGTGATGGTCCCACGGCCGGAGCACGGCGAGCCCGACCTCACCGCCTAACAAAGCGATGACCAGGGCCCATGTGGCCAGCTCGAGCTTTGTCACGGTCCTAGAGGCGACCCGGGTTGTCCGGCTTCGCCGTGACGGTGGCCGCGTTTGACTGCTCGGCGGTCACGTTTTCGATAGAGCATGTCACCATCGTCGTCGCGTTGTACGCGACGTCCGGCAGGACCGGCGTCTGGCAACTTCCCAGAACCTGCCGGGAGGCCGTATCCGTCATGGTGAAGATGATGGTGGATGGCGCCTTGGCATGGAGCAGCCCGCCGAGATTCTTGAGGAGAGCCGAGACGGCGCAGGGCGTGCCGCATCTGGAAGTGTCGACCGACACGACCGTGTAGATGGGCGGCAGGGTGCTGAGATTCGAGAAATCAATCACCTCGGCAGGGGCTGCGATGTGGAGATCGCGGTTGTAATTAACGAAGCGAAGGTCGGCATCGCGAATGCCGTCGACGACAACACCATGTCTCAGGCGCACGCGTAGCACCCGATAGGGCGCTTGCGCAGTGATAAAAACCTCTCCCCGCGCGCCGGACAGGTCGACCGCATCGATTCCATCCACCGACACGTGGTCCGTGCGCTGCGTGATTGCCTGCCCAAGGAACGTCGACCGGAAGCCGTTTCCATCGGTCAGGTCCGTCAACTGGGGAACACGACCCGCCGAGCCCTTCCACCACCCGTTTCCCGCCGCCTTGACAAGGCTGAGAGAAACAAGATCGCTGCCCATGTGCGCCGAGAGAAACTGCTGCCCACGAAAATAGGCGTTGTTGTCAAGGATGATGGCTTCGAGCTTGAGATTGGATGTCGCGACGGTCAGCTGCTCGGAGTCCGGGCGGCTCAGCTGCAGGTCGATGGACCACTGGTTGCTGCCTTCGCTGTACGATCCGGTGATCTCGAAGCTGTCGGCCGCGAGCAGAGTGCCGGTGGCGCCGCTCTCCAGGCTGCGGGTCGTAGGCAGGTCGAGACCAAACGGAAGATCACAGGCCGAGAGCGCGGCGATGACGACAGCTCCGATCAACCCGGCCCGTGCTCGGTACGATGCGTACAACAGGAAGCGGAATACTGACAAGGCCTTGGGGTGTAACGGCTTGAGTATTCCAACCGTTACTCAGCCGTGAGCGCCAAGCGCCGGGCAGTTCGGCTGCTCGGCCGGGAGTATGCGGTCATCCTCCCCAGCATCCGCGATCCCCGAATGCACGTAGCCGCGGTACTGGTGACGCTTCAGGTGCTGGGCCAGACGGTGCTCGGCTTCCGGCTCTCGGTGGCGCAGATTCTCATCTGTCTCGCGACCGGCGCCGCGATCGAATTCGTTGTCGCCTTCTTCAAGGACTCGGCGATCATGTGGCCGGCAAGCGGATTGCTGACCGGCAACAGTACCGCGTTCATCCTGCGAACTCCCGGCACATTGCACGGCCAATGGTGGAGCACGCATGGGATCTGGATCTTTATCGGCGTCGTCGCTATCTCGATGGCGTCGAAGTACCTGATCCGCTGGCGTCGGCGGCACATCTTCAACCCCTCGAATCTTGGCCTGGTCATCGCCTTCGTCGCGCTAGGGCCCAAGCTCACAGAACCGCAGGACTTGTGGTGGATCCCGCCCGGGCCATGGCTGATCGTGACCTACGCGGTGCTGGTGATCGGGGGCGTGTTGATCGCGTGGGAGCTGCGATTGCTCGGCCTCGAGCTGGCCTTCATGGCTGGGTTTGCGGCCTTTACGGCACTGGCGCTTGCTCTGGTGCCCGACCACTGCATGGTCGCCAGCTGGCACGTGGCCCCGATGTGCGGACGTGAACTCTGGCAGATCCTGGTCAGCTCGCCTGAACTCCTGGTCTTCGGCCTCTTCATGATTCCCGACCCGAGGACGGTTCCCGACAGCCCGATGGCGCGTGTGGCATTCGGCATTCTCGTCGCCATCTTGGCGGTTCTGCTGATCGGCCCGACGACACTCGAGTTCGCGACCAAGACCGCCATCCTGGCGAGCCTGGTCATCGCCTGTGCCTTGCGCTTCGCGCTGGCGCGGTTTCTGGCCCCACTCGAAGCCCGGGAGAGGCGTAGGGCTCGGTCGCGTCGCCTTGGCTGGCGCCTGCCGGCGGCGCTCGCCGTGGCGCTGCTATTTATCGGCACCCTGCCCGTGGCCGCCGATCTATCGACCCACGCTCCTGAGCCGGCCGCTGGGCTCGCCGATGGGTCGACGCCCGCCCTCGCCCTCACGGTTGGCGCCGGGCCCGCGGTCGGTGACTGGGTCTCGAGGTCCGCGGCTGCTGCCCTGCCGCCGCCGATCGGTTCGGGTCCCGCCTCGGCATCGGCACAGCTGTGGATCCTACCGCCGATTCCAGATGTCACCATCGCCTCGGATGTGGTCGCCTTCGATCAGTCCGCGCCAAAGAGCGCGACCAGGATGGCGCATGACGCGGTGCTCGACCTCATCATCGAATCTGAAGCGCGCCGCGCCCACGACCTGCAATTGGCAGAAAGGGGGGCCACCGGCGATGGGCTCAAGGAATTCACCGACGTCATCAAGCAGGACATCGCCGCCGGAAAGATCATTCAGAAGACCTACAGCTTCGACAAGGTCAGCCTTGACCTCTTCCTTCCCAAATTCAGCAGCCAAGCGTCCCGACTGGTCGGCGTGACCCTCAAAGGGACGAGCACCTTCACCACCAGGGATGCATCGGGCGCGGTGCTGTCGCGGTCGAGCACGCCCTATTCGAAGAGCTGGGGTCTGGATACGGTGGCAAACGTCAGCCAACAGGTCATCATCAATGACTACACAGATCTGGCACCCGCCCCTTAGCTGACCTGGTCAGCTGGCAGTCGCGCGCGTCGGCCAGCTCGTCACTGGCTTCGCACCCGGTCAGTCGGCCGGCTGAAAGCCGGTCTCGCCCAGCACGATCTCCACCGTTCCCAGGCGGTCGGTCCGGAGCACGGTCGAGCTGCCCAGGCCCTGGAGGAAGGCGCGAGCCGGTAGGCCGCCACGGTCGCTGGCGCCGACCTCGATCGCCGCGAAGCCCTGCGCCCCGGGGTCGTCCCACTCCGGCGGCCCACCCTCGGTGAAGATCGCGCCCTGAATCCCGGCTGGGAGATGATCCCAGGAGCAGTAGGGTGTGACCACCGCCAGGGCCGCCCCGCCGCTGCGCACGCTCAGGGCGCCCTGATCGGGGAAGGCTGTCACGGTGACGCCGTCCACCGAGGCGACGAGGCGGTGGAGCTCGACCTGGACGTGCAGCGCCAGGGCCCGGTCCACCACGGCGCGCAGGCTGGGCGTCCAGGGATCGGGGTCGGCGACCAGGACCCGATCGACGTGGAAGCGGTCCAGGACGGCGCTCGCGGCGCCGATCTCGGCCGTCCTCCCGCCGGTTACGATCCAGGCGCGCAACCGTCGTGCGGTCGGCGGCAGGGCCCGGCCGAGCGCCTGCGCCAGACGGTCGGGGTCGGCTCCCCCGTCGACCAGGACCTGCTCGCCATCCGGGGTGCGCACCAGCACCGCCGAACCCGAGCCGACGTCGAGCGCGTAGACGTGGAGGCGGCCGTCCGGGCGGATCAGCAGCAGGGCGACGGCCAGCAGCAGCAGGCCGGCCAGCACAGACCAGGGGCGGCGCTGCCAGAAGAAGACGCGCAGCTTGAGCGCCAGCAGCCCGGCGCCGTTGAGGAGCGCGGCCGCGGCCAGCCAGCGCTGGGGAAAGTAGGGGACCACCAGCGCGGCCGCCGGCAGGGCAGCCGACAGGCCGATGACCAGCTCGAACCAGTGGGCGATCACTCCCGCGCCGTGAAGCAGCAGGAAGCCCACCGGCGGAAGCGCCAGCGCCGCGGGCGCGCCCAGGCCTCCGAGCACGATCATCGCCGGCAGCAGCGGAAGCACGAGCGCGTTGGCCGCCGGGCCGACCAGCGAGAGCTGATGGAAGTTGGCCAGCATCAGGGGCCAGGTCGCGAGCTCGGCGGCGCAGGTGGCGGCGAAGGGATCGCGCACGACCGCCGGCAGGAAGGTGAGGCGGCGGGCGATGGGGTCGGTCAGGGCCGCTATCCCGAGCGTGCCGGCGAAGGAGAGCTGGAAGCTGACGTCGTGAGCCAGCGCCGGTCTCAGGCTCAACATCAGGGCTGCGGTCAAGGCCATCGAGACGTAGACCTGGGCGTCGCGCCTGAGGACGCCGGCCGCTACCACCAGAGCACCCATGGCGGTGGCCCGCAAGGCCGCGGCCGAGGCCCCGGACACGAGAGCGTAGAGGCCCATCATTCCCAGCGCGACCAACGGTCCTCCGGCTCGCCAGACCCGGCCAACCGACCGCTGGACGAGGCGCGCCAGGAGGGAAACCTTGAGCCCCGAGATCACGACGATATGGATGAGTCCGCTGGTAATCATCGCCTGGTCGAGGGCGGGAGGCAAGGCGGCACGGTACCCGAAGACCACACCCAGGACCAGCGCCGCCTCGGGCTCGGGCAGGACGCGGTCGATCCCCTCGACGAAGGCATGACGGATGGTGAAGATCCAGGCGTGCGCCGGATCGACGGCGCCGGGCAGGCTGTCCACGAGGCGCGGGCTTTCGACGACTCCGGCGATGCCTTCGTCCGCCAGGAAGGTTCGGTAGTCGAACTGCTCGAAGCGGCTGGGCCGGCGGATCTGGCCGGTCAGCAGAACCCGGCTACCCGCCTCGACTACGGCCGCGCCGTAGAGGCTCGCGATCAGGCGCAGGCGCACCGGCCTGGAGCTGCCGCGCAGGCTGATGCGGTCGACGGCAACCGTGATCCGCAGGCTGCGGCCCCGGCGGACCGGGTCGTCGTCGACCAGGCCCTCGAGGGCGGCACGCTGCCCCCCGATCCCGGGCGGAAGGCTGACCGCGGGACTGAGCGCACCCCGGGCGGCGCCGAGGAGGAAGCAGGCCAGGAGGAGGAGCATCAGCAGCCAGCCCCGACCGCGGCGGAGGAGCGCGACCACGACCGCGGCCAGCCCGGCCAGGCCCAGCCAGGGAGCCAGCGGGTCGAGCAGGACTCCCGCCAGCACGCCGGCGGCGACGCTGCCCAGGGCCGCCCCCAGCGCCCACCAGGGGGCGCCGCCTCGGCTCAGGGCGCCGTCAGGGCTTTGGCCAGCTGCTTGTAGAGGGCGGCGTCGACGCCAAGCTGGCTCTTGAGCTCGCTCAGCTTCTGGAACCCGCCGGCCGAGGCGCGGTAGGCGATGATCGCGTCCGCCAGGGAGGGATCGATGCCGGGAATGGCAAGCAGCTGCTCCCGGCTGGCGTCGTTGACGTCGACCCGGGCCGAGCGGGCCTTGCTGCAGCGGCCGGCGAAGGGGATGACGATCTGCCTGCCGTCCTTGAGGCGGGCGGCAAGGTTGGGCATGCAGGAGGGGTCGGCCGCGGAGGTCGCGCCGCCGGCGGCGACGACGGCATCGACCACCCGCTGGGTCAGGAGCAAGCGGTAGATCCCGGGCCGCTCGACCGCCCCGCTGACGAAGACCAGGACCCAGCGATCCTGGGAGCTTTCCAGCTCGGACGCGGGAATCGCGGCAGCGGCGGGGCCCGGCGGCCCGGATCGTGGCCAGAGGGCAACCAGGCCGAGAACGCCGGCCGCCACGATGACCGCGGCCGCGATTGCCCAGTCATAGCGGTAGACCCGGCCCCGAAGCCGCGCCATCAGCCCCTTACACAGTCCGGCTAGATTGTTCTCGCTTAAACCCATGAGCAGCCGGGCCCCGCGCAGTCAGGCAGAGGCATGTCCGGTTAGGCGGAAACCAGGTTGATCAGCCGGTCGGGGACCAGGACCGCCCGGGCGACACTCCGGCCGGCCAGGGCTCGCTTGACCCGTTCGCTCTCCAGCGCCCGGCGGCGGACGTCGTCCTCACCGGCTCCGGCGGCCATCTCGATCCGGTCCCGGAGCCGGCCGTCCACCTGGACCACCACGGTCACCAGGCTGCGGGCCAGCAGCGCCGGGTCCACCGATGGCCAATCGCCGAAGGTGAGCAGACCCCGCCCGCCCTGCCGTTCCCACAGCTCCTCGGCCAGGTGGGGAGCAAAGGGGGCGAGCAAACGGGTGAGGCCCTGGGCGACCGTGGCCCAGGCCTCGTTCCGCGCGCCGCCTCCCCGCAGGTAGTCCTGCATCCGGTTGACCAGGATCATCAGGGCCGAGATGGCGGTGTTGAAGTGAAAAGCCTCGATATCGCGGGTCACCTTGTCGATGGTTTCGTGCAGGCTTCGCAGCAGCTCCACCTCCCCCACCGGCTGGCCCTGGTGCGGCGATCCTTCCTCTTCCCCGACCACTATCCGGAAGACTCGATGGAGGAACTTCGATATCCCCTCGACACCGCGGTCGTTCCACTCGGCGTCCTGGTCCGGCGGGCCGATGAAGAGCTCGTAGATCCGCCCGGTGTCCGCACCGTAACGCTCCACGATCTGGTCGGGCTCGACGCCGTTACCCTTCGATTTCGACATCACCGCCCCGTGCCTGAGGATCATGCCCTGGGAGAAGAGGGCGGCGAAGGGCTCGTCGACCGCGACCATGCCCGCGTCGTGCAGCACCTTGGTGAAGAAGCGTGAGTAGAGCAGGTGCAGGATGGCGTGCTCCACCCCGCCGATGTACTGATCGACCGGCATCCAGAAACTGGCCTTCTCCGGATCGAAGGGCTCGCGCTCCTCGCGGGCCGAGGTGTAGCGAAGGTAGTACCAGGAGGAGTCGACGAAGGTGTCCATCGTGTCCGTCTCCCGTCGGGCCGCCTTGCCGCAGCGAGGGCAGGTCGTGTTCACGAAATCCTCGACGAAGAGCAGCGGGTTGCGCCCATCGGAGCGGAACTCGACGTTCTCCGGGAGGACCACCGGCAGATCGGTTTCGGGCACCGGGACGATGCCGTGGTCAGGACAGTAGATGATCGGGATCGGTACACCCCAGTAGCGCTGCCGCGAGATCAGCCAGTCACGGAGCCGGTAAGTGACGGTGCGCACGCCGATGCCCCGCTTCTCCGCCTCGGCGGCGATGGCCTCGAATGCCTGCCGGCTGGGCATTCCGCTGTAGGGACCGGAGTTGACCGCGTATCCCTGGTCCAGCTCCAGGACCGTGCCCTCCACCGTCCCAGCCGGCCTGGGCGAGCGGCTCACGATCTCCTTGACCGGGAGCCGGTATTTGCGGGCGAAGGCAAGATCGCGGGTGTCATTGCCCGGGACGCCCATGATGGCTCCGGTGGCATAGGTCACGAGCACGTAGTCCGCGATCCAGATCGGAACCCTTTCTCCGTTCCAGGGATTGATCGCGTAGGCACCGGTGAAGACACCGGTCTTCTCGTGCTCGGTCGAGAGCCGCTCGATCTCGGTTTCGCTGCGGGTCCGCTCCACATAGGCTTCGACGGCGTGCCGCTGGGCCGGGGCGGTGATCCGGGCGACCAGGGGATGCTCGGGGGCCAGCACCATGAAGGTGACCCCGAAGACCGTGTCGGGGCGGGTGGTGAAGACCCGGATCGGTTCCTGTCCCTCGACCGTGAAGGCCAGCTCCGCCCCGTGGCTGCGACCGATCCAGTTGGCCTGCATGACCCGGACCCGCTCCGGCCACCGATCCAGCTTGTCCAGGTCGTCGAGCAGACGGTCAGCGTAGGCGGTGATCTTGAAGAACCATTGCTCCAGGTCCTTCTTGGTGGGCCTGGTCCCGCATCGCCAGCAGACGCCGTTGACGATCTGCTCGTTGGCCAGCACGGTGTTGTCTTTGGGACACCAGTTGACCGAGGCCATCCGCTTGTAGGCGAGGCGCCGTTCGTAGAACTTGAGGAAGAGCCACTGGGTCCAGCGATAGTAATCCGGGCTGGAAGTCGCGATCTCGCGGTCCCAGGCGAAGCCGATGCCCATGATCTCCAGCTCGTGCTTCGAGATGGCGATGTTCTTCTCGATCGAGACCCGCGGGGGAATGCCCGTCTGGATGGCGGCGTTCTCAGCCGGAAGCCCGAAGGCGTCCCAGCCGAAGGGGTTCAAGACGTTGTAGCCGCGCATCAGCTTGTAGCGGGCGAAGGTATCGCCGAAGACGTAGTTGCGAAAGTGCCCCATGTGGAGCGGCCCCGAGGGATAGGGGAACATCACCATGTGGAAGAACTTGGGGCGGCTCCGGTCCTCGGTCACGCGGAAGAGCCCGGCCGCCTTCCAGGCGGCCCGCCACCTGGGCTCGATCAGCTGCGGATCGTAGACTGGTGCAACGGTTCTGGCCATGGCTGAGGGGTATTGGTGGAGCTGACGAGATTCGAACTCGTGACCTTCTGCATGCCATGCAGACGCGCTCCCAGCTGCGCCACAGCCCCATGCCGGCGAGTCGAGGCACAAGTTTACCAAGAGCTCCAAAGGGTGGCTGGTCGCCTGGCCATCGGCTTCGCAGTATAACACACCATTGTGGTAGTGTCTGGGCTTAGCCTCAACCGGCCACCGCTATCATGGGTGGGTGCCCCGTCAGCTCTGGGCGCCCTGGCGGATGGAATTCATCGAAGGCCCCAGGCCGTCGGCGTGCTTCTTCTGTGAGGCAGCCGCCCTGCCCCAGGGGCAGGAGGCTGAGCGCCTGGTGCTGGCCCGATCCCCTCGCGCGCTGGTCCTGATGAACCTGTATCCCTACAGCAACGGCCACCTTCTGGTGGCTCCGACCGCCCACGTCGCCGACCTGGAAGAGCTCGACCTGGAGGCGGCCGGCGAGCTGACGGCGCTGACCCGGCGCTCCCTCCGCGCTCTGCGGATGGCGCTTTCACCGGACGGTTTCAACCTGGGCATGAATCTGGGCCAGGTGGCGGGGGCAGGGGTGGCCGACCATCTGCACCAGCACCTGGTGCCGCGCTGGAGCGGGGATACCAACTTCATGCCGGTCCTCGGTGACGTCAAGGTGATGAGCGAGCACATCCGGGTCACCTACGACAAGCTCCGCGCCGCCTTCGACGCCCTTTCGTAAGGTCATTCGCAAGCCGTCCAGGCTGGAATTGGTCCGAAAGGCGGATGAAACCAGGAAATCCCGATGCTAGGCTGCCAGAGTGACCACGAGGAGACGGCGACAGGCGGGCCAGGCGCTGATCGAATATGCGTTCCTCTTCATCATGGTGGCCACCATCACCATCGCGGTCATCGCCCTGGCGGGCAACCAGGTGCAGGCAACGGTCAACAAGGTGCAGACCTGCATCCTTCACGTGGGCGACTACCAGGCGCAGGTGGATAACCAGTGCTCCCAGTGATACGTCAGCGTCCCCGCCGCCCCGACGAAACCGGTTTCTTCAACAACCGGCGGATCTGGAAGCAAGCAATCTACTCGCTCGCCTTCCTGTCCTACCTTTGCTCTTTCCTCTTCTTCGGCATCGGGACCGCGGCGGTCCTCCACGGAGAGGCGATCGAGAGCGCCTCGCTGGACATGCTCGTGGCCATCTACTTCCTGCTCCAGGTCATCTTCCTCTTCGTCCTCTCCTGGTTCGTGGAGCGCCGCCGGCACAACCTGCCGATCCATTTCCCGGACCGACGCGGCATCTGATCGGGCCTTGCCGCCCCGGAGCAGACGGTCGGTCGGGGCTAATCCAGGCGCTCGATGACGGTGGCGATGCCCATCCCGTAACCGATGCACATCGTGGACAGGCCGTAGCGGGCGCCCTGGCGCTCCAGCTCGTGGAGCAGAGTCGTGATCAGACGGGCCCCGCTGGCGCCGAGTGGATGGCCCAGGGCGATGGCGCCGCCGTTGTAATTGACCTTCTCCATGTCGGCCCCGGTCTCGTGCTGCCAGGCCAGAACCACGGGAGCGAAGGCCTCGTTGACCTCGAACAGGTCGATGTCCTCGAGCCGAAGCCCCGCCTTGCGCAGCACCCTGGCGGTGGCCGGGATCGGTCCGGTCAGCATGATGGTCGGATCCGAGCCGACGATCGCCTGGGCGAGGATGCGCGCCCGCGGCCGGAGGTCGAGCTCCTTCGCCTTCTCGGCTGTCATCACCAGCACGGCGGCGGCTCCGTCCGAGATCTGGCTGGAGTTACCGGCCGTGACCACACCGTCTTCCTGGAAGGAGGGCTTCAGCTGCGCCATCTTCTCCCGGGAGGGAGGGATGCGCACCCCTTCGTCCGTATCGACGGTGTAGCTCGAGCCGTTCTGCTGGACCGTGATGGGCATGATCTCCCGCTGGAAGCGGCCTTCCTGGATAGCCTGCCCGGCCTTGGCATGGCTCTGGAACGAGAACTCGTCGAGCCGGGCCCTGTCGAAGCCCCACTTGCGGGCGATCATCTCCGCCGAGTTGCCCTGAGGGATGATCTCGTAAAGGTCGGAGAGCCTGGGACTCAAGGGGCCCTCGCCCGGACCCAGGGCGTCCGATCCCATCGGCACCCTGGTCATGCTCTCCACGCCGGCCCCGATCACGACGTCCTGGGCGCCGGAGAGCACGCCCTGGGCGGCGAAGTTGACGGCCTGCTGTCCTGAGCCGCAGAAGCGGTTGATCGTGGTCCCCGGCACCTCGATCGGGAAGCCCGCGATCAGGACCGCCGCCCGGCCGATGTTCAATCCCTGCTCGCCCGTCTGGGTGACGCAGCCCACGACCACGTCATCGACCTGGGCTTTGTCCAACCCGGCCCGCCGGGTGACCTCGTCAAGTGTCAGCGCCAGCAGGTCGTCGGGCCGTACTGGGGCCAGCTTGCCGCCGCGCCGGCCGATCGGTGTGCGAACGGCTTCTACGATTACGGCTTCGCTCATTCCCTTCTCCATTGTAAACACCGGGCGACGCCCGTCTGTTCCGCTCCTTCGCGTACAATTACCGGCGGCCTGCGGCGCCCCCGCGGCCTGAGTCGACTGACGCTAGAGAAAAAGGAACGGCAGGGAACGATTGGGATCGGTAATCAAGAAACGCCGCAAGAAGATGCGGAAACACAAGCACAAGAAGATGTTGAAGGCGACGCGCTGGCAGCGAAGGACCAAGTAGGGTTCAGACCAGCAACCTCTGATTGATCAGCGTTCGAAGCTGGCTTTCGGACGCTTCACCTGGGTAGCGGGCCACCACCATCCCCCGCCGATCGACCAGCAGGATGGTGGGCGGGTAATCCACCTCGAAGGCGGCGGTAAGGCTCCCCGATCCGTCGTAGACGCTCGGGTAGGGCACGTTGAACTCGTGCAGGAAGGCGACCGCCAGGGCGCGGTCGTGGTCCAGCACGTCGATGCCGATCAGCCGGACGCCCCGCGCCTGGTAGTCGCGTGCGATCCGGTTGAGCCCCGGCTGCTCGCTGCGGCAGGGGCCGCACCAGGCCGCCCAGAAGACCAGGACGGTTGAGGCCGAGCTGTAGTCGGCCCGGATCGAGCCGCCGTCCAGGGTCGAGCCCCGCAGCGCTGGGGCGGGCGCGCCCACCCTGCCGCTGGGGCTCGCGGTGCTGACGTCCTGCTGGAGCGAGCAGCCCGAGAGCAGCAGGGCCGCGAGGACGACGGCGCAGGTGCGCATCACGCCGGCGGCGCGGCTCTAGTTCACGGTGCCGGTCGGGCCGGCGAGCGGACGGTGGAAGCCGAGCGCGCGTCCGCTGGCCGCCGGACGCACGTGGGGCAGGAGCGCCTTGGCCAGGACCTCGTCCACGTGCTTGACGAAGATGAGCTCCATCGCCTCCTTGACCTCCGCCGGCACTTCGTGAAGGTCCTTGCGGTTCTTCTCGGGGAGGATGAAGGTGGTGATGCCGGCCCGGTGGGCGGCCAGCAGCTTCTCCTTGAGACCACCGATGGGAAGCACCTTGCCCCGCAAGGTGATCTCGCCGGTCATGGCTACGTCTCGCCGGACGGCTCGTTCGGTGAGGACCGAGACCACGGCGGTGGCGATGGTGATGCCGGCCGACGGGCCGTCCTTCGGGATGGCGCCCGCCGGCACGTGGATGTGGAAGAAGTGATCGCGGAAGAAGTCGGACTTGATCCCCAGCTCGAGAGCGTGGGCGCGGGCATAGCTCACCGCCGCCCGGGCCGATTCCTCCATGACCTTGCCGATCTGTCCGGTCAGGGCGAACTCGCCCTGACCTTCCATGGCGATCGCTTCCACCGTCATCACGTCGCCCCCGTACTCGTTGACGGCCACGCCGGTCGCCGCCCCCACCTGGTCCTCGAGCTCGGCCAGGCCGAAATCGAATCGGGATGGTCCGAGGTAGCCGACCAGGTCCTCGGGCCGCACCACCGCCGTCTCCGTGTCACCCTCGGCGATCCGTCGCGGGATCTTGCGGCAGATGTTGGCGATCTCCCGGTCCAGGTTGCGCACGCCCGCCTCGTGCGTGTAATCGCGAATCAGGGCTCGCAGCGTAGCCAGAGGCAGCTCCAGGTTCTCGGTGGTCAGGCCGTGCTCTCGCAGCTGGCGGGGCTTGAGGAACTGTTCCGCGATGCGCAGCTTTTCCTCCTCCGTGTATCCGGGAAGGCGGATGATCTCCATCCGGTCGCGGAGTGGGGCAATGATCGTGTCCACTACGTTGGCCGTGGTGATGAAGAGGACCTGAGAGAGGTCGTAGGGCACCTCGAGGTAGTGGTCGGAGAAGGTGTGATTCTGCTCCGGGTCGAGTACCTCCAGCAACGCCGAGGAGGGATCGCCCCGCCAGTCCGCCCCGACCTTGTCGATCTCGTCCAGCATGAAGACCGGGTTGCGCGCCCCGGCAGCCTTCATCTGCTGCAGGATCCGGCCGGGCATGGCGCCGATGTAGGTCCGGCGATGGCCTCGGATCTCGGCCTCGTCGTGGATGCCGCCCAGCGAGAGGCGCACGAAATTGCGTCCCAGGGCGCGGGCGATCGAACGCCCCAGGCTGGTCTTGCCCACCCCCGGCGGCCCCACGAAACAGAGGATGGGCGAGCGCAGGCTCTGTGACCGCTGGCGCACCGCCATGTACTCCAGGATCCGTTCCTTGATCTTCTCCACCCCGTAGTGATCCTGGTCCAGGACCCTGGCTGCGAGCTTGATATCCCAGGTCTCCTGGGCGGGCGGGCCCCAGGGCAGGCCGACCAGCCAGTCCAGGTAGGTGCGGATGATGCCGACCTCTGGGGAGGCAGCCGGGATGCTCTGCATCCGATCGACCTCCTTGAGCGCTCGTTCCTTGACCGGGTCGGGCATGCCGGCGTCTTCGATCTTCTGCCGCAGGTGGGCCACGTCCGCGCCCTCTTCGTCCTCACCCAGCTCCTTGCGGATCGCCTTGAGCTGCTCGCGCAGGATCTGCTCCCGCTGCAGCTTGCCGATCGTGCTCTGGACCTCGTTCTGGATCTTGGCCTTCAGCTCCAGGATCTCGATCTGCTTGGTGAGGAACAGGGCCAGGAGACGGAGGCGCTCGATGACGCTGGGCGTCTCGAGCATGGCCTGCTTCTGGTCCAGAGTCTGGTCCGGAGCCGCGGCCACCAGGTCGGCGAGATAGGCGGCGTCGTCGGTCTTGGCCACGGTAGCGGCCACCTCGGGCGCAACCGCGGCCCCGGATTCGACGTACTTCTCGTACAGGCTCTTGACCGAGCGCATATGCGCCTCCAGCTCCAGCCCCGGCTGCACCTGGTCGGCGATGGGCTCGACCTCGACCTCGATGTAGGGCTTGAACTGCCTGAAGCCCAGGATCCGGGCTCGAAACTGGCCGGCGACCAGCATCTGCACGCCCGCCGGGGTCTGCCGCATGCCGTTGATCTCGGCCACCGTGCCCGTCCCGTAGAGGTCGCCCTCCTTGGTATCGTCGATCTGCGGGTCGCGCTGCGCGACGAGCAGCACCTGCTTGTCGGCATCCATGGCCGCCGTGATCGCGGCAATGGAGGTCCGCCGTCCCACCGAGAGGGGCACGATCAGCCGGGGAAAGACGACGTCGTCGCGAAGCGGCACCAGCGGGAGGCGTCGGGACGCCGGCTGGAGGCCGGCCTCCTCCCCAGCCGCAGGCGCTCCCGTGGCGCCGGCCTCCCTGCGCATGCGTTCCTCGGAGCTGGTCATATCTGGGAGCCCCCGTCCTGCACCGCGGACTTGCGAAAGGGACGGTCGATGGCGCCGCCCTCGAGGGCGCGAGGACCTACGATGCGGGCGATCTGGTCCTCTTCCAGGACCTCCTCCCGCAGCAGCGCCTCGGCCAGCAGCTCCAGCTTGGCCCGGTTGGCGGTCAGGATCCGCTCCGCGGTCTGGTAGCCGTCGTCCAGCAGCCGGGTCACCTCCTCGTCGATGATCCCGGCCGTCCTCTGGCTGATGTGCGGATTGCCGGTCAGCTCCCGTCCCAGGAAGACGGCGTCCGGAGAATCGTCGAAAGAGAAAAGGCCGAGCTTGGGGCTCATGCCCCAGGAGATGACCATGCGCCGCGCCAGGGCGGTCGCGGTTTCCAGGTCGTTCTGGGCGCCGGTCGTTATCCCGCCCAGGGCCAGCTGCTCGGCGGCCCGGCCGCCCAGGGCCATGGCGATCCGGGATTTCAGGTAGTCCTCGGAGAGGTTGTGACGGTCATCGGTGGGAATCGACTGGGTGACGCCCAGCGCCTGGCCGCGGGGGACGATCGTGATCTTGTGCACCGGGTCGGACTGGGGCTGATACCAGGCGACCAGCGCGTGGCCGCATTCATGGAAAGAGATCACGCGCCGTTCCGCCTCGCTGAGCATGATCTTGCGCTCGGCGCCCAGGACCACCCGGTCGAACGACTCCTCGAAATCGTGCATCGTGACCGTGGTCCCGTTGGTGCGCGAGGCGTGCAGGGCGGCTTCGTTGACCAGGTTGGCCAGGTCGGCGCCGACCAGCCCGGGCGTGGAGCGGGCGATCACGTCGAGGTCGCAATCCGGGTCCAGGGGCACGCCCCGGGTGTGGATCTTGGTGATGGCCAGACGCCCGCGACGATCCGGCCGATCGACCACCACCCGCCGGTCGAAGCGGCCGGGGCGGAGGAGCGCCGGGTCGAGGACGTCGGCCCGGTTGGAGGCGGCCAGCACCACCACCGCTTCGCGCTGGTCGAACCCGTCCATCTCGACGAGCAGCTGGTTGAGGGTCTGCTCGCGCTCGTCATGCCCGCCGCCCAGGCCCGCGCCGCGCTGGCGACCGACTGCGTCCAGCTCGTCGACGAAGACCACCGCCGGGCTGTGTTTCTTGGCTTCCTCGAAAAGGCTGCGCACCCGCGAGGCGCCGACACCCACGAACATCTCGACGAACTCGGAGGCCGAGATGCTGAAGAAGGGTACGCCCGCCTCACCGGCGACGGCCCGCGCCAGCAGCGTCTTGCCCGTTCCCGGTGGGCCGATCAGCAGCACACCCTTGGGCATCTTGCCGCCCAGCCGCTGGAAGCGCTGCGGGTCACGGAGGAAGTCGACTATCTCCTGCAGCTCGAATTGCGCCTGCTCGACTCCGGCCACGTCCTGGAATGTGGTCTTGGGACTGCCGGGAGCCTGCATCCGGGCCCGGCTCCGACCGAAGGAGAAGATCCCCTGGGTCGCCTGCCCGCTGCGGCGCAGGATCCAGATCCAGAAGCCGATCAGCAGCAGGAAGGGCAGGAAGTTGATCAGCAGGCTGCCCAGCCCGCCGTTGTCCTGCTTGTAGTCGTACTTGACGTGGTACTGGTCGAGCAGGGGATAGATGCTCGGATCGGTCGCGGGGACGGTGGTGCTGAACTGGGTGTTGGAGGCGGCGCCGTCGACGCTGGCCGCGTTGTTGAAATCGCCCCAGGCATCCTGGCCCTGGATGGTCAGGTCCTTGACGTTGTCGGCCGCGATCTGGGTCTTGAGCTGGGAATAGGTGATGGTCTCCCGGGAGGAGCCGCCGACCGAGCGGCCCAGCGGCGACTGGAAGACGAGGAAGAGGACGTAGAGTCCGACCAGGGCGGCCATGACTCCGATCCGCAGCCAGGGACGCTGGGGGGGCGGCGCCTGCGGGTTGGGGACCGGCGGCGAGCCGCCGGGCCCGAGCTGAGCCATGTCCTTAGTCTATGTCCATCCGGTCAGGGCCAAACATGCGTAGCGGCGCCCATCCAGCTCGAACGGCGAGGAGAGGCCCCGCCGGCCGCCGGCAGGGCCTCCATGGGGTCGTTCTCAGCTCGCCTCAGGAGGTGAAGCTGGCGCAGCTCGTGGCGTAAGAGCAGTCGTTGAAGCCGTCGGTGTCCGTATCCGGGCTGGACGGGGTGGCGAGCACCTGGCCGTTGAAGTCGATCAGCTGGATCTCCTCGGTGGCCAGCAGCCTGGGATTGACGCTGTTCGCCAGGCCGGTGTCGAACTTGACGGTCGAGAGCTTGGGCAAGGGACCGACCGAGGCGTTGCCGTTGCTGTCGATCACGATCGGCGTCTCTTCGATCCACTCCGCGGTGGCGTAGCTCGAGGAGTAGGGGACGGTGGTGCTGAAGCTCTGGCCGGTGGTCAGGTTCTGGATCAGGATGGTCCACAGCTGCGGCGTGCCTTCGCGAATGTCCACGTGGATCTGGTCACCAGCCTTGACCGGCAGGGACACCGAGAGGCTGGGCGCGGGGATCAGCTCGTACCAGGCGCTGTAGCTGGCCGTCCCGGAGCTGCTGACGTCCTGCTCGGTACCGGCCTGGATCAGGGTCGTGTCACCGACCGTGCAGCCGGCGTCGACGCAGCCGCCGCCGATGCCGACCCAGCTCGAGGAGTACTCGTTCTCACCGGCCTTATGCCGGGTGGCCGTAGGCACGGCCCAGGTGGCGGAGACCTGGTGGAACTGCACCCCCTTCTCCAGGGCGCCCTGGTTGTAGCCCGACCAGTTGTTCGACTGGTTGGGGTTGACGGCGACGATCGGCCGGTGATAAAGAAGCGCCTGCGGCGCCGGGGCCGCGGCGAGGAGGAGAGAGGTCGCGGCCGCAAGGGCCCCCGTGATCAAAGACGTCGCTTTCGGCATCGTGGACCTTCCTTCCCATCTGCTGATGGCGTGATGATGCCATTCTTATTCGCACGGCGGCTGTCAGCAAATAGCTGCGTTCGATATAACTATTTGTTCAGGCGTTGAGCGCGTCGAGTGCTCGCCCAGCGAGCGTTCACTTGCGGGCGCTCAGGCTGAGGGTCAGGATCGCCAGCGCGGCAAAGGCGATGCCTAGCCACTGCAGCGACGTCAGCTTCTCCTTGAAATAGAAGAGTCCGACCAGAACGGCACCGATCATGATCATCAGATTGACGAGCGAGCCGGCGATGGCCAGGTTGACCTTGCCCGCCAGGAGCCCGAAGAGCAGGTAGGCCGTCGGAGAAAGGACGATGACCACCGCCAGGCTGAGGCGGCTTCCCACCTTGGCCCAGTTGGCGCTGAGCGAATCGCAGAGGATGAAGAATCCCGAGCTGACCAGGGTCAGCCCCCAGACGACGATCAGGGACGCGCCCGGGTGATTCACAGCTGACCCGCGAAGGCGCGGCGATAGGAGCTGAAGCGCTCGTCCACCACCTCGTCATCCAGCCCAAAGCTGCCTGCCTGGTATCTGTGCACCCCGCGACTCTGTTTGCCGTCATGGCTCATCCAGTTCCGCATTCGCTCTTCGGTAGCCTGGTCTGCTCGAAGACCGAGCCGGCCCCGCAAATCGAGCACGAACGGCACTGTAGCAGCCACCAGCGCTCGATAGGAGAGATGAACGATCCGTTCCGAGGGAAGTCCGGGTAGCAAACGCAGCGCCCGGTCCATCTCCCTGCCCAGCCACTCGAGAACGGTTTGTCCCAGGCGACGGACTCCGTCAGGGCAAGCGTCGTTGTAGATCTCACCGTCGATCCGGTTGAGGCTGCACCAGGACGGAACTACGCTTCGCGGGTCCCGATGAGTCCAGAGGACGGTCGCATCGGGGAAGACTCGGAAGAGTGCATCCATACCCTGCAAGTGCATTGGAGACTTGAGGAGCAGGCGCTGATTCGGAAACTTCCAGGTCAGTAGCTGCAGCTGCCGCCGGTAATACATGTAGGCAGCGGTCAGCTCCTGATCGAGCAGCCACATGATGTAGGAAGGGATCGCGTCGGCAAAGAAGAGGACGAACTCCTGGCTGAGGAAGGAGTTCATGAAGAGCAGCTGACACTCTTCCGGCTCGGACATCTCAACCCAGTGCGCTGCCTGACGCTTTTGAACCGTCTCGCGTCCGATGAGCCAGTCCTCCAGAGCACAGAGCCTGCCGAGCATCCCGGGCGCGTCCGAGTTGTTGTATGCGCGCTTGGAGCGGCGAGGGTCGGCTCTGTAGGTATCTGGATCCGGCGGCGGCGCCGGCTGCCATACCTCCCACATCTGGAGGTGGCGCAGCGACGGATCCTGGGCCATGAGTCTATGCAGCAGGGTCGTGCCCGTCCGCGGCAATCCGGTGATGAAGATCGGCGCTCGAATGTCTACCTCCAGAATCTCGGGATGACGACGCAGGGAGTCGGTCAGCAGGAGCCGGTTGATGAGCTTCTGGATGAGCACCTCCCTGGCAAAGAGGCGGCCCACGAAGGTCAACGTTGCCTCCTCTCCCAGGCAGCGGACCAGCATTTGCAGAGGGCGCCGGAAATCGTCTTCTCCAAAGTCATTGAGACCGACCCTTCGCTGCGCTTCCGCGCACAGCTCGTCCGGATCCAGACCGAGCTTGACCAGGCCGCGGCGATGGAAGGTGCGGCCGATGCCGTCCACCAACCGGTAGCTGAGCGTCCTTCTCATAGCCGCACCACCTGGGGCAAGCGATGTCTTCCGGTCAGCATCGCCTTTGAGGGTCCAAACACCCGGAGAGCGACGGCAAACTTTCCCTCAGCCGGCGTCGGCAGCCAGTTGGAGCTCGAGCCTGCCGGACAATCGGGCTGCAGCAACACCTCCAACTTCCCATCAGCCGCGGGGTCCAAGCGGCCTCTGACGCTGCCCCAAACGTAACGGCTCAGGGAATTCGCCACCAGGCGGTAGTCAGGCAGCTCATAGACGGTGACCCACCAGAAATATTTCGCCTGGGGCAACTCCTGGGGAGAGAAGCTGAGCCGATAGCTGCATCGGCCATCGAGCGGATGACCCTGGGCATCGACGTAGGCGAGCGGATAGATGGCCTCCTCGGCGCAGAGGATGCCCAGACCCGCCTTTGCCGACGCCGCGCGGCTGAGGTGGTCCCGGGCGCCGCTGCCGGCGCTTAGCCCCTCCCAGATCCATCCTGGGCAATAGGTTTCGAACTGCGACTCGCGCTCGGCAATACGCTGCTGCCCGATGGCAACCGCTCGTTCGAGGATGCCCCTCAAGCCAGGGTCGATGGCGTCGGCCTCGAGGGATTGGTCGCCAAGCAAGCCCAGCTGCCGCAAGCGGGCGATCCAGCCGGCATCGCCCGGAAGTGGCGGATTCCGGCGTAAGACCTGATCCAGGTTTACGAAGAAGTCGATGGCGCTGCGGTTTCGGAACCGCGGCCACCTCTCTCCCACGGCCAGGCTCTGGCCTGAGGCCCTTAGAGGCGCGACCTCAAGCTGGTCCTGCAGGGCATTGACAGCCGGAAGCGCCTCGCCATCCCGGACGTGTATGCGGGCCAGAATCCAGGCGAAGCTGGTCGGCGATTCGAGAACCGTCAGTCCCTCAGGCACTTGGCCCGACCAGCCAGGACCTTCGATCACCAGCCGGCCTCCCCGGTTGCCCAGTGTGCGGCTACCGAGATGGGCATAGCTGTTGGCAAAGAAATCGAGCAGCTGAACCACGTAGTAACGACTCCCCATGTCGGGGATCTCCAGCAAGACAGGACCCTGACTCAGGTCCAGCCAGGCATTGGAATAGAGCATTTCGGTGTTGGGCGCGGCGAGCCACTTGCTGTCGCTCGCCGCCAGCCGTCGCGCGTGGGTGAATCGGTTGAAATCCAGGCCGAGACCATTTCTCTCCGCTCTGGCCAGGTCGTCCATGGTGCGGAACATCTCGACCGAGGCGAAGCCGAACAAGTAGGCTTCGACGGCCAGGCTCAGGAGGTGATCCTGATCCGGCCTGCCGCTGCCCTGAGCCTCCTTCTGGCAGATCATCCTTCGATACTCACCAGCGCCAGTCGGTCCGCCCTGGGCTGACCCTCAGCCAGCTCGAACGGGGCCACGGTCGTGCGCATGATTGCCGACGGCGGCATGCCACGTTCGAGGGCCGCCGTCAGGGCCTCCTCGTCTTCCGCCATGTCGGCCTCCGGCTCGGCCCGATCCCGGCTCGCTGCCAGCCTGGCGAGCTCGAACGGATCGTTGAGCAGCGTGAATCCGCTGGCGATCACCTGTCCCCGCTCCAAGGTCAGATAGGACTCTGCCAACCGCGGGTCATCCGAATCCGCAACCGCCCACGGTGAAATGTCTCTTGGCAGATGGGTAACCTGGATGGGCGACCTGAGTCTGGGCGCCACCTTCCTTAGAAAGACCAGGGCGACACACCGGCCCCAGGACGGATGGCCGGCGATCTCACATCCCAGAAGACGAGCCATTTGACGCGCCTCCTCGTCGGTTTCGATGCCGGAATAGGAGACACCGGTCTCCTGCTCGATCACCGCGAGCACCGGTTGACTGTCGAACGCGCGACCAGGCCCGCCGGTGCCCTTGGCCAGCAGACCCACCTGGGTCAGGCGCCGCGCCGCCGATCCAATCAGTCGTTCCGTAAGGGCCATCATGTCCCGCCAGCCGGCGAATGCCTGGGCGGCCTCGACCATCAGGACGCTGTCAGGCTGCGAATCGGAGGCTTGAACTCGCTCATGTACGCGATAAAGGCGGTCAGTCAGACCATTAGCCAGCAGCGAGCTGAACCACGGCGGCCTTCCGCTTTCCATCTGGGCTCCGGGAACGACTGCCTGTCCCGGCTCGAGCGCCCAGCCGGCCGCATCTTCAAACATCTGAGAGTGCATCACCTGCCGAACTGCGGCTAGAGCCTGGGTGTGGATGAGCAGCCTCCGCTTACCATCCACCGCCTGACGATTCAACTGACCTCTCAACACCGCCGCGCCCAGGGCCCGGTCTGACGTCGGGAGGAGGCCCTTGGCGAGCAGAGCAAGCTCCTCGGCCTCAATCGTCAGCTCCCCGCGCTGGGTTCTCCTCACCGTACCGGTTACACCAAGCAGATCTCCGGGGCTTACCAACTTCAGAAGTTCGACGTCGCGCGCGCGTAATTGCGAACTGTGGCAGAGGACCTGTATCTTGCCGGACGCGTCCCAGAGATCGAGGAACATGCCGCTGTTGCGGCAAGCAAGGATCCGTCCCGCCACGGTCACACGGCAGGTGGTCGATTCGCCGTTGACGAGATTCTCGTATCGCTGGACGAGGGCCCCGGAATTCGTGGAGGGAACGAAATGTGGCGTGTAGCACCTTACGCCCAGACCGCTCAATTTCCGCACCTTGTCGAGTTCCGTATCGCGGGCGGTCCTTGACCTCGAGCGCGGTTCTCTCTGATTGCCGGACTCCATGCCCTGGATCCCGACGGCGTAACGGTAGATCTCTCGCTGCGGCAGGATTGGTGATGGCCGTTTGCTTCCGGCAAAGTGGATGAAAGAAGCCTCCGGACCATAGCCGCCGTAAGGACGAGTCCCCGTCTCTTCGAGGTGCAGATCCCGGTTGTGGAGCACGGTATCTGGCGGGTGGAGCTCAATATCGGCCACGGCGTCGATCCGAGGGTCAGTGCCAAACACCATCACGTACATGGCGTTCGGCCGGTATCTCCGATGGCCGAAGTACTGGCGCAACTCCGCCTCGTGGTCATAGTCCTGCAGCATGATCACCGGCGCGAAAAACTCCGTCAGATGAGGACCGGCAGCCAGCGGTTTCCGGAAGATCGTGGGGTAGATCAGCTGGCTCTTGACCTCGAGGGACCCGCCGTGAACCAGGTAGGGCCGCAGCCTGAGAAAGGCTTCCGCGGTGGCAACCAGGTGCGGACCATCGGTGTTCGGGGCGATCATGTTCTGCGGATGACGGCCTGATTTCATCGCCGCCTCGACCCACAGGGTCCGCCTGAACAGCTCGTCGAACAATGCCGGAAAGATGGACCGATGGACCAGGATCGCGTTGGGCGCGGAGCAGTCCTGTCCCTGGTTGTGATAGCAAAGGCGGATGATCGCCTCTGCCGCCTGGTCCACATCCGCATCCTGGCGGACGATCACGGGGTTGTGGCCCGAGCCGCTGAAGAGGAACATCGCGTCGCTTCGCAGTTGCTTCCTGACGGCCTCACCATTTGGATAGGTACCGGTGAAGATCACCACGTCCGCGGTACGGGCGTTGCCGGTGACGAAGTCGGTCCGCCTGCCCACGAAAAAATGGAGATTGGGAAAGAATCCGGCGAAGTCGACGGCCTGGATCAGGCGGCGGTATGCAGGGTGGGCCGATTCGGGTGGCCGCACATGACATTCAGCCGACATCAGGGCGGGCACCACACCCATGTAGGTGGTGGCATAGAGCAGCTGGTTGCGGGGAAGAAACGCAGCCACACGTCCGACCCTAGTCTCGAAATATTTCCGGTTCTCCTCCAGGTGTTCGAGCAGATAGGTTGCCCGTGCCAATTCATCCTCGACCGCGGGCATGCTGGCGTAGAGCGCCAGGGCTGAGTCAATCTGCTCCCGCCGATCACGAAGATGATCTGCGAAGAGCGCTGCCATGTGCGCCACGTCTTCGAAGTGAATTCGGCCGTTGGACCGCATGCTGGCTCCGGCTTCCCTCATCTGTGCGCAGGCCGCGGCCCTACCCGAATCTCGACAGAGGGTGCCAGGGCCGACGGGAACGCCCCCGCCAACTCGTCGTCAAAGTAATGGTCGTTGCCACCACTTGGGGCAGTTCTTGCACACTGCCACCCCCCGGACCCTCATGGGCCTATCGCCCGCCGCCTACTCTCTTTGGAGCGTACAGAGATCCTTACGACGCTGTCAAGCCACAAGCGGTTTGACTACCGACCGCGCAATTTGCTTACACGGTCCGCCAAGATCGGCCTGGGAGGCGCAAGCGTTGTCGCTCGCGCCTCCTCCGTCTGTCACGTCAGTTCACGTTGACTGCAGTGTCGTCGATGACGAAGGACGTCTGGTAGATGTAGTCTTCCGTGCCGGTGAACTTCAGGATGACGGCCTGTCCGGCGTAGGAGGCCAGGCTGAAGCTCTTCTGGGTGTATCCGGTGTTGTGGTCCAGATTCGAGTACGTCGCCAGGGTCGCCAGGACCGTACCCGAACTGCTAAGCACCTGGACCTTGAGCGTGTCGTACGCAGTCGTGGTCGAGGTCTCCGCGGTGTCGACGTGCAGCCAGAAGCTGAACTGGTACGAGCTGCATCCTGTCGGCAGGGTGATGGACTGGGACAGCGTGTCGGTGTGGTTGGTGCCGTAGCCGTCCAGCCAGGCGTCCCAGCTGCCGGAATGTGGCAGCTCGCTGCTGCTGTTGTCGATCACACTCGCTGTCGCCGACCACGGTGCGGCGCTGCCGGTCTCGAAGCCGGGGTTACCGAGCAGCTGGGAAGGTGTGCACGAGGACTTGACCGTCCAGGTGAAGCTCGCGGATCCCGACGGGCCGGTCGAGTCTGTCGCCGTGACCGTGACCGAATACGTGCCGGCGATGGTCGGAGTGCCTGAGATCAGGCCCGTCGAGGAGTTGATCGTCAGACCCGTGGGGAGGCCGGTTGCGGAGTAGGTCAGCGCGCCGCCGGCCGTGTCGGTGGCGGAGATCTGCAGGCTGGTCGCGGCGCCGACCGTACCGGACTGCGAGCCCGGGTTGGTCACGGTGACGCTGCCGGCGCCGGCCTGCACGACGACGTCGTCCACGGCCCATCCGGGGTAGCTGCGCGGATAGGTGTCCATGCTGTCGAAGCTGAACCGGACCTGGGTGCCGGTGGATTTGAAGGCCGACAGGTCGAGTGTGACTCCGGTGAAGGTGGTCTGGGCCGGGTTGGTGCTGTCCCGGGTCCACAACGTCGTCCAGGCGCCGGTGGCGGTCTTGGCCTGCACCTTCATCTGGTCGGTGTGGCCGCTGTACGACTCGACGTGGTACTTCGTGTTGAAGGTCAGGGTCGGGGCCGATGCCGTTGAGATGTCGAAGGCGGGGCTGGTCGCGAACCCGCTTGAACGTAGCGGGTTGTAATCACAGGTCGAGGCCGAGTTGAATTGCAGCGAGTTCGGCGCGGAGGCCGCGCCCAGGCAGTCGGAGCCGACGCGCCACAGGCCCGTCGCTGTCCAGCCCGGCGGGATGGCGCTGCTGCCGTCGAAGTTCTGTGACAACGGGTTGGCTACCGGCTTGGCGCTCGCCTCGTTGCTCTGCGCGCCCTCGCCTATCGCGTTGACGGCGCTGACCTTGTAGAAGTACGACTGGCCGTTGGTGAGGCCGGTGTCCGTGCACGAGAGCACGGCGCTGAGTCCGCTACAGCCGCCCGCCGTCAGCAGCGTCTCGGCACCGCTGGCCGTACCGCGGTAGACCTTGTAGGAGGTGATGGAGACGCCCCCGTTGCTGGCGGGCGCCGCCCAACTCAGGGAGATCTGGGCGTTGCCGGCGCTGGCGGTCAGACCCGTTGGCGCGCCCGGCGGCGTTCCCGCGACGGGTGAGGCAGTGATGGTGACGCTCGACGTGGCCGTCTTCACCGGCGAAGAGCTGTCCGTGACCGTGAGGGTCGCGGTGTAGGTCGCCGCGGATTTGTAGGTGTGGCTGGGGTTCTGGAGCGTGCTCGTCGCGGACCCGTCGCCGAAGTCCCAGCTGTAGGAGTAGGGTGGGGTTCCACCGGTTGCGGTGCCGGTGAAGGCGACATCCAACGGGATCTGGCCGGACGTCGGCGTGGCGGAGGCGGTGGCCGCAAGCGGGTTGCCGACGGCGCTGACCGTGATCGTGACGCTCGAGGTGGCGGTCTTCACCGGCGCAGAGCTGTCCGTGACCGTAAGCGTCGCCGTGCAGGTGCAGGCCGAATTGTAGGTGTGGCTCGGGTTCTGGACACTGCTCGCCGCCGACCCGTCGCCGAAGTTCCAGCTGTAGGAGTAGGGGGCGGTGCCGCCGGTGGCCGAGCCGGTGAAGGACACGCTGAGCGGCGCGTTGCCCGTCGTCGGCGTGCCGGAGGCCGTGGCCGAGAGCGGGGTGGCGCCCTGGGTCCAGACGTCCTCGAGGGGGTCGCCGAGAGCCGCCTGGTCGGCGGTCGTCATGGGAAACGTCCCCAGGCCGATGTTGTTGTTAGGGTCGATGACGCCCGGATGGACGTTCTCCATCACGCGCTCCATCGCGGCCAGCACGTTGCTCGTCGTGTAGGCGACGTGACTGAGGTAGTGCTGCTTCATGTAGGTCGGCGATGCCACGACGACGATCGGCACGCGGTAGGTGTTGCTGACGTGGTCCGGGCCGTTGTTGCCGTTCTGGGTGTCGTCCTCGGTGACCACGATGAGCGTGTTGTCCTTGTAGGTCGCGTTGTTCATGATGGAGTCGACGACCTGCTTGGTGACAGCGTCGTTGGTCGGGATGTCCTGGTACGTGCCGGGATGGTCGTTGAACAGCTCGACGTAGGAGTAGGTCGGCAGGCCGTTCGCCGTCACGAAGCTCATGTAATCGTTGGCGATGGTCTGGTCGGGGTCGTTCTGGCCGCAGCACGTGTAGTGGTTGTAGTTGAGCTCCTCCGGGATGTTCGTGCCGGGCCGGTTGACCGGCAGCACCTCGATGGCGTTGGTGGCAGGGTTGCGCCAATACCCGCTGCCGCTGTTGAGCATCCAGTAGAAGTCGCCGTTCATGATGAACGGGTAGCCGCCGACGGGGCCCTTCAGGAAGCGGTCGAACTCCGTCCCGGTCGCGGCCGGGTAAGACTGCTGCTGCGAGCTGGAAGACGACTGGGCCGAGAAGAGCCACCAGTGGTTGGGGCCGCTCGGGGGCTGCGTGCCCGTGCTGTAGGCGTCCATCATCGAATAAGTCTTGGCAAGCGTGTGGAGGTTGGGCACGGAACTGATGTGGTTCGTTCCCTGCACGACGCCATTGCAGCCGGCCTGAATCGTAGTGGCGCAGTCGCCGAGGTAGTCGTCGAAGGTGTGGTTCTCTCGGTAGAGGATCACGAAGTGAGTGAACGGCGGGAAGTACGGAGCGAGCGGGTTGGACGTCGCGGCGGCTTGCGTTAACGGCGAAAGGATCGTCCGCTGGTTGCCAACGCGGAAGTCGTGCGACTGGAAGTTTTGCGGCTGGGGGAAATTCGCGAACTCGACGCCCGGTGCGGCGAACTTGGCGCCGGTGCAGTCGTAATCGTCAGGCTTGTACGTTTGCGGACGCATGCCTTGAGGCAGGTCTGCGGCGTCGTTGGGATCGGAGTTGGGGTTCCAGCCTTTGAGCGTGCAGGAGCCGACGCCCGCCGCCGGGTGGGCGCTCGAAGCCTCGGCCTGGCTCAATGGAATTCCCTGGGCTGCAAAGAAGAGACTCGCGACCAGCGCAAAGACGCCTATGCCCGACTTCCCTCGAATCATTTGGCCACCCCCTAGATAGTCCGCAGCGTGCGCTGCAAAGAGATCGAGACTTATCTATCATCCGGATTGTCATGTTCGGTGACAAGGGACAAACCGGCCTAAGGAGAGGAATTAACTGAGCGTGATCGAACGTGGCCTTGCGGTGGCAAGTTCATCAGTTAAAGGCCGCTAGGCGCTTGCCAGTCGGCAAACATCTGAAACAAGGAGACCTCTTGCACGTCGAGCTTCGGACGGCAATGCGCTCGTCGAGCGGATCATTCTGTCCCTCAGACAAGAGGAGGTGTGGCTCCAGGACTACGCATCTTTCGCCGAGGCGCTGGTCCCAGTATCGAGCTGGATCCTCGACTACAAGCGCGAGCGCCCGCACCAGTGGCTCAAGTACCGGAAGCCGGTCGAGGTCCGGCAGGAGGCATTTGGGATCAATGCAATCCGCAGCCTGAAGTGTCAACCGCAGGAGGGGTTACGACGCCACCCTCACGACATCACTCCTGCACTGCCGGCACAACTCTGGGAGCGCGCTGCGCCAGCATGACGGCGGCCAGAATCAAGGCCGCCCCAATCGTCTGAAACCACGCTGGTGGCTCATGCAATACGACAGTTGCTAGGACCAGCGTGACCACAGGCTCAACTGTTGCCACAATGGCTGTTTTGCTTGGCCCTAAGCGCTCCAGTCCAGCCAGGAAGAGAGACGTAGCTATGACTGTTGAAAATAATGCGATAGCGGCAATCGAGGCCCCGGCGCTTGCTGAAACGCGCAAAGTCGCACCGTCGCCCGCCAGCGCGCCGAGGCCGAACACAATCGCCGTGCCCGTCATGCTTACGGCGGCAGCCACATCTGACGGTATCCCCGCCGTAAGATGGTTGCCCAACACAATATAGATCGCGTAAACGACTGCCGCACCTAGCGCCAAGACGAGGCCTAGGGCTATGTGACCACCACCGACTCCGGGTAAGGCCACTGAGCCTGGTGGACCTACGGTCAGTGCCGAACCACTCACAGCCAGCATCAACGCCGTCAGCTTCAATATCCCCAGCCGCTCATGGAGAAAGACCGCGGAGAATATCAAGACGATGGCAGGGTACAGGTAAAACAACAAAGCCACCACCGCAACATGGAGGTAAGTGAGGGCACTGAAGTAGGCCGCCGCATTGCCCGAGAAGACGGCCCCCAGCGCAAACAAGCCCAGCAGACGCCCTCGGCTCCGGATAATGTGCCAGGCAAACTTTATTCGTCTGGTCACCGCGAGGGCACCCCATAAGACGGCAACAGCTAGCAGAAACCGCAGCAAAAGGACTGTAGAGACATTGGCTCCGGCGGAGTATGCCAGCCGAGCGAAGATGGCCTGCGATCCATAACCCGTCGCCGAGACGAGGACCAGTAACAAACCCAAGGTCGTGCCTGGCTGCTCTTCAGCTTTCACTCGTCCCCAAGTTTGCCCGAATACTCACAGCCTGGCCGACTCGGGCTTCGATCCATTATGAGAGACGTCCAGCCATCGGACGTCTTGGAGCGCTACCGCGTACGCGCGTCGGACAGCGCGGAGATACCTCTAGTAACAACCCTGCGGATCTTCAAAGATGCATTGAGTCAAGGCTCTGGTCGACTGCATCTACAAACGTGTCGATGTCAGCGTTTACCATTGGGGTCGACAGACATCCCATTCCTCGCCCAGTGAATACTACGCCGTCGTTGAATAGGGCCAGCGCCAGCGTCTTCTGCAGTGTCCGGTTGCCTCGCAGGACATCCTCATAATTTCTAACCGCCCTGTCAGTGAAGTGGATGTTGAAGAGCGATCCAACTTGAGTAACCTGAGCCTTCAACCCCCTGTCATGGAACAGGTTCTCCAATCTTGTTCGCGCATAGTCACCAAGTCTGGCAAGCAGAGCGTAGATGTCAGGCGTCAACTCCTGGAGAGTGGCCAGACCGGCGACAAGCGACATCGGATTCGCGTTGAATGTTCCTCCATGGCCTATGTAGTTGTCTCTTCGTGGATCGAGCTGCTCCATGATCTCTGCCCGGCCTCCGAACGCGCCGATCGGGAGTCCGCCACCGATAATCTTACCGAGCGCGGTGAGATCGGGACTTACACCGAAGTAACCTTGTGCTCCATTGTAAGAAAGCCTGAAAGCAATCACCTCGTCGAAGATCAACAAGATCCCAAGGTCGCGAGTGATCTCGCGCAGGAACTCAAGGAATCCCTCTTCCGGCGGGATTACGCCACCGGCGCCAATCACCGGCTCCACAATGAGCGCAGCGATGCGGTTGCCGTTTATCGTAAGAGCCCTCTCCGCGATCGTCCGTTCGTTGAACGGTAGCACAATCACCGTATCCGAAACCGCCGAGGGGATGCCGGCATCGCTCTCGCTACCGCCGCCTACAACCCCTGCTGCGGCGGCCGCGTTTACCGCCGCGTAGTCGTGGGTTCCGTGGTAGCCGCCTCGGAATTTAACGATCAGATCGCGACCCGTGAACGCCCGAGCGACCCTTAGAGCCATCATCGTAGCCTCGGTCCCCGAGTTCGTAAACCGCAGGAGCTGCATGCTCGGTAGCCGTTCCTGGATCTTCTGACCGAGGCGGATCTCCAGCTCGGATGGAGCGGCGGCGCACGTCCCTCTCGCAGCCTGGACGCTGAGGGCCGCGACAACCCTCGGGTGGGCGTGCCCGAGGATTAGGGCGGAGTAGTTGTTGATGAAGTCCAGCCGTTCAACACCGTCAGCGTCGCGGATTCGACAACCCGAGCCGCTTTCGAAGTAGTATGGGTAAGGGTCCAGATAGATCGAAGTCCTGCTGTTTCCGCCAGGGAAAGTGCGCAGGGCAGCGTTGAACAGCTCACGGGATCTGGGCGTCCCTTGTCGGTAACGTTCGACGACACTCTCTACGTTCTGCAACGCTGTAATCATTCATCTACTCCATGGAATGGTGGGAATTCACTGCCAGATCTGTCACCCGGCCGAAGGCGCGTTCGGCGTTTGCCTGAGGGAAAACGACCTGTGCTGGCAGCACCTTCATTCCCCTAGCACCAGGGGGATGTCAGTTAAAGCGCGCTCTTCGGTGTCGCCAGCGACCCGAGCCCCTTGACGATACCAGCGAAGAACAACGGACCCGAGCGTCATTCCTCCTCCGAAACCAACCAGAAGCAGCCGGTCACCATCCCGCAGCCGGCCGGCGCGTACGGCATCGTCTATCGTGATCGGTATTGACGCTGCCGCTGTATTTCCGTAGCGGTCAATCGTTCGATGAATCTTGGCAAGATCGACGCCTGCAGCCGTCAAACAATCGTCAAGTAGAACACCGTTCGCTTGATGAGTGATGATCAGATCGACCTGATCTACCTTCAGCGCCGCTGACTCAAGGACCCGATGGATAGCTTGCGGCACCTCCTCCTTAACGAACCGTTTGACCCCTCTGCCGTCCATCTTGAAGTAATGTCCGCCGGCCTTGACCGTGTCGACTGACGCAGGTCTGCGACTGCCGCCGGCTGGCACCTGCACAAGCTCCGTCTTCGTGCCGTCTGCCATTAAATCCGTCGCAAAAATGCCGTAACCGAGCGGCACTCGACCGACAATCGCGGCGCCTGCTCCATCACCAAAGAGAACGCCGGTCGCTCGATCATGAACGTCGAGAATCCGCGAGTAGGTATCGGCGCCGATGACCAGGGCGAATCGGAAACCCGAATCGCGCAGTAGGCTCGCTGCGGCTACAAGTGCATAGACAAAGCCTGTGCAGACCGCGTTCAGGTCGAATGCCGGAATCTTTCGGCACCCAAGCAAAGCTTGTAGACGACAGCTAGTTGCTGGCAGTGGCCAGTCTGGGGTAGATGTGGCTAAGATGATGAGATCTATCCGGTCAGCAGACAGGTCAGCCCTTCTCAACGCTCGACGTGCGGCCACTACAGCCAAATCTGACGTTGCTTCGGCATGATCGGCAACCCGCCGTGAGTGAATACCTGTCCGTTCGACGATCCAGCCCGGATCGCAACCAGTAAGAGTGGCCACTTCTGAATTGTCCAGCCTACGCCTGGGCAGGTACGCACCCGTACCAATGATGCCGATACCATCGGTAGTCTGGTTCACCTTCCCTCCTTCTCGTTTTCCGTCCGGGAATCGCATGGTCGTTCAAGGTTCTTGCGCGAGATCCTTTCTAGGAAGCGCTGCCTGTTCAAAAGGGCTCGCGTGTGCGTGCCACTGAAGACATCCTCAACTCCGTCATTTGCGGCGACCTCAAAGATGAGGACTTTGCCGCGTATCTGTTTGAGGGTCGCTGTGACAGTTACCTGCCAGCCGACGGGTGTGGGCGCCTGGTGCCGAACCCTGTGACCCACGCCAACGGTCAATTCTCCAGAGCCCAGATGCTCCGCCAAACATTGCATACACGCCAATTCCGCAAGCCAGAGCAAAATTGGTGTCGCCATAACGTCGAGCTGGTTTCCCCAGCGGGCTGCGGTCTCGGACGGGGAGACCGTGTGCAGCAGGCGAGCGCTCAGGTTTGCGCGAAGCCCGTATGGCATGTAGCTTCTTGGGCCTTTGCTGGCCGGCCCACGACCTGATGGAAGATATTCTTGCGCTGCATTTCAGCAGTGCCGCCCGCAATTCTGGTACCCAGTGCGTCAGCCGCTGCTCGACTAATGGGACCAGCCATGTAACCGATGTGCCCGAAGATCGCCATAACATGCTGAGTGGCTTGACAGAGACCTTCGCATGCTGCGAGCTTCGCTACAGAGCAGCTCGCCGACGCTTCAGGGTGGCCCGTCAGTAGCCGACCGAGAGCGCCGTAAGAGACCCATCGAATCGTGTCACGGAGTATCACGAGATCGGTTACGCGACCCTGGACATATTGATGTTCCGCAATTGGCGAGCGGAATGCCTGGCGCTGTTCCACAAACCTCAGGACTTGGTCGACTAGCGGATCTATGAAAGCTGCTGCGACGATTCCATAGAGGACTCGATCGTGGGAGATTACGGAATACATCGGCTCAAGGCCGTTGCCGATACTGCCGAGGATCTCATCCGCTGCGATTACCGCGTTCTGAAGGGTAATGGACCCTGTTGGACTAGTACGATTGCCCAACATCGGCTCCGGTGGCCCCATCTCGATCCCGGGCGTGGTTCGCTCGATCACGAAAATGGTAATGTCGCGCCTGCCGAGGCCGGCAACGCGGGCTAGAAGCAACGCGATATCGGCTATCGGAGCGTTCGTAATGTGACACTTTTGTCCCGTTATCGCATAACCATTGGCAACGGCAACCGCGCCTGTCCGAATCCGCGCCACGTCAGACCCCCCAGAGGCCTCCGTGATAGCAGTCGACGCGATCGCCTTGGCCATAAGCGGCTCGAGATGGCGCCTCCGCTGGCAGTCGGTGCCGAATTCCACAAGACCGCGGAGAGTTCCGCTGTGAGCGATTACAGAGAGCAGGAAACCAAGATCACCCGCACCGCTCGCGAGCCCCTCGAGAGCTGCGACGAAGTCCCAGTACGACGTTCCGGCGCCTCCATATTTAGCCGGCACGGCAAGCCGCCAGAATCCACATTCCGTGAGCGTTTCCCACGAATGATGGTCAAGGGTGCCGGCCTGGTAGCATTCCGCAGCTCTCAGCGCCACTGTTGAGCGTGCTAACTCTTCGTATTCGTGCCTAAGCCGATCTTGTTCGGGCGTCCACTCCATTCGCATGGTTCATAGTCGCTCCCTAACAGGCGACCTCTGCCTTCCGCTTGCAAATATTTTCCACCGCGAAGACTTCGCCCGAGTTCCGGCTATGGCTCCCTCCGCAAGCGGTGACGATCTAAGAATGGTCCTTCATGCGCGACGGGTCAATTCCCCAAAATGGGGGACAAGGAGACCCGGAGAACGCTGCGCTGATTTTCCCAAAAGCCGGGCGCCGCTTAGCCGGACTCAATCCTAGAAGCAAACCTGGTGACGTTGATTGCCGACTGGCAACAAGCTTTGGCAAAAGTCATAGGCCGCTCAGAAACAGTACCTGCTACCGCTCCTTCATTTCATCATGCGCCGTCACCAGAAATTTCTCCCGGAGTGGCGTGTTTGTGCGCGCGATGATCTGAGGCTGGGATTTATCGGTCGTTGTTGAGTAGCGGTACCTTGCAGCCTGTAGAGTGTAATGAGCATGATTCACTCGCCAGCGGGAAAACGGTCGCTAGCCACCCCGCTGAACCTACGCCGTGATCGGTAGTGCGATGAAGGTCACGCGACGGCAAGCCGAGATTCTAGAACTGATCGGATCCGGCCTCTCTGACAAAGAGGTCGGGCATAAGCTCGGTGTCTCCCAAAGCACCATCCGGACGCACCTCAAGCGTCTCTATCGACAACATGGAGTGCACAGCCGCGCGGAGGCTGTGGTCGAATGGTTTGCCGAAAAAGACCGGTAGCATACGCGGCGAGGCATGCGCACTGGGCCCTCGGTCATGGCGCGGATCACCATAGCTGTGGATGAGTCTGGAAGTCTTCCCGAGTAGACCAAGCAGCTCGCCGAAGAAGGACCACCTTTTGAAAGGCAACCTTGTCAGCGATACTCGCTCGGAGACGAGGCCATAATGATAGGTTTTGGAGCGAAAGAGACTCGAACTCTCGACCTCCGCGATGCGAACGCGGCGCTCTGCCAGCTGAGCTATCGCCCCGCCAGGGATTATACCCAGGCTGTTATTGACCATCAGCTCGCGCCGGATGGCAGCGCTCCGGCCTACGCGGCCGGCGGAGGCTCGCCTCGCTTGTCGCGCTCGCCGAGCCTCAAGGCCTCACTCGGCCGGGGACCAAAACGCGCGGCGCAAATCGAGTCACCGTCGGATCACGAGACGGGCGCGTTATCTTCTGACCTTGCGCCTGGCGGCCGAGCTCGGAGCTCGCCGCTTGACTGCGGCTCGCTCGCCAGCGATTATACCCACGGGTCCTCGAACTGACAGCCCCTATGCCGCGGCCGGGAGGGCGCGCGTGTCAGCGGCCGGCACGCTCGCCCGAATCTGGGCGAACATGGCCAGGATCACCATCGGGGCCGCGCCGCAGACCACGATCGCGATCCGCGACAGGAGGAGCTGGTCGACCGGCGCCGCCAGCAGGAGGAAAGCTCCGATGCTGAGCACGCGGCCGGCTCCCAGGCACAGCTCCTGGTGGACGATGTACTCGTAGCGCCGGTCGCGGGCCCGAGGGTCGCGATCGATCACCTGCAGGGCGATAGGCGCCAGCGCATTGCCGTGGAGGGGACCGCCGAAGGCCCGCAGCACGCCGTAGGCGAAGAGCGCGGTTGCCGAGAGATAGAGCGGCAGCACCAGGGTCGAGAGCACCAGCATGGCCGCGCCGACCAGGGCGACGGGGATCCGGTAACGCGGCCGCATGAAGGCGGCAAGTCCGACGCTGATCGCCACCCCGATCAACCCGAGGAGGCCGTTGAAGGTCCCCACCTGCTGCTCGTTGCGCAATAGAAGGAAGGTCAAGACCGTCAGGACCAGGCCGCTGAGCGAGCCGGAGAAGCCGTCCGCCAGGCGGGCCCAGGTCACCCAGCGCCAGGGCGCATTCCGCCGGCCGACGACCACCGCCTCGCGCAGTGAGAACGCGGGCCTTTGCCCGCATTCCAGCCTGCCGGCCAGGACGACCGCCCCCGCCAGCACCAGCGCCGCGGCGCCGAATACCACCTGGTAGCCGAAGTAGGCGCCGCCCCAACGGCTGCCGGCGACGATGGTTGCGCCCGCCACAGGCGGCAGCAGCGCGGTGAGCAGCCAGTTGACCGCGGCCTGAGCCCCGAAGTAGCGATCGCGATTGGATTCATCGGTCGAGTCGTAGGTAGCGAGGTGATAGCCGGCCCAGTACCAGCCTTCGCCCAGCCCACGCAGAAGCCCGAGCGGCAGTACCCAGTGGACGGCGCTCTGGCCGAGCCCGATCACGGCCAGGTACGTCAGCCCCAGCGCGGCGAGTCCCAGGCGGATCGAGGTCCCCGCGCCGGCGCGGCGGAAGACCACCCCGTTGAGCACGAAGGCCAGGGGAATGGTGAGGGTGGTCAGCCCGGTGAAGAGGGCGATCAGGGTCAGGTCGTGGCCGGCGCGCCAGAGGAATATGGAAAGGAAGGTGACCGCGAGCAACGTCGCCGCCGTGTAGGCGGCGTGGATCGCGACCATCGCCCGGGCCCGGCCACCAAGGCCCACCGCGCTCCCGCTGACTCCTGACACCTGATCCCTCGCCGGCGGCGCTGGGCTGCCGGCAGCGGGGACAACGCCAGGCCGGCGCGGGGCTTTCCGGGATCACCGCAGTGTTACCGATCGCACGGAGCCGTGACGGCAACGCGCCGAGCCGGTTCCCACCCCACCTTCGCGGCGGTGTCGCGCCATCGAAACGTCTCTCGCAACAGGGCGGCGGTAGCCTCCTGTCAAGTTCGCCGCCAATGGCAGCAAGGGGGTCGCTCACGGAACGCTTCGAACTCCAGTCCAGCGACTGGGCCGGCGCCGCACTGGCCCCGCAGATGCCCCTTGTGGGGGAGGTCCGGTCGGTCCTGGACGCGCTCCAGAAGGGTGACATCTCGGCCTCCGCCTACGACACCGCCTACGTGGCCAGGCTGCGACGGAAGGGCCACGAGGACCAGCTGGCGTTTCCCCAGACTCTGGGCTGGCTGCTTCGCCATCAGAACCCGGACGGCAGCTTCGGGACCCGCCTCGCGGTCCCCAAGGAACGCCTGCTCTCCACCCTGGGAGCGGTGCTGGCGCTGGCCGACCTTCCGCCCAACCTGCAGGCCGGAGCCCAGGTTCACCGGGCGCGCACCCAGGCGCTCACCTACCTGCACGAGGAGACGGCCGACTGGCAGACCGGCCCGGACACGGCCGGGTTCGAGGTTCTACTCCCCGCCCTCCTGGACGAGGCGCGCACCCGGGAGCTCCCTCTCCCCTACGAGCGCTTCAACGGCATCGTGGCCCAGCGCGACGCCAAGATCGGGCACATCCCGCCCCGGCTGGTCTACAACGTCCAGACGCCACTCCTCCACTCGCTGGAGTACCTGGGCGCCCGCCTGGACGTGGCCGGTATCCGCACTCGCCTGTCCGCCAACGGCTCCTTCGCCAACTCACCCTCGGCGACGGCCTTCTTCTTGACCCGAGGAGATGACGACCGCTGCTGGGAGTACCTCGACGCCGTGGTCCGGCCGCGCACCGACGGCAGCCTCCCGGTGGTCCAGCCTTTCGAAGTCTTCGAGACGGCCTGGGTCCTCTACAACCTGGCCCGCGCCAACCACCGGCCGGCCGAGGCCCACCGGCACCTGCTGGGACTGGCCCAGGCGCTCGGCGACGACGGTGTCGGAGTCTCCAGGGAGGGGCTGCGGCCCGACGCCGACGACACCGCCCTGACCCTCAGCGTGCTGCACCGATTCGGGTACCCGATCTCGATGGGGCCGCTGCGGCCCTTCGAGGGCGTCAACTTCTTCATGACCTTCCCCCTGGAGCGCGACCCGTCGGTGACCACCAATGCCCACGTCCTCGAGGTGCTGCAGGCGTGCTCCAGCTTCCCGCGCCAGCACCTCCTGCAGCAGAAGCTGATCCGGTTCCTTCGCGACGCGCGCGTCGACGGCGACCACTGGGTCGACAAGTGGCATAGCTCCCCCTTCTATGCCACCGCCCACGCCGTCTTCGCGCTCCTCGCGCCGGCACCAGACCTCTGCCAGCCTGCCCTGCGCTGGCTGGCCAAGGCTCAGCGGGAGGACGGCTCCTGGGGCTGGTTCGGAGAAGGCAGCGCCGAGGAGACCGCCTACGCGGTGCTCGCCTGCCTGGCCGCGCCGCCGGCGATGATCGCCGGGCTCAGGCTCGACCTCGATGCCGCCGAACGGTTCCTCACCCAGCCGCAGGAGGACCAGGTCCTCCCCATGTTCATCGGCAAGACCCTCTACGGACCGACCCAGGTCGTCCGCTCGGCGGTGCTGGCGGCACGCATCCTTCTTTCTCGGAGGGCGTCATGATAGATCGAAGGATCAACAAGCTCAAGGACATACTCCGCCGGCAGCCCGACGAGACGCCGGTGATCGAGCACCTGATCGCCGACAACCCGAGGGGCAGCGACATGCTGGGCGAGGTCTGCCGGGCGGCGCTGCTGCTCCATCCCGGAGCCACCTTCGAGCAGGCCCTGACCCTGGCGCGGACCATGGCTTACATCGTCTATATCGACGACTACCTCGAGGAGGTCGATCCCGGACTCGACCTGGGCGACTACCGCCGGGTCTGCCAGATGTTCCTGCTCTGGCACAACCGCGACCTGAGCCAGATGCCTCTGGTCAACGCCACCATCTCGCGCAAGCTGGAGGCCCAGTTCGTGGACGACGAGGTCCCCGAGGAGTGGACGGCGATGCGCCACCTGGTCTGGGAGAAGTCGATCTGGACCATGCTCCAGGAAAACCACTGGCTCAAGCACAAGGAGCGCGTGACGCTCGACGCCTACCTGGCGAACGGGATGTACAGCAGCAGCTTCCCCATCGTCCAGGTGTCGATCCTGGCCTTCTCCTACCAGGACGTCGCCCAGGAGCTGAAGAACCGCATCTTCGGCCACATCTGCCAGGCTTCGCGGGTGGTCCGGCTGGCCAACGACCTGCGCACGCACGAGCGCGAGGCCTCCCAGGGACGGTTCAACTCCGTCGACCTGATCGCCGCCGGCCAGGGCGAGCAGAGCCTGGAGTGGGCCCGGACCGCCGTGCAGCACCTGATGGAAGAGGAGTTCGAGTCGCTGCAGAAGGCGATCGCCCGCGAGCGCCGGACCGGCGTGACCCAGCAGTTCCTCTCCCACCTGATCGACAGCACCCAGGTGCTCCTGGATTTCTACGCCGTGCCCCGGCCGCGTGCTCCTCGGTCAGATCGGGCGGTCCTGAAGGCAGGCTGAGCATGACCAGGATGGCACGGGCGCAGGCGGTGAGACGGCGATGAGCGGAGCGATCAAGCTGACTCTCGCCAAGCGCACGCCGCCTACCAAGACCCAGACCATAGAGGGCTCGGCGGTCGAGATGGAGCGACGGATCATCATGATCCGCTGGCTCAGCATCGCGCTCGCCACCCTGACCGTGCCCTTCCTCCACCTCAAGCCGGCGCAGGCCTTCCCGCTCGTCGGCCTGATCGCGGTCGGCGCCGTCTACAACACCGTGCTCCAGTTCGTGCTCCTGCCCCGCAAGCCGGCCTGGCTGACCCGCGGCTACATCTCGGCCATCGGGGACGTCCTGTTCGTGACCGGCGGCGTGGCGGTCACGGGCGGCATCACGTCTCCTTTCTTCCTGGCCTACTTCGCGGTCACGGTCACCTCGGCCGTGCGCTTCGGTGGCGTGGCCGCCATCCTCGGTGTCGCCACCATCGTCCTCAGCTACAGCGGCGTGGTCTTCTACACCGACCTCGACAACGGCGTCTGGCCGGCAGGCCGGGACCTGACCGACCTCGCCCTTCGGACCGGCTTCGTCGCCGTGACCGGGATCTTCGTCGGCTTCGTCGGCGACCGTGCCCGCAAGGCGGAGCGCGCCCTGCAGGACGAGCTGGAGCGGGCCCACGCCGCGCTCTCCCAGGTCACGGTCGAGCTGAACCGCGACCTGGAGTTCGAGCAGACCTGCCAGCTGGCGGCCGAGAGGGGACGCTCGCTGCTCAACGCGGACGCCTTGCTGCTCCAGGTCCAGATGCCCTCGCTGATCGGCCAGGACGAGACCCAGCCCCCGGCCTCGGCGCTCTTCATCGACTGGAACGCCGAGCTCAAGCAGGAGCACGGGGGCCTGGACCTGAGCAGCGCCCACCTCGCCCTACCGCCCGCCACCAGCGAGCAGGTCACCCAGGTCCAGGACCTGCGCAACCTGCTGGCCGGGGACCCGACCCCGCTCAAGGACGGCCTCTGGGTCCGGGTCCCGGTCTTCCACGGGTCCCGCGCCATCGCCGACATGGTGGTCGGCTTCACGGCCAGGGCCAATCCTCTGCGCGACACGGAGCAGGAGCTGCTGCTCACCTTCGCCGAGCGGGCCGGCATCGCCATGCGCAACGCTCACACCCTGGATCAGGCGCAGAAACTGTCGGTCACCGACTCCGTCACCGGGCTTCCCAACCACCGCTACTTCCACACCCGTCTCGACGAGGAGCTGGAGAAGACCCGCGCCAACGGCGGCTCGATCACGGTGATGATGGTCGACCTCGACCGCTTCAAGGTCTACAACGACAGCTTCGGCCATGCCGCCGGCGACGTGGCTCTCAAGGCCGCGGCGCGAACCATCTCGACCACCATGCGCCGCGAGGACGTGGTGACCCGCTACGGGGGGGAGGAGTTCGTCGCCATCCTGCCCGGCGTCGATCTGCAGACGGCGCCGATCCGGGCCCAGGAGATCTGCGACCAAGGTCTTCATGTACAACCCCAAGACCATCTTCGCCCCGCTCACGGCGTCAGTCGGCTGGGCCACCTATCCGGTCGACGCCAAGTCCCGCGACGAGCTGCTGAACCGGGCGGACCTGGCCATGTACATGGCCAAGAAACGCGGCCGCAACTGCATCTGCGGCGCCTCGGAGCTGGAAAGCGTGGCCGCCCTCGATTCGGTGCTGGGCGAGGTCGTCGCCCAGCTGGCCAATGCCGACACGGTCGGGCCGGGGATGGTCGCCACTCTGGAGAAGCGGCTCGGCCAGATCGCCAACTCCAGCCACCTGGAGGAGCTCGCGGAAGGCATGCTCTCGCCCAACAGCGAGACCACCCTGGAGGCGCTCAACGCGCTTGCCGCCTCGATCGACGCCAAGGACCCCTACACCAGCGGCCACTCGCAGTCGGTGGCCAAGCTGGCCGAGGACCTGGCCGACATGCTGCAGCTCTCGCCGGCCCACAAGAACCAGCTGCGCCTGGCCGCCATCCTCCACGACGTGGGCAAGATCGGCGTCGTCGACAAGGTCCTCCTCAAGGAAGGAAAGCTGGACGAGGACGAGAAGCTGATCATGCGCATGCATCCCATCCTGGGAGCTCGCATCCTCCAGCCGATCAAGGCCTTCCGGCAGATCCTGAACGTCGTCCTGCACCATCACGAGTGGTACGACGGCAGCGGCTATCCCGACGGCCTGGCGGGGCAGAACATCCCCCTGCACGCCCGCATCGTGTCGGTCTGCGACGCCTACCACGCGATGACCTCCACCCGGCCCTACCGGCAGCGCCGGACCCCGGAGTTCGCCCTGGCCCAGCTGGAAGCCGGTAAGGGCAGCCAGTTCGACCCGATCATCGTCGACTACTTCATCCAGATGATGCGGAGGCGCGCGGCCGATGATCCCGGCGGAGCCGAACACGAGGGGCACGAGGGTCACGAGGCGCAGGACGCCACCGCCATGGCGGGCTGAGCGTGGCGGCGCTGGACGCCACCGGCAAGCAGCTCAACCAGATCTCCGCGCGCAAGCTCGAGCACCTGCGGCTTTCGCTCGAGGCCTCGGTGCAATCAGCGCGCAGCGCCGGCTTCGAGCGCTGGAGCTTCATCCATCGCGCGCTCCCCGAGCTGGATCTCGATTCGGTCGACCTCTCCACCACCTTCCTCGACCGCCGGCTGAAGCTGCCCTTCCTGATCTCGAGCATGACCGGAGGCGCCAAGGCGTCCGGTGACATCAACCGCCGGCTGGCGCTGGTGGCGCAGACGCTGGGGCTCGCTTTCGGCGTCGGCTCGCAGCGTGCCGGGCTGACTCACAAGGACCTGCGCGGCACCTACCAGGTGCGCAGCGTGGCTCCCGACGTGCTCCTCTTCGCCAACCTGGGCGCGGTCCAGCTGAACTACGGGATGCGGGCCGAGCATTGCCTGGAGGCGGTGGAGATGATCGGCGCCGACGCGCTGGTGCTGCACCTGAACCCTCTCCAGGAGGCTCTCCAGCCGGAGGGCGACCACAACTTCGCCGGCCTGCTGGAGAAGATCGCGGGAGTCTGCCGCGCCCTGCCGGTCCCAGTGATCGTCAAGGAGGTGGGCTGCGGGATCTCGACCGAGTGCGCCCGCGCCCTCGCCGGGGCGGGGGTCAGGGCGATCGACGTGGCCGGCATGGGCGGCACCAGCTTCGCTCGGGTAGAGGCGTTCCGGCGCGAGCGCGCCGAGGAGGTGGAACTGGCGCTGGCATTCTCCGAGTGGGGCATTCCCACCGCGGAGGCCCTCCACCAGGTGCGCGAGGCGGCTCCGATGCTACCTCTGATCGCCAGCGGCGGGATCCGGAGCGGGCTGGAGGCGGCCAAGGCGCTGGCCCTGGGAGCCGACCTGGTCGGCTTCGCCCACGCGGTGCTGGCCGCCGCCCAGGACGGCGAGGAGCCGGTGCGGGCGCTGCTCGAGGGATTCGCCTGGCAGCTGCGGGTGGCGCTCTTCTGCGTGGGCGCCCCGGACCTGCGCGCCTTGAAAGCCAGTTCGGTTCTCCGGGAGACGCGGTGAGCGCGGTCCGCGATCGGGCCTTTGTCAGCCGCCAGAGCCGCCTCGAGGCCATGAACACCGCCCTCGACCGCGAGCTGGTCCGGCTGGCTCAGAGCATCGGGACCACCGAGACGGCGCTCCTGACCGAGATGGTCAGCTATCACCTGGGCCTGCGCCAGGACGCGGCCCGTCCGGGGAAGCGGATGCGGGCCAACCTGGCCCTGCTCACCTGCGAGGCGATGGGCCGCCGCTACGCCGACGCGGTCTGGGCCGCGGTCGCGGTGGAGCTGGTGCACAATTTCTCGCTGGTCTTCGACGACGTCCAGGACGGGGACCCGCTCCGTCGTGGACGCCCTTCCTTGTGGAAGGTCTGGGGCGCGGACCAGGCGATAAACGCCGGCGCGGCGCTCGAGGCATTGGTGACTTCAGCCGTGGTCGAGCTGCTACCAGCCCGCCACCAGGACCGGCTGCGCCCGGCACTGGCGCTGCTCACCACGGCCATGATCGGGCTCTGCCGGGGCCAGGTCCTGGACCTGCAGTTCGAACAACGCGTCGACGTGACCCTGGAGGAGTACCTGGCCATGGTCGCGCTCAAGACCGCCGGCCTCTTCGAATGCGCGGCGCGCCTCGGCGCCCTGGCCGCGGGAGCTGGCGCGGTCGCGGCCGACAGAGCCGGCAAGTTCGGCCGGGAGCTGGGGATCGCCTATCAGATCATCGACGACGTCACCGGGATCTGGGGAACGGAGGCTGAGATGGGCAAGCCCGTGGGCAGCGACCTGCGCAACGGAAAGAAGACTCTGCCCGCGATCATCGCCCTCAGTCGCGGGCCGGCCAGCGGACGGCGCCGGCTGCGCTCGCTGCTCACCCGCGCCACCTTCACCCCGCCCGAGCTGGACGCGGCCCGCACCATCCTGGCCCAGGCCAACGCCCGCACGCTCTGCTTCCGGCAGGCGGTCGATCACCTGGCTGAAGCGCGACTGCACCTGTTCGCCATGTCGGACCGGCCCAACTGGGCCCTGCGGGCTCTGGCCGAGATGGTGCTGACCCTCGAATCAGGGCTGGGTCGTCCAGTTTCCTAGAATGGTGGACAGCGGGTTGGCCCGCAGCAGGGGAGGCTGAGCGCCATTGAATCGACAACGGAACCCGGGGCGCCTGCGCGCGCTCCGTGGATTGATCGTCGCCACGATCGCCTGCAGCGCGCTGGCCTGGCAGCCGGCCTCGGTCATTGCCGCCAGGCCCGGCTCGAACGCGCCTGAGTCGGCGGCCGTGCTCGGAGTGCGGGCCGCGGCCGACTCCAGCTCGCTCCGCGGCCGGACCTACGTCGCCCTGGGGGACAGCATCAGCGAGGGAAAATACGCAGTCGCAGCCGACCGCATCTTCCCCGCGCTCGTGGCGAACCAGCTGGGCATGCGGCTGGATCTTTACGCCCGCAGCGGCGCCAGAGCTGCCTGGGCCCTCCCCCAGCTGGCGGCGGTGGAGGCGGCGCAACCAGCGTTGGTAACCATCGAGCTGGGCACCAACGACGTCGGATTCAACACCCCGCTCGACGCCTTCGGGCAGCAGTACGAGGCCATCGTCAGCGCGGTCGCGACACCCGCGACCCGGGTGCTCTGCATCGGCAGCTGGCTTCCTTCCGACGCGATCGACGGAATCATTCGCAGCACCTGCGAGCGTCATGGCGGGATCTTCGCCAGCCTGAGCGGCTTCTACGCCGTCGACGCCTTCCACGCGCCTCACGGGGCGCCCGTCTTTTTGGGAAGCTCCGACTGGTTCCATCCCGGAGACCAGGGACATGCGGCGATCGCCGCGATCGTGCTGGCCAGCCTCCCCGGCTACCGCGACGACGACAGCATCGCATCGCAGGCCGCCCAGCCGGCTGCCCTGCGGGCGCCGTCCTGAGCCAGTCGCAGCCGACCGGCTAGGACTCGAGCACGTCCTGGATGCGCAGGGCCAGGTGCAGGGTAAGGCGAGCGTCGGCGTCGCGGAGGTCGACGCCGAGCGAGTCCTCGATCCTGGAGAGGCGGTAGAGCACCGTGTTGCGGTGCAGCTTGAGGCGGAGCGCAGCTTCGGTCGGACTCCCGTTCGACTCCAGGTAGGCCGCCAGCGTCCTGCGCAGCTCGCCGCCGCGGTCGCGGTCCAGCAGCCGGGCCAGGGTCTCGTCGGTGAAGCGGTCCAGCTCGGGCTGCCCCTTGAGGGAGTAGAGGAGGCGGTAGAGACCGAGGTCCTGGAAGGCGACGATGCGGTCCGGTCCGTAGAGCCGGCGCCCCATGCCCAGCGCCTGCTCCGCCTCGCGGGCCGCGCTCGCCACCTCCGCGGCGCCGCTGCGCACCACCCCATGGCCGATGGCCAGGGGGCCGCAGACCGCCCGTCCCGCCTGATGGAGCTCGCGCAGGAGGGACGCGGGCTCGGGCGGGCGGCGCCCGCCGAGGCTCACGATGGCCAGCGTCGAGCCCTCGCGATCGCGCACCAGCGCCGGCAGGCGCATTCCGCCGAGGAGGCGCTCCCAGGCACCGCGCAGGCGAGGCGCGGCGGCCTCCTGCGCCTGGCCCGCAACCACCAGGTAGCGGCCGTCGATCTCGATCCCCTTACGCAGCAGGCGCTCGGCCGCGGCCGCGTGCGATCCCGGCCGTCCACCGGTCAGGATGTCGAGCACGTCCTCCTCGAGCTCGTCCCTCGCCTCTTTGGCCGCGCGGTCGCGGGCCAGCTCGATGGCGCAGGCATGGGAAGCACGCCCCACCGCCAGGCGGTGGACCTCGCCCAGCTGACCCACGCTCCCGACCAGGGAGACGAACCCGGCGATCGTCCCCTGGACCAGGATCGGGGCCACCAGCCTGGAGCCGCCGCCGGGAAGGGGGCGGTCCGTCACCGGCGGATCGAAGGCGGAGAGCGGCACGTCCCGCAGCCAGTCTGTCAGGGCGTGGCGCTGCTGCAGCACCGCCGCCTCCACCTCGACCGGCACCGTCCGATCGCGGCCGGCGGCGATGTACTCGATGACCGTACCGTGCTCGAAGATGACGGGCACTCCGGCCAGCTCGGTCAGGCGGTCGAGCACGGCGCGCAGCCCGCGCCCGGCGAGGGCCAGCTCGCTCAGCTGCCGGTGCAGGTCCGCGGTGCGTTCGTGCAGCTCCGCGCGCCGGTCGACTATGTAGCGGAGCACCTGCTGCTCGAGCTCATCCAGGTCCAGGCTGGCGGCATCCGCCACCTGGAAGAGAGGGAGCGCGTGGGCTTGCGCCGCCCGGCGTGCCTGGGCGTCGGCGCGGCCCCGAACCACGATGCCGGCGATCCCGGCGGCCTGCAGCGAATCGACCAGCCGGGCCAGAGTCAGGCGGGGATCGACTACCGGGATCACCGCCGGGTCGATCAGAACCAGCTCGCCGCCTCGCAGCGGGTCGAACGCAGGCGCGCGGGCGCGCAGCACGGCGCACCAGACCACCTCGCGGCCCAGGCCGTCCGAGCCGGCCGCCAGCTCACTCGCCTCGGGCAGGGCGCCCTGCCTGACGTCGTCGACGCTGACGAAGGGATTCGAGCGGCGGACCGGCGGTTTCGCTTGCGGCAAGGTTCGTACTCCGCGCCCAAGCGCCGCAGGGCGCGGGCTCATTATGGCATGCCTGACCGGCCGGACTCCAGGCGCGGTGCACAATCGATGCCGGCGCCTTGGGGCCGGCGGGAACCTAGGGCGAGGTCAGCCGGCGGCGTGGACGCGCGGCCGCGCCCGCGACGCGCTCCCCGTTGCCGGTCCGGCGCCGCTGCGGCGCCGCGCCCCGCCAGAGCGACTCCAGATCGTAGTACTCGCGCTCACCGGGAAGGAACACGTGCACGATCACGCTGGCGTAGTCGAGCACGACCCAGGAGCCCTCCTGGTAGCCGGCCATGTGAAAGGGTCGGGCGCCCTGGTCCCGGCAGGCTCGGAGGATGGAGTCGGTGATGGCGCGAACCTGGCGGTCGGTGTCTCCTTCGCAGATCACGAAGTAATCGGCGAGCGAGGTCCGTTGCCGCACGTCGAGGCGGATGACGCCCCGCGCTTTCTTGTCCGCCGCCGCTTTCGCGATCAGCCGTACCAGCTGCAGGGAGGTCATCCAGCCTCGATTATCCCACGCGCCCTTCGTAGAGCCGGTGCCGCCGAATGTACTCCGCGACGGCTGCCGGCACCAGGTCCTCCACCGGTTCCCCGCGCCGCAGCCGGACGCGAAGCTCGTGCCCGGAGACGGCGGGCGAGTCGATCTCGATCAGCCTGGTGCGGCCCAGGTCGAAGCCGAGCTCTCCCAACCGCGCCCGTGAGGGTGGGGACTCGCCGGCCCGGTTGAAGACCACGATCGGGGTCGAGCGGAGAAGGCGGTCGGGCTCCCGCCAGCCCCGAATGCCGAGCGCGACGTCGTAACCGAGGAGCAGGGCGAAGGATCGATCGGGATGAAGCTGCCGCAGGGCGTCCAGCGAGTCGACTGTGTAGGAGCGGCCGCCGCGGGCGATCTCGAGGTCGCAGACTCCGAGGGCCGGGTCGCCATCGAGCGCCAGGCGCACCATCGCCAGGCGGTCCTGTGCGCCGGCCTCGGGAGGCTGGGCCCGGTGGGGCGGCAGCGCGTTCGGCATCAGCCAGACCTGCTCCAATCCCGCCCGTTCCCGCACCTGCCGGGCGGCCGCGAGGTGGCCGCAGTGGATCGGATCGAACGTCCCGCCCAGCAGGCCGATGGCGCCCGACTGCTCAGCGGTTGGGATCGTAGAGGAACTCCGCATCCTTGATGTGGATCGTCTCCCCGCCCTGGGCGCCCTGGCGCACGAGAGCCTCGTTCAGGCCCCAGCGCTCGAGCATCCGCTGGAAATGGCTGAGCGCCTCCGGGTTGTTGAGGTCGGTCATCGCCAGCAGCCGCTCCACCTGCGGACCGGAGACCCGGAAGCCGTCATCCGAGCGGGCGATCGTAAAGGGCTGGGCCCCTGCCGGACCGTGATAGACCTTGAGCGCGGGGATGGGGGCCGCCGCGGGCTCCGTCCTGCGGAGCATTCGGCATGCCGCCCAGAGCAGGTCCGTCACCCCCTCACCACTCACCGCCGAGATGGGGAAGGACCGCCGCCGCAGCCGGACGAGGCGCTGGCGCAGCGCCGTGACCGCGGCGCCGTCCCCCACCAGGTCCATCTTGTTGAGCGCGAGCAGGTGGGGGCGGCGCGCCAGCGTCGCGCTGTAGCGCCGCAGCTCGGTGCGCACCTGCTGGTAAGCGTTCCACAGCTCGGTCTCGTCTCCGGCGCTGGCGTCGATGACGTGGATCAGCAACCGGGTGCGCTCCACATGGCGCAGGAACTTGTGGCCCAGCCCAGCCCCGGCGTGGGCACCCTCGATCAGCCCCGGAAGGTCGGCCATGACGAAGCTGGCATCGTCGGCGAGGGTGACCACACCCAGAACCGGCTCCAGGGTGGTGAAGGGGTAGTCGGCGACCTTGGGACGCGCCGCACTGGCGGCGCTGAGCAGGGTCGACTTGCCGGCGTTGGGCAGCCCGACCAGGCCGGCGTCGGCGATGAGCTTCAGCTCCAGGCTGAGCCAGCGAGCCTCACCCGGCTCTCCCAGTTCCGCCATCCTCGGCGCCTGCCGCGTGGCGCTGCGATAGGTGGTGTTGCCGCGGCCGCCGCGCCCGCCTCTG
>VBIC01000103.1:14226-26773 GCA_005881425.1 Chloroflexota bacterium | reverse complement strand
TCCTCGGTCACCAGCGTGCCGGCCGGGACGGCCAGCACCAGGTCGCCGCCGTCACGCCCATGGCGCCGCGATTTCCCGCCCCGCCCGCCCGAGCCGGCAGCGAAGTGATGCTTGAAGCGATAGTCGGCCAGCGAGTTCACCTGCGGCGAGACCTCGAGGACGACGTCGCCGCCCTTACCGCCATTGCCCCCGTCGGGACCGCCCCTGGGCACGTGCTTCTCCCGGCGGAAGCTGAGGGCGCCGGCCCCACCATCGCCCCCTTTGACGAAGATCCGGACGCGGTCGGTGAACATTCCAGCTCGTCACCGGCCGCGAGGCTCAGGAGGCGGCAGCTTCCTCGAGTACCGAGACCTGCTTGCGGCCGTGCCCGGTGCGCTCGAACCGGATCACGCCGTCAACCAGCGCGAACAGCGTGTGGTCGCGTCCCATGCCGACATTGCTGCCGGCGAAGATCGCGGTGCCCCGCTGGCGGAGGATGACGGTACCGGCGTTGACCGCCTGGCCCGCGCCCGCCTTGATTCCGAGCCGCTGCCCGACGCTGTCGCGACCGTTGCGGGACGAGCCCGCGCCTTTCTTGTGAGCCATGCCCTACTCCTCGTCCTGCCGCGCCCCGGGCTCGCGGATGGCGCTGATCTTCAGCTCGGTCAACCTCGGCCGCTGGCCGTACTTGCGGCGGTAGCGCGACTTGGGCTTGTACTTGAAGACGACCACCTTGTCGCCCGCCCGGTGCCCCAGGACCAGCGCTTCGACCGCGGCTCCGGCGACGAAGGGCTTTCCCACCAGCGGCTCATCGCCGCCCCCGAGCAGGAGGACGGAGTCCAGGCGCACCGTCTTGCCGACCTCCTCCGCGATGCGATCGACCACGATCCGATCACCCTCGGTCACCCGGAACTGCTTTCCACTGGCGGCAATGATTGCAAACATGCTGGAGGCGCCCCCGGGCGCGACACCGTAGTCTATCACGCGATATGCTCCGGGCCTTGGTCGACGTGCGCCTCGTAGAACCTGGTGATGGCGGCCTGGTCGTACCCGTCGAGCCACTCGACGTAATGCCAGGCGAGCAGGCCCACCTTGTGGGTCATGCCCCGCGCGTAGGGGGTCATGACCATCTTGTACTCGTTGAACTGAGGATCCGCCGGGACCAGGTTCTGGACGTAATTGTCGAGCTGGTTCTTGAGCGTGGTGCAGGCCGAGCCGGAGGCGCAGTCGTAGACGATGGCGATGCCGCCATGCTCCATGTTGTGGAGGAATGTCCCCTCGCGCATGGGGGTGTCCGTCTGCCAGCTGGCCGGCCCGTCCGGGGCGCCGTAATGGGGTCCTGAGGTGGGCGGGTAGCTCTTGTAGCTCCAGGTGGTGGAGGGGTCGATGTGGGTCGCCGTACCCTCGTCCGGCATCTGGATGCCGGGCAGGTTGCCGGTGTAGGCCTTGAAGGCCAGGTGACCGCTCCCCCCGGGATTCTGATGGTTGAGAAAGGCGGCGGTGAGGAAGATGGCGATCCCGGCGACGGCCAGGGCGGCGCCGATCAGCAGCAGGTTGCGCCGGTCTTTGGCCCGCTGGCGCCGCTGGGCTTCCTCCCGCTGCTGCTGGCGCAGCGCCTTGAGATCGCGCTGGGTTCGCGACATGGAAGTTAATGCTACCGAAGCGGGGGCCGCACTCAGCCCGCCGTGACGATCACCGGCGTCTGGTCGGAGCCTCCGGTGATCTGGGCGTTGCTGCTGGTCCCGGAGACCACGTCCGCGTGCGCTCCGAGCGGGGCGCTGCCTGAGACCTGGGCCGTGAAGACGATCACCAGGGTGGACCCTGCATAGCCCCCGGCGGGGATGGCGAAGGGACCCCACTGCGGCGTCCCGGTCCCTGTCGCGGGCGAGAGGCGGGAGGCCGTCGCCCGTCCGTTGACGCTGATGCTCGACGTCGCGGCGTAGGTCAATCCCGGGGGCAGGGTATCGGTGATGGTCACGTTGCCGGCGGCGTCCGTGCTGTCGTTCTCCACCGTGATCACGTAGGTCACGCGGCCGTTCTGGGGCGCGAAGGCGCTCTGGGCCGCCACCCGGGTGGTCACGGGCACGGTCGTCCCCTTGCCGACCGCGACCGGGGCGGCGTTTCCGATGGTCTGCGCCGGGACGTCCTGGCCGCCGGTCAGGCCGGTGGTCACGGTGTAGAGGCCGGCTGCCACCGCCGGCAGGACCCGGGCCTGGAAGGTGATGCGCAGCAGCCCGGCTGCCCCGTTCTGCATCGCGGGCAGATCCCAGGCGGCCCACAGCGGCAAGAGGCTGCTGGAGGGCGGGTCGATCGACTGCACGCGGGAGCCGTTGCCGTCGACACCGCTGGTGGTCTGGTAGAGAAAGCCTGGGGGCAGGCTGATCGAGACCGCGATCCCGTGGGCCACCGCCGAGCCCACGTTGGAGACGCTGACCACGTAGGTCACCGCGCCCCCGCTGACCGCCGTGGAAGATGTGGCCGCGGTCGTGACCGTGATCGAAGGACGCGGATCGACCGTGACCACGGCCGGCGGACCGGCTTCGATCGAGGTGGCCGCAGCCGTCAGGACGTTGACCGTGTTCTGATAGTCGCCGGGCTTGAGCGGCGCCTGTGCCTTGAAGCTGATCACCAGGGTGCTCTCCTTGCCGCTCGAGCCCGCGGGTATGGTCCACGTGCCCCAGCGCGGGCCGCCCAGGGCCCCGGGATCGTCGATCTGGGTGCGGATCGAGTCGCCTCCCATGGTGGTCAGCTCGTAGTAGTGGAAGCCCGCGGGGAGGACGTCAGCCACTGTCACCCCACGAGCCGGGCCGCTGCCCGTGTTCGCGATGCTGATGGTGATGCCGACCAGCGTTCCGGGCGCCACGTGCGACCTGTGGTCGGAGCTCGCTCCGTCGGCGGTCTGGTTGACCACGAGGTGGGCGCTGGACACGGTGCCGCAGGAAGCGAGCGGCGCGATCGCCAGCACCGCGACCGCCGGCATCCAGCAACGATGAAGTCGCAGATTCATTCTGAAAACCATGCCGAGCGTCCCCGCGGCACGGCCACCCCGCATTGGCGGAGCAGGCGCGCCACCAGGTGCAGCGGAAGGCCGACCACGTTGTCGAAGGGACCCCGGATGGCGCGCACCAGCCGGGCACCCTCGCCCTGTATAGCGTAGGAACCGGCTTTATCCTTCACCTCGCCGCTGCGGACGTAGCGCTCGATCGTACCCGCGGACAGCCTGCGCATGGTGACGCCGGTGCGCGAGTATCCATGAGCCTGGCAGCGGCGCGACGCCGCGACCACGTGGACCGCAGTGACCACCAGGTGAGTGCGTCCGCTCAGGGCCTCCAGCATTCGCCGCGCATCCTCGGCGCTGGCGGGTTTGCCGAAGGCGGCGCCGTCGAGAACCACCACGGTGTCGGCCCCCAGGACCACCGAGCCGGGCCGGCGGCCGGCGACCGCACGGGCCTTCGACCAGGCGGCCCACTGCGCCAGGCGCAGTGGGGTCAGGGGGGCGGTCGGCACTTCACGGACGCGCGGGTCGATACTCTCGAAAGGGATCCCCAGCCGCGCCAGCAGGTCGATGCGGCGAGGGGAGGTGGAAGCGAGGACCAGGCGGGGCCGGATTACAGCCTCCGGAATGCGACTATTGACGGCCAGCCATTGTAGCAGCCGTCGTGACGCGCCGCCGCCTCCGCTCAGCCCCCCTGGAGCATCCGCAGCAGGATGGCGGGGGCGATGCCCGTGGTCAGGGAGACGCCGGTCGCGAGCCAGTCGCGGAGTCCGGCACGGCCGGGACGCGCCGGCTGGTGCGGCTGTAGGGCGGGCGCGAGCTGGAGGCCGGCGTAGAGAAGGATCGCGCTCAGGATCAGGGCCACCGACGTCCCGGCCGCGGCCAGCAGGACCAGGACGCGGCCGGCGAAGGCTGCCGAGGCGGGCCACCCCGAGCGGGCCAGGAGCGCGGCCGAGGCCAGCGGGCCGCCGGCCGGCGGCCCCAACGGGGCGCTCGCCTGCACCAGGCCCAGGTCGATCACCAGCAGGACCGCGCCGAGCATGCCCAGGGGCGCGGCCGTGGACACCCCGACCAGGATCAGGCCGGTGCTCATCACCGCCCGCACGCTAGAGGCAACGGCCGGAATCCGGGCTCGATCGGGCGGCAAGGTGCCGATCACCAGGATCAGGACGGCACCGGCGGCCGCAAGCCATTGAAATCGCGCCAGGCCGGCCGCACCCAGATGGTGCAGGTCGCCCCACACCACGAAGGTCGAAGCGGCGAGCAGGAGTGGGCCGCCCCAACGGCCCTGCCTGGGCAGGAGGAGGAGTAGCCACCCCGGCGCCAGCAGGGCCGCCTCCCAGCGCGCGCCCAGAGGACCGCCGATCAGCACGCTGAGCGCCGGACCGAGCCCGAGCAGGAAAACCCCCGTCCAGAGCAGGCGCGCCGCGCCCGCCTCGCCGGCCAGGACCGCGACGGCGGCGGCGATGCCGGCCCAGTGCGGCGCCGGTGATGCCAGCAGCAGGCTCCCGCCCGCCAGCACGGCCGCGGCAGCCACCGCCCGCTCCATGGAGAAGGCGGCAACCACGAGAAGGAGGGAGCTGCCCGCCAGCGCGTTCGGGCTCAAGGAGAGGGCCAGACCGAGGGGCGCCGTCCGCACGCCTGCCCCGCCCGACAGAGCCAGCCCGGCCAGGAGCAGGGCCATCGCCAGAAGGAAAGCCGAGGCAGGTGGGGACTGGGCGCGGCTCGCGCCCGCGACCGGGCGGCGCCCGCCGAGCAGCGGCGCCGCCGCCAGCAGGCCGGCCAGGGCAGCGCCCCCGGCCCCGGTCGGAAAGAGAGCCAGCAGGGCGGCGCTTCCGCCCGCGATGGCCAGCACCGCTCCGCGGCGGGCCTCCAGCCGGTCGCGCGGAAGCCAGAGCCAGGCCAGCCCGGCGGCCGCCAGGACCCAGGCCATCGCCACGATCGCCCAGGGCGCGTCGCCGAAGGGGAGACGGCGGGCGACATAGCCGCCGAGGAAGACCAGGACGATGGTGACGGCGGTGCGCAGCATCAGGCGTTCGAAGGCGAGCGGTGGCGAGGGCGTCGACACCAGCAGCGCGCTGGCCAGCATCGGTCCCACTGCCCAGGCCGCCTCCTCAGGACGGGATGTGGTAAGCGCCAATCCGGCGCCGGTCGCGCCGATCATGGCCCAGAGTCCCGCCAGCCGGACCCATCCCTCCCGGAGCTCGGCCAGGAGGAATCCCGCCACAAAGGCGATCACGGGCGCGAGGGTCGTCACCGCCTCACCCTCACTGCCGGACGATGGCGTAGACCACCAGCGCGGCATAGGCGAGCCAGGCGGTGCGGGCCCAGGGAAGCGCCCGCCAGCGCGCCAGGTCCGGCAGGTCGAAGCGGAGGAGAGGGGCCGACGGATGCACTCCGGCCCAGGCGGTATCGAAGGACCGGCGCATGGGTAGGCGAAGCCACAGGACCAGCGCTCCGCCTGCCGCCAGGGCAGCGGCCAGCGTCGGGACCGCGGTGGGGCCGGCCGTTATCCCCAGCAGCCCCCAGCCCAGGGTCCCGCCGGGTATCCCGCGCAGGATACGGGCGGCCGGGATCACCAGCCAGGGCAGGATGGCCAGGGGTAGAGCGCCGCCTAGAAGCAGAAGCGCGGCCGCCAGCGGGACCGGAGCGGGGGAAAGTAGCCCGCGCGGCTCGCCCGCCGGCCACCGCGCGTGGCGCAAGGCCGCGGCCGCGGCCAGCCCGGCGGCCAGCCAGAGGGGGATGAGGGCGCCCTCCAGCTGGCGCTGGACCAGGCTCACCGTCCCCAGCCAGAGGCCGACGAACAGGAAGCCCGGCGGCAGGATGGTTTGAGCCGCGGTGGTGAGCAGCGCCCCGAGCGAGCCGGGGGTCTGGCGGATGCTGGCAAGGGCGGTCAGGGCGACGACTCCCAGCCAGGCCCACACCCCCGCGACGGCGGCCACGGAGGTACCCAGGGCGCAGAGCGCGATCGCGATGCCGGCCTGGGCCGCCGCCAGCCGGAGGCGGGCCGTCCCCGACGAGCGGGCCCGCCAGGCCTGGATCGACACCAGGGCCGCCAGGGCCAGGCCGGCGGCGAAGACCAGGATCTGCAGCTCCCGCCCCGGAGGGCGGCCACCGGCGACGGCGATCAGACGGAGCATGAGGTATCCGGCCAGCGTGGCCTGGGCGATGGCCGGGTGGAAGAGAACCGGGGTCCGCGGGCGCTCGGCGGCGGCCGCCAGAGCCGCGATCCGGACCGCGACCGGGAGCAGCGCCAGCAGGAATGTCCCCGGCCCCAGGGCGTCCGAGGGAAGCCCGCTGAAGGCGGTGGTCCCCACGCCGGCCGCTGCCAGGGCCGCGGCCACCAGCAGGCCGAGGTCCGCGATCTGCTCCGCAGTGCGCAGGCCGCGTCCACGCGGAGCCGCTTCGTCCAGCGCCCCGCTCCAGGCCAGGGTGCAGAGGCGCAGCAGCGCGTAGACGAGCACCAGGCTGCCGGCGAAGATCACGCCCAGGGCTGCCGCTGTCGTCAGCAGCCAGGAGCTCCAGGGCCGGCGCCGGTCGTCGTCGCTCAGGAGCCGGGCGAGGATCAGCAGGCACGCCGTGACCAGCAGGCTCAGGCCGAAGGCCACCGCCAGCGCGTCGACCCGGATCAAGAGGTCCACGGTGGGAAAGGCGCGAAGGTAAGGGATGTCGACCCGTTCCGCCGGGGCCAGGCGGAGCAGGAGCGTGAGCGCGACGCCAGCCGCGCCCGCAGCGGCCAGCGCGGCGATCGCTCCCCCGCGGCGGCGCAGTGCCGGTAGGGACGCCGCGGCCGCACCGCCGGTGAGCAGCAGGAAGGGGAGCAGCGCCTGGACCGCCAGCGGCACCGCTATGCCCTGGCGAAGGGGGGTCCGGCTAGCGCGCGATCCGTGGCGTGGTGACGGGCCCCTGCAGCGGCACTTCCTCGGCGCAGAAGGGGCACACGCTCCATCCCAGCTTCAGCTGCTTGTTGCAGCGGGGACAGAGCTTGCTGAATTGCGTCTTGCAGTGCGGGCAGAGCACGTACTGGGAGTCGATCGGCTCGCCGCAGCTGGGGCAGGGGCGCAGCTCGCGTACGGCCCCTCCGGGCTCGGCCAGAGCCAGGGTCTCCAGCTCCAGGGCGCGACGCTCGGCCATGGTCAGGGGCGGACGGATGATCATGTAGATGAAGAGCCCGAAGATGGGCAGCAGGAGCGAGATGCCGGTCGCGAAGACGTGGAAGGCCAGGCTTGGCGAGCGCTCCCGGGCGTCCCGAAATGCCCAGTAGGAAAGGCTCAGATAGAAAGCCAGCAGGTAGAAGACGACGATGTAGAGGAGCGGTTTGAGCGAGGTGAGATTGGGCAAGCTGACTCCTTAACGTCCAGGCTGGGGCTTACGTTACCTTATTCGGCGCTCGATCCCAAAAGCTCACGCAGCCTGCGGGCCGCCTCCTGAGCCTGCCGCAGCCGGACCCGCTCCTGCTGGACGATCGCCTCGGGCGCCTTGTCCGTGAACCCCGGGTTGGCCAGCCGCGCCTCCATGCGGGCGATCTCCTGGAGACGGTGCTGCAGGCGGGCCTCGATCTGCCTTCGTTCTCCTTCGGGCTGAGCCGGGACCCCCAACGTGACCCGTGTCTCGCCCACCACGACGGCGCGGCGGGTTCCGGGGGGAAGCTCCCCGTTCAGGTCGATCCCGGCCAGCGCCGCCAGGTAGCGCTGGCCCACCGCCTCCGAGAGCAGCGGATGGGCGCTGGCCAAGTGGGCCGCGGGGCGCTTGGCCCGCGGGTCGGTGTTGTGCCGCAGGTTACGCACCTCGCGCACCACCGCCAGCAGGTGAGCCATCTCCTCCGCCAGGCGCTGGTCCTCCGCGGCTTCGTCCGCGGCCGGCCAGGGAGCGTACATGATCGTCTCCCCAGCCGGCTCCAGCCGCTGCCAGAGCTCCTCGGTCAAAAAGGGCATGATCGGGTGGAGCAGGCGGAGGGTGCGCTCGAGCGCCTGGCGGGCGACCACCGGGGAGGCCAGCCCCGCCTTCATCAGCTCCAGGTAGTGGTCCGCGAACTCGTGCCAGCTGAAGGCTTCGAGGGCGTCGATAGCGGGCGCGAAGTCGAAGCGGCCAAGGCACGCGGTGACGCCGCGGGTCACGGCCGAGACCCGCCCCAGGATCCAGCGGTCGGCCGGCTCCAGCCGCTCCGGCCGGGGCAGGGCGCCGCCCTGGGCGGGCAGGCGCGAGAGCACCAGCCGGGTCGCGTTCCACAGCTTGTTGGCGAAGTTGCGGTAGTAGCCGATCTTCTCCTCGTGGAAGCGCACGTCCTGGCCCGTGGTCCCGAAGTAGGCGCACCAGGCCCTGGTGGCGTCCGCCCCGTAGCGCTCGATCATGTCGAGGGGATCGACCCCGTTGCCCAGCGACTTGCTCATGCGGCGGCCCTGGGCGTCGAGCACGGTGCCGTGGATGATCACGTCCTGGAACGGAATCGACTCCAGGAAATGCAGGCTCATGAAGATCATCCGCGCCACCCACAGGTAGAGGATCTCGCGGGCGGTGTCCAGCACCTGCGTCGGATAGAAGCGGCGCAGGTCGTCAGTGTCCTGAGGCCAGCCGAGAGTTGCGAAGGGCCAGAGCGCGGAGGAAAACCAGGTGTCGAGCACGTCCGGGTCCTGGACGAGCGAGCCGTCTCCACACTCCTGGCAGGCCTGCGGGTCCCGTTCGTAGGCGACCTGGTGGCCGTTGGCGCAGGTCCAGACCGGAATCCGGTGCCCCAGCCAGAGCTGACGCGAGATGCACCAATCCCGGATGTTACGCATCCAGCGCAGGTACTGCTCGTCGAATCGCTCCGGGTGGAACCGGATCTGATCGCGCTCCACCACCTCGATCGCGGGCTGCGCCAGCGGCTTCATCCGCACCCACCACTGGTCGGAGACCATCGGTTCGATCACCGCCCCGCAGCGGGAGCAATGACCCACCGAGTGATGGTAGGGCTCGATCTTCTGCAAAGACCCGTCCGCCTTCAGCATCTCGACGACCGAGGCCCGGGCTTCGGCAACCGGCTTGCCGTCCAGCGCCGCGATCGCGGGCAGGTCCATCCGGCCGTCGGGATGGAGGACGGTCAGGATCTCCAACCCGTGTCGCTCCCCGATCTCGTAATCGGTGGCGTCGTGGCCGGGGGTGACCTTGACCGCACCCGTGCCGAAGTCCGGATCCACGGCCTCGTCGGCGACGATCGGAAGGCGCCGGCCGACCAGAGGCAGGATGGCGGTCTTCCCCACCAGCACCCGGTAGCGCTCGTCGGCCGGATGGACCGCGACTCCACTGTCGCCCACCATCGTCTCGGGCCGGGCCGTGGCCACGGTGATCGTGCCCCCGCCTTCGACCGGATAGGTGAGGTGATAGAGGAAGTCGTCCGCCTCCTCGTAATCCACCTCGAGATCGGAGATCGAGCTCCGGTCCCGGGGACACCAGTTGACGATCCGCGGCCCGCGATAGACGAGGCCCTGGCGCCAGAGCTGGACGAAGACATGGCGGATGGCCTCGACGTAGGCCGGGTCCATGGTGAAGCGCAGCCGCGACCAGTCGGCGGAGAACCCCAGCCGGCGCATCTGGCGCAGGATGCGGTCGCCGGTGGTCACGTACCAGGCCTGCACCCGCGCCTCGAAGGCCTCCCGTCCGATCCGCTCCTTGGAGGTCTTCTCCCTGGCCAGCTGGCGCTCGATCACGGCCTGGGTGGCGATCGCGGCGTGGTCGGTACCCGGCACCCAGAGCGTGGTGTCTCCGAGCATTCGATGCCAGCGGGTGAGCACGTCCTGGAGCGTGTACATGGCGTGGCCCATGTGCAGGTCTCCGGTGATGTTGGGAGGCGGCATGGAGACGGTGAAGGTCCGGCCCGAGTGTCCTTCACGCGGCTTGAAGAAACCACGCTCCTCCCAGCGCGCGTACCAGCGCTGCTCCACCGAGGCCGGGTCGTAGCGCGTCTCCATCTCGGCGGGCATCTGCGCAGTCTACCTATGCCGGCCGCGCGTACCCGATGGCTTTACAGCGAAGGCTGCGGGTCGATCGGACGGTTGCGGGGCGCGGCCCGCGCCGCGGCCGGCTCCTCGTCCAGGGCCGGCTCTTCCATGCCTTCCTCGGTCGGCCGGCTCTCGTCGCGCGGCAGCAGGGCTGCCGCGATGACCTCGTCCATCGACTTGACGAAGGTGAAAGTCATCCTCCGGCGGACCTCGGGCGGGATGTCGGCCAGGTCGGACCGGTTGTCGTCGGGCAGGAGGATGGTGGTGATGCCGATCCGGTGCGCGGCCAGTACCTTCTCCTTCAGGCCGCCGATGGGCAGCACCCGTCCCCGGAGCGTGATCTCCCCGGTCAGCGCCACGTCGGCGCGGATCGGCCGCTGGGAGAGCGCCGAAATTATGGCCAGGGCGATCGAGATCCCGGCCGACGGGCCGTCCTTGGGGACGGCCCCTTTGGGGATGTGGACGTGCAGGTCCAGCTTCTCCCGAAAGTCGATCGGGATCTGCAGCATCTGCGCGTTGGAGCGGGCGTAGGAGAGCGCGGCCCTGGCCGACTCCTGCATCACGTCCCCCATCTGCCCGGTCAGGCTCAGGTTGCCCTTGCCGGGCATGGTGATGACCTCGATGGTCAGGATCACCCCCCCGACCTCGGTCCAGGCGAGCCCGTTGGCGACCCCCACCAGCGGCTCCCGGGAGCCTTCCTCGGGCTTGTAGCGGGGCGGCCCCAGCAGGTCGGCCAGGCGGGCATCGGTCACCGAAACCCGCCGCCGCTTCCCCTCCACCACGTCGCGGGCCACCTTGCGGCAGATGCTGGCGAGGGAACGCTCCAGGTTGCGGACCCCCGCCTCGCTCGTGTACCGGCTGATGATGGTCTGGAGCGTGGAGCGCGGAAACTCGAGGTTCCGATCGCCGAGTCCGTGCTCCGCGAGCTGCTTTTTGACCAGGAAGTCACGGGCGATGACCAGCTTCTCCTCGCTGGTGTAGCCGGAAAGGGGAATCACCTCCATCCGGTCGAGCAGCGGCCGGGGAATCGGATGAAGCAGGTTGGAGGTGGTGATGAAGAGCACCTCGGACAGGTCGAAGGGGATCTCCAGGTAGTGGTCGGAGAAAGTGCGGTTCTGCTCCGGATCCAGGACCTCCAGCATGGCGGACGCGGGATCACCCCGAAAATCCTGCGACATCTTGTCGATCTCGTCGAGGAGGAAGACCGGGTTGCGGGTGCCCGCCTCGCGCAGCGACTTGATGATCCGGCCGGGCATCGCGCCCACGTAGGTGCGACGGTGGCCCCTGATCTCGGCCTCGTCCGCCACGCCGCCCAGCGAGACCCGGACGAACTTGCGGCCCAGGGCCCGGGCGATCGATTTCCCGAGGCTGGTCTTGCCCACGCCGGGGGGGCCGTTGAAACAGAGGATCGGACCCTTCGACGACTTGGTCAGCTGGCGGACGGCCAGGAACTCGAGGATCCGCTCCTTGACCTTGTCCAGCCCATGGTGGTCCTCGTCCAGGACCCGCTCGGCGGCGCGAAGGTCGGTTACGTCCTCGCTCCGCTCGTGCCAGGGGAGCGCCACCGCGAGATCCAGGTAGTTGCGCAGGACCGAGATCTCGGGCGACCCGGCGGGCATGCGATCGAGGCGGTCGACGTCGCGCAGAAGTCGCTCCTCGGTCGCGGTGGGCAGCTCGAGCAGCTTCACCCGTTCCCGGAGCTCGTCGACCTCGCTCAGGTGCGCCTCCTCACCGCCCAGCTCCTCCTGGATGACGCGCATCTGCTCCTTCAGGTAGTACTCCTTCTGCCGGCGATCCATCTGCTGGCGGACGCGGTTGCGGATGCTGCGGTCGATATCCAGGATCTCGATCTCCCGCTGCAGGATCGCGGTCAGCTTCTCCAGCCGCGCGTTCAGCTGGAAAGTCTCGAGCACGTCCTGCTTGTCGGTCACGCCGATGTTCAGGTTGGCGGCGACGATGTCCGCCAGCCGGCCGGCCTCCTCCACGCCCCGCACCGTGAGGTTGACCTCCGGCGGCACCTTCTTGTCCAGCTCGACGTAGCGATCGAAGAGCGTGACCACGCCACGCATCAGAGCCTCCAGCTCGGAGGAGGGTGCGCGCTCTTCCTGCAGGCTGGCCGCCTGGACGCGCAGGTGAGGATCGACCTGGACGAATCGCTCGATGACCGCCCGCGAGGAGCCCTCGATCAGGACCTTGATGGTGCTGTCCGGCAGCTTGAGCATCTGGATCACGTCGCCGAGCACGCCCACCCGGTGGAGGTCGGGCTCCTGCGGGTCCTCACAGTCCGCCCGACGCTGGGTACAGAGGAAGATCCGGCGTGAGGCGCCCATGGCCGCGTCGAGAGCCCGGATGGATCGCTCCCTCCCCACGTAGAGCGGGACGATCATGTGAGGGAAGAGGACGACGTTCTTGAGGGGGAGCAGCGGCAGCTCGAACGTGCCAGGGTCAGAGCTCACGGGCGAACCGGCAGCTGCCGACCCCGAGCTAGGCAGTCTGTTCCGGAGCGATCTCCTCGAGCTCGTCCTCGACGTACATCTCGGGCTCCGTGCTCATCAGGACAGCCTTCTCGGTGATGACGCATCGCTTGACCTCCGGG
>VBIC01000103.1:0-14215 GCA_005881425.1 Chloroflexota bacterium | reverse complement strand
TCGATGATGCTCTTCAGGCCGCGGGCGCCGGTTCCGCGCTGAAGGGCCTTCCGCGCGATGGCGGTGAGCGCAGCCGGCTCGAAGACCAGCTGCACGTCGTCCAGGGCGAAGAACTTCTGGTACTGCTTGACGAATGCGTTCTTGGGCTCGGTCAGGATCCGGATGATGTCCGACTCATCGAGGTAGTCGAGGGTCACGGTTATGGGCAGGCGGCCCACGAACTCGGGAATGAGACCGTACTTGAGCAGGTCCATCGGCTGCAGCTGCTTCAGCACTTTGGTGGTCTCCTTGGTCCGGCTGCCCCGGACCTCGGAGCCGAACCCGATCTGCTTGTGGCCGATCCGGTGCTCGATGATCCGCTCCAGCCCGTCGAAGGCGCCGCCGCAGATGAAGAGGATGTTGGTGGTGTTGATCTGGATGAAGTCCTGGTGCGGATGCTTGCGGCCGCCCTGGGGCGGCACGTTGGCGATGGTCCCCTCCAGGATCTTGAGGAGCGCCTGCTGGACTCCCTCGCCCGACACGTCACGGGTGATCGAGGGATTGTCGGACTTGCGCGCGATCTTGTCGATCTCGTCGATGTAGATGATGCCGCGCTCAGCCCGGGCGATGTCGAAGTCGGCCGCCTGGATCAGGCGCAGCAGGATGTTCTCGACGTCTTCGCCCACGTAGCCGGCCTCCGTCAGGGAGGTCGCGTCTGCGATCGAGAAGGGAACGTCGATTATCTTGGCCAGAGTCTGGGCCAGAAGGGTCTTGCCGCAGCCCGTGGGCCCCACCAGGAGCACGTTCGACTTCTGCAGCTCGACGTCGCCCGCCATCTTGCTGTGGGCGATTCGCTTGTAGTGGTTATAGACCGCAACCGACAGCACCCGCTTGGCGTGGTCCTGTCCCACGACGTACTGGTCGAGCGCGGCGCAGATGGTCTTGGGATTCGGGATCAGGCCTCCCTTCTGCCGCTTCTGGGAGCTGCTCTTGGTGTCCTCCTCGAGGACTTCCTGGCAGAGGTCGATGCACTGGTCGCAGATGTAGACACCGGGGCCCGCGACCAGCTTGCGAACCTGGGACTGATCCTTGCCGCAGAAGGAGCAGCGGGTGTGCCGCCGGCGATCCTCCCGCTCGTTCATCGGGAGGTCCTTGGTCCTTCGCGTTCGGGCTCGGCGCGGGGCTCGGGCCGGGAGGCACCGGCGACCTCCAGACGGCCGTCTTTCTGGATCGTCTGCCCGTCCCGTCCGTGGGTGATGATGATGTCGTCGATGATGCCGTAATCCTTGCCTTCCTGAGCGCTCATGAAGAAGTCCCGCTCGGTGTCCCGGGAGATCTTCTCGATCGGCTGCCCGGTGTGCTTGGCGAGCATCTCGTTGAGCGTCTGACGGATGCGGAGGATCTCCTGGGCGTGGATCTGGATGTCGGTCGCCTGTCCCTGGAAGCCTCCCGACGGCTGGTGGATCAGGATCCGGGTGTTGGGGAGGGCGAAGCGCTGTCCCTTGCTGCCTCCGGCCAGCAGCACGGTGGCCATGCTGGCGGCGAGGCCCATGCACACCGTCGTCACCCTCGGATGCACGTACTGCATGGTGTCGTAAATCGCCAGGCCCGCGGTCACCACCCCGCCCGGGCTGTTGATATAGATGTTGATGTCCTTGTCCGGATCCTCGCTATCGAGGAAGAGCAGCTGAGCCATGACCACGTTGGCGACGTTGTCGTCGATGGGAGTGCCGATGAAGATGATGCGGTCCTTGAGCAGCCGGGAATAGATGTCGAAGGCACGCTCGCCCCGGTTGGTGGTCTCTATCACCATGGGCACCAACATTTCCGGTCGCCGGCTGAGCCGCTGCGGATTCATGGGTGGCTCTCCTGTCTGAGCATTATAGAGTCCGTTCCTTACAAACCAACCGTTCGCATGCTCACTTTTCGTGAGACGCGCAGCGGTCAGGCTTCTTTCGTTCTGGACGCCCTCCGGCTCGGATTTGCGGCCGCGGTCTCGGGCTTCGACGGCTCTGCCTCGGTCGATTGCCGGCTCATTGTATCCGAAGCTTCGGACGACGCCAGTGACGTAAGGTAATCGATGGTCCGGCGCATCAGCAGCTGGTGACGCAGGTAGTCGCGAAGCAGATCCAGGGTTCGGGCGCTGGTGCGCTGCGCCAGCTGGGCGTCCTCGGCCAGGGCGGCGTTGACCGCCTCCTCCACCTGGGCTTCGGGGACGGTCAGGCCCTCCCGCTCGGCCACCGCCTCCAGAGCCATCTCGACCCGAACCTTTCTCAGGTCCTGGGCGCGACGCTCCTGCTTCAGCTGGTCGAGCGTCTGGTTGGTGTAGGCCAGGTAACGGTCGAGCCGCATCCCTTGCTCTGCCAGTCGCAGCTCGAGGTTGCGAATCTGCCGGGCGGTCTCCCGCTCCACCAGGACCTCTGGCACCTCGACCTGGGTCCGCTCGTTGAGAGCGTTGAGAACGCTGTCCTCGAAGTGGATCTCGTCCGAACGCGCGGCCGCGTCCTCCAGGTCCTCCCGAACCGATCCCCGCAGGGCCTCCAGGGTGGTCGGGTCGTCCTCCTTGCGCGCCAGGAGCCGAGCCAGCTCGTCGTCCAGCGGCGGGAGGCGGCGCTCCTTGACCGACTTGACGGTGACCCGGAAGTTGACCTCGGAGCCGGCCAGCGTCCGCTTCGGATAATCGGCGGGGAGGCTGATCCGAACGTCACGCGTCTCCCCCGGCGAGACCCCGACCAGTCCTTCGGCCAGTCCCGCCGGGCGAAGCCGCTCCGGGTCGACCTCGAACTGATAATCCGTCTGGCTCTCGCCGACGAGCACGGCGCCGCCCTGCATCATGTGGACGTCAGCGGTCAGGAAGTCGCCCGTGGCTACGGGACGTTCCACGGGATGGAGCTCGGCGAAGCCGGCGCGAAGCCGCTCCAGGGTGTCGTCGACCTCCTTGTCGGTGACCTCGGTGCGGGGCCGAGGCACGCGAATGTCGTGGTAATCCTTCAGGCTGACCTCCGGCCTGACGCTGAGGGTGGCCTTGAAACGGAAGGGCATGCCCCGCTCGAACTGCTCGACCTCGAGCTGGGTGCTGGCGTCGTCCAGTGGCTTGACACCCGCCTCGTTGAGGGCGGTCACGTAGGCGGTGTCGAGCAGCAGCTCCATGGCTTCCTGGCGCAGAGTGCTCCAGCCGATCTGGCGCTCCACCATCGGTCGAGGCGCCTTGCCGGGACGGAAGCCCGCGACCTTGACCCGCGGCGCAAGGCGCTGGTAGGCGCGGTCGATCGAGCTCTGCACCTGGTCCTCGGGGACCTCCACCGAGAGCACCACCTGGGAGCCGGGCTTGCGTTCCGTCTCCACCTTGACCGCCATCGCAATCCCTACGCTACCACCCGGGGGTGAGCCCGTCCCTTGCCGAATGGACCTTGACAGGGGCGGGGACGAGGCGGAGGCGGCAAGCCTCGACGCGGCGGTCGAGGCATGATGCAGCTGCGGGCGAGAGGACTCGAACCTCCACGGGTTACCCCACACGGTCCTAGGCCGTGCGCCTGTACCAGTTCGGCTACGCCCGCGTGAGCGAGACAGAATATACCGGTGGTCGATCGCCGCGCGCTGGCGCCGCTCGAGATCTCGCAGGAGGTCAGGGGCGCCGTCGCCGCCCGCCGGGGTGTGGTGGCGCTCGAGTCCGCGGTCCTCACCCATGGGCTCCCGGCCGACGCCGCGGTCGAGGCGGTCGAGCGCCAGCGGCGGGCGTGCGCCGTGGAAGGCGCCGTCCCGGCGGTGGTCGGAGTGCTGGCGGGGCGGCTCCGGGTCGGGCTGAGCCAGCCGGAATGCGAAGCCCTGGCCAAAAACCAAGGGGCCGCCAAGGCCTCGGGCTGGAACCTGGCCGCCGCCATCTCGGCCCCGGGCTACGCGGGCACCACGGTCGCCGCGACGGTCAGGGCAGCCTGGCTGGCGGGGATCGGCGTGGTGTCGACCGGCGGGCTGGGCGGCGTCCACCGAGGCCCGGCCCCGGACGTTTCGGCGGACCTGGCCGAGCTGGCAGTCCGCCCGGTCTGCGTCGTCTGCTCGGGCCCGAAGTCGATCCTGGACGTCGCCGCCACGGTCGAGCGCCTGGAGACGCTCGCCGTCCCTTTGGTCGGCTGGCAGTCCGACCGGGTGGCGGGCTTCCTCACGTCCTTCACCGAGATCGCGGTCGCCGGCCGGGTCGACTCGGTCCGGGAGCTGGCGGAGCTGGTCTCGAACCACTGGCGCCTGGGCGGCTGCGGGTTGGTGGTGAGCCGTCCCCTGGACGCGGAGCGGGCGATTCCCCCGGAGGCGGTGGCGCGCGCGCTGGAGGGTGTGGGCGAGGCGGAGACGGGCGGTGGGCGCACTCCCGCCGACCTGGAGCGTCTGCGGGCGGCGCTGGGGCCGGCTGCGATCGAGGCCAACGTCGCTCTCCTGGAGCAGAACGCCCAGCTGGCAGCGGCGCTCGCGGTCAGGCTGGCGGCGGCGTGAGGGTAGAGACGACGGAGCAGGTGCGGCGCCTGAAGAACACCGTCATGGGGGCGGGCCACCGGCTCTCCCTCCTGGCCGCCTCGGACGAGGTCTCGGCCGCCCAGGCCCGGACGCTCTCAGAACTGGCGGCCGAGCTGGCCCGGACGGCGCAGCGCCTGGAGCGCCTCCTCTCAGGGTTCGAGGCTGAGGGGTAGCCGTGAGGGCGGCTGAAGAGCACGGTAGACGGAGCCCGCGGCCACGATCGCGACCAGCAGGAAGGCGGCCGCCAGGACGAAGAGGACGATGAGCGGAGCCGGGCCTGCCGACCGGCCGCCCACCAGGTAGAGCGCGGCCGCCACGGTCCAGAAGCCGGCCAGGGCCGCGGCCAGGCGGGCCCAGGCAGGCGCCGCCCTGCGGTAGCGCTCGTGCGTCCCCAGCTGGAGCGGCAGGCGCTCCGCCCATTGCGGGCGGAACGCCCAGGCGCAAGCCAGCCCAGCCCAGAAGCCGGCATTGGCCAGGGCGAAGGCGAAGAGCGCATCGCGGACCAGGCTCATCGCCAGTGCAACGTCCCGGCCGCAGCCGACCTGCGGCCCCGCCCCTAGGCCATCAGGGTCCGCAGGCGCGCGGCCGTCTCCTCGGCGAGAGTGTCGTTGATGAAGACCCCGGCTCCGGACTCCGACCCGGCCAGGTACTTCAGCCTGGCGCGGTCACGCAGCAGCGGATAGAACTCGGCGTGCAGGTGCGCCCGGGGATGGGCACGCCCGTCCGTCGGCCGCTGGTGGAGCACCATCATGTAGGGCATGGTCGTCTTGAAGAGGCGGTCGTAGGCCCGGACCACCCGCTGCAAAGCCAGCGCGAAGGACCTCCGCGCGCTCCGGCTCAGGTCGAGGAGACAGGGAAGGTGCGCCGGGGTGACGACGTGGACCTCGTAAGGCCAGCGGGCGAAGGAGGGCACGTACGCGACCGCGGCCGAGGCGCGAAACAGGACGCGGATCGCGGCGCGCCGTTCCCGGTCCAGCTGGGCGCAGATGGGGCAGCCGGTGCCGGAGCCGGCGCGTAGTTCGGCCGCGGCGTGGGGAGGAAGGAAAGGGTAGCCGTAGACCTGGCCGTGCGGATGGTGCAGGGTGACACCGACCGCCTCGCCTCGATTCTCGAAGATGAAGACGTAGCGTACGTCGGGGCGCGCGGCCAGGACGCGGTAGCGGTCGGCCCAGACCTCGGCCAGGTCGGCGACCCGCTCCGGAGCCAGGGTGGCGAGGCTTCCCTCGTGCTCCGGGGTATAGACCACGACCTCGCAGACGCCGGCGCTGGCGACCGCCTCGGGGCGGCCGCTTCGATCACCGTCCGCGCGCAGCGAGGGAAAGCGGTTCTCGAAGACGGCCAGCTGGAAGGCTCGCGCCGGAATCTCGGTCGAGTGCTCGCCGGTGGAGGGACAAAGCGGGCAGCGCGAGCGTACCGGGAGGAAGGTCCTGCCTTGCCGCGCCGCGGCGACGAGTACCCATTCCCGCCGCAGCGGGTTCCAGCGGCGTTCGTAGATCCCGGGCTGCGCCAGGGGCGCCTGATAGCCGGGCGGCGCCGGCTGGTGTGGACCGTAGAGCGTGACCCGCCGGCCGTCAGGCTGGCGCAGCTCGGTCCTTTCCAGGCGCGACATCGCGGGCATGTTAGTCGACGGAGCGTTCTGGATGACCGGCTACAATAAGGTGCCTCGACAGTGCGGCCATAGCTCAGCCTGGATAGAGCGCCGGGCTACGGACCCGGGTGCGGGGGTTCAAATCCTCCTGGCCGCAGTCTCCTCCCCCAGCGACAACCGGTGCAGCCTGGTGTAGCGAGGCGGTCCGCTGCCGAGATGGCTGCGCATCAGAGCGACCTCTCCTATCTCCAGCGGACCGAAGCTGGCCTCGGCCCAATGCCGGTACCAGGCCTCCACCACAGAGATCTCTTCCCGCCTCAACGGCCGGCGGCTCCGCCCCAGCGTCAGGTGCGGCTTGAATGGACGGGACTCGACCGGCAGGCCGAACGCGGCGATCACCGAACGCATCCGGCCGTACAGGGTATGGAGCGGCGTCCCTTGTGGTTGCTCGAAGCCCGCGTAGAAGACCTGAGGCCGCCGCCGGGCGGGAAAGGCGCCGACGCCTCTGACCTCGACCTCGAAAGGCGGGACCAGGGCGGCAACCGGGGCCGCACGCCCAGCGAGCTCATCCAGACGGCTGGGGTCGACGCTGCCCAGGAAGTGCAAGGTGAGGTGGATGCCATCCGGGGGGCTGCTCCGCACCGCCGACACCTGGCTCAGCGACTCGAGCGCGGGCCGGAGCGCCTCCATCACCGCCGGCGTGAGCTCCACCGCCATGAAGGCCCTCCACCCGCTCATACCACGTTCCTCTCGGGCGCGGTCCGGCCGGTCTGAAACCGGTCCGGCGCAAAGGGCTCGAGGTCGATCGCCGGGGTCGTGCCCAGCATGGCCTCGGCCAGGCAACGGCCGACCACCGGCGCCATCATGAAGCCGTGCCCGGAGAAACCCGCCGCGACCCAGAGCCCCGGTCTCGAGCGGACGGGGCCGACGAGGGGCTGGCGGTCGGGGGTCATCTCGTAGAGGCCGGCCCATCCGGTCTTGATCCTGGCGTCGAGCAGCGGCGGCCAGCGCTTCGCCGCCACCGCGTTCACCCGCTCCAGGAAGTGCCAATCGACGCTGGTGTCGAAGCCGTCAGGCTGATCCGGATCGCCCATCCCGAAGAGCACGCCGTCACCCTCGGGATGGAAATAGAAGGAGGTGTGGAAGTCGATCGTCATCGGCGCCTCAGGCCTCAGGGCGTCGAAGGCGCCGGTGACGAAGACCTGGCGTCGGGACGGCGTGATGGGCAGTTCCAGCGCCAGAAGACGCGCCACGCTTCCGCTCCAGGGCCCGGCGCAGAGCACCGTGCTCGCGCTCCGGACCTCGCCTTTCGCGGTGCGCACGCCGAGCACGGCACCGGCCTGGGTGAGGAAGCCCATGACCTCTTCACCCTCGACGATGCGGACCCCGAGGCGGCGGGCGGCGGCAGCGTAGCCCTGGGTGACCTCGTTGGGCCCGGCGAGGCCATCGCTGGGGCAGAACGTCGCCCCTGTCAGGTCATCGGTCCGCAGCCCTGGGACCAGCGCGCCGGCCTCCACCGGGGTCAGCTGGCGCAGGTCGTCCATGCCGCAAGTCCGCTGCAGGCGCACGTGTTCCGCGAACTCGTCGCGTTCCAGCACCGTGGTGAGCAGGAAAAGATAGCCGACGGGGCGGAAGTCGGCGCTGGCGCCTGTCTCCTTCTCGAAGCCCGCCAGCACGCGTTTGGCTTCCATCCCGATGCGTACGTTGACCTCGGTCGAGAACTGGGCCCGGATGCCGCCTGCGCAGGCCGCCGTCGCTCCCTGGCCGACGTCGCCGCGGTCGACCACGACGATCGGCGCGACGCCGGCGCGGGCCAGGTGGAAGGCCAGGCTGCAGCCCATCACGCCCGCGCCCACGATGACCGCTTCCGCCTGCGCCGGCAGGCGCCCGGTCACGTCCTGGACAGGTGAACGTTGCCCATGAACTCGAAGATGCACTTGAGCGCGGCCAGGACGGTGACGTGTCCCACGTCGAGAGGCGGCGAGACCTCGTCCAGGTCCATCCCGGCGAGGCGGAGGCCGCGCAAGGCGTGCAGCAGGTCCAGCAGCTGCCGGCTGGTCAACCCGCCGGCGGCGGGGATCCCGGTACCCGGTGCGCCCGAGGGGTCGAGCACGTCGATGTCCAGCGAGACATGGACCGCGTCGTCGCCGACCACCGACTCAAGGCGCTCCTTGAAGCGCGCGGGATCGAGCCGGTTCGCCTCGGCGCCGGTGATCAGGGTGACGCCGGCGCGCCTGATGAAGTCGACCTCTTCCCAGTCGTAGTCGCGCTGGCCGATCAGGACCACCTTGCGCGGGTCGACCTCCGCCAGCTCCAGGCCCCGGCGCAAAGCGCAGCCATTGGACCAGCGCGACCGGCGCGAGCTGTCATTGAGGTCGGGATGGGCGTCGATGTAGAGGACGGCCAGCCGCCCGTTGAAGCGGCGCTGCTGGGCGACGAGCGTCGGCACCACCGTGGTGTGATCTCCGCCCAGGACCACCGGGACGGTGCGCGGCGGCGTGGAAGCGATCGCGTCGGCCAGGGCGCCGACGTTGGCCCCCATGTCACCTTCGACCAGGGGCAGCTCGCCCCGGTCCTCCAGGGTGAGCCTGTCGAATTGCTCGGCGTGCTCGGTCACCGAGGAGAGGACCGCCGACAGCCGGCGCAGGACGCCCGGCGCCTGGGCGGCGCCCGGCCGGTAGACCGCTCCGCGGTCGAGCGGCACGCCCATGATCCGCACGTCCGCGCTCTCACCGTGCGCCGGTGGGCGAAGCCCGCCCCAGGGCCGCAGCCCCTCGGTGTTGAAGTCGAAGCCCCCTGCCGCGCTGCCCGGCAATTCAGGAGTCACGGGGCCAGGAAGCCGGCGATGGCCTGGACCTGGGCCTGGATCAGCGCCGGAGTCCAGCCGTGGCCCGCGGCCTCGATCACCCGCACCTGCGCCTCGCGCATGGTCCGGGCCAGCTCGCGGATCCGCTCCACTCGCACCAGTCGGTCATCGGCGGCGACCACGATCAGCGCCGGCTTCTCCCAGCGCTCGAGGAAGGCGGCGTAGTCGCGGCGGATCCCGTCCAGCAGCCAGGAGCGAGCCGTATGGCCGTCGGCGCGGCACTGGTTGTCGAAGTTCACCTGGGCGTCATACCGATCGACCCCGGGGCCCTCCACAAGGAACCGCTTGTAGAGGTCGGAGACCGTCCGGTTGCGGCGCAGCCGGTCGATGATGGCGAAGACGGGTCTGAGGGTGAGCACCGAAGCCTGCAGCTTGAACCAGGGGTGCAGTGTCTGCGGCGAGTAGATGGGCGTGTGCAGGACCAGCCGCGTCACCCGCCCGGGATCCAGGCGCGCGTACTCCAGGGCGACGGTGGCGCCCAGGCAGATGCCGCCCAGGTCGTGCTGGCCCAGGCCGAGGGCGTCGGCGAACGCCCGCAGGAAGCGCGCCTGGGCCGGCACGTCGTGGGGCGCCGAAGCCGCCGGGGTCTCCCCGAAGCCGGGAAGATCGGGGATCAGCACCCGGCGCAGGCCGCTGAAGGCAGGGCTCCAGGAGTGAAAGTTCTCCAGCGAGCCGATGAAGCCGTGGCACAGGAGCAGCGGGTGACCCACGCCCTGGTCCAGATAACGGACCCTCCGCCCCCAGACGTCGAGGTAGCGGACCGTGGCCGGGTCGATCGGGATCGCGCTACTCGCCGGTGTCAATCTGCGCCCGCTGCAGGCGGCCGCTGTAATCGACGTAGATCGTCTTCCACTCGGTGAACTCGTCGAGCGCCACCATCCCCGCCTCGCGGTGCCCATTGCCGGTATTCTTGGTGCCGCCGAAGGGAAGGTGAATCTCAGCGCCGATGGTCGGCGCGTTGACGTAGACGATGCCGGACTGCAGCTCGTCCATGGCGTGGAAGGCCTTCCGCAGGTCGTTGGTATAGATGGATAGGGAAAGGCCGTAGCTGGTGGAGTTGGCGACCTCGAGCGCTTCCTCGAGGCTGCCCACCGGCATGACCAGGGTCGAGGGGCCGAAGATCTCCTCCTGGGCCATGCGCATGTCCTTGCGTCCGTCGGCGAAGATCGTGGGCCGGTAGAACCAGCCGTCGCTGCCGGCGAAGTCGCCACCGTGCACGAGTCGGGCATGCTCCCGCCTGCCGATTTCCGTGTACTCGTGCACCTTCTTGAGGGCGGCCTCGTTGATGACCGGACCCATGTCGGTGTCGGGCAGGAGACCGTCGCCGACTTTCATCTTGGCCGCCCGTTCCTGGAGAAGGTCGGTGAAGTCCCCCTCGACCTTGCGCTGCACGATCAGCCTGGAGGCGGCCGTGCAGCGCTGTCCGGACGACCCGAACGCGCCCCAGAGCGCCCCATCCACGGCGAGCGGAACGTCGGCGTCGTCCAGGACCACAATCGCGTTCTTCCCGCCCAGCTCCAGGCCCAGCCGCTTCAACGTCTTCCCGCAGTACTCCGCGATCTGCCGACCGGCGGTGGTCGAACCGGTGAAAGAGATGCCGGCCACGCGGGGATCCTTGACCAGCGGATCGCCTGCCTCCGCCGCATTCCCGGTCACAAAATTCAGCACCCCGCCGGGAAGACCCGCCTCCTCGAGGATCTCGACCAGCCTGGTCGCCATGATCGGCGTGTCCGACGCAGGCTTGAACACCACGGTGTTCCCGGCCATCAGCGCGGGGAAGATCTTCCATGTCGGGATGGCCAGGGGGAAGTTCCAGGGGGTGATGCAGCCGATGACGCCGAGTGGCTCGCGACGGGTCAGCGCCGCCTTGTTCCTGAGCTCGGAGGGGACGGTCTCGCCGAAGGGACGACGGCCGAAGCCGGCGGCGTACTTCCCCATGTCGATCGCCTCCTGGACGTCGCCGCGAGCCTCCTTGAGGACCTTGCCCATCTCCTGGGTCATCAGCCGCGCCAGCTCTTCCTTCCGCTGCTCGATCAGGAGGCCGGCCCGCAGGATGATCTCGCCACGGGCCGGAGCCGGCGTCCGCCGCCAGCCCGCGAACGCCTTCTCGGCCGCGCCGACGGCGGCATCGACGTCCTGCGCATTGGAGGCCTGCATCACGCCCAGCACCCGGTCCTTGTGCGCCGGGTTCACCGAGTTGAAGGTCCGCCCGGTCTTCGACTCCACCCAGCTCCCGCCGATGTAGTTCTTGTAGGACTTGACCTCTGTTCCTCGTTCGGCCTCGCTTGTTGCCACCTGGCTCATGCTGCCACCTCCTGGAAGGCACCCTGCAGGATCTCCCACGCCTCCTCGAGCTCGTCGGCCGAAAGATTGAGCGGCGGTACCAGCCGCAGGACGTTGTCGTGCGTCCCGCAGCTGAGCAGGACCAGACCCGAGTCCAGACTCACCTTGCGGACCTTGTCCAACAGGTCGTGGTCCGGCTTGCCGTCGGGCTTGACCAGCTCCACTCCGATCATCAGCCCCAACCCTCGCACGTCGCCGATGCCCGGCACGCGCCGCTGCAGTTCCTGAAGGCGACGCATCAGCTCGCGGCCGCGGACCTCCACGTTCTCCAGCACCTTCTCCCGTTCGAAGACGTCGAGTGTGGCCACTCCCACAGCGCAAGCGACCGGATTGCCGCCGAAGGTCGAGCCATGAGCCGCCGGCTGCCACTGGTCCATCAACCGGGCGTCGGCCACGATGGCGCTCAGCGGGAGCCCGCTGGCGATGCTCTTGGCCACCGTCATGATGTCAGGCACCACACCGAAATGTTCGCAGGCGAACATCTTTCCCGTGCGGCCGTAGCCGCACTGGACCTCGTCCGCGATGAGCAGGATCTGGTGGCGGTCGCAGAGCGCACGCAGCCGGGGCAGGAAGTCCGCCGGCGGGACCACATAGCCGCCTTCCCCCAACACCGGCTCGACGATGAAGGCGGCGACGTTGCGCGGCGGGACTCGGGTGTCCAGCATCTCGTCGATGTAATCGAAGACGTAGCTGAGAGTCGCCTCGTCGCCCGGCCCGGTCGGATTCCGGTAGGCATAGGGGTAGGGAGCGTGATAGATCCCGGGCAGGAAGGGCTCGTAGCGCTCGCGGTAGTACCACTTGGAGGAGGTCAGCGAGAGGGCGCCGTAGGTCCGGCCGTGAAAGGCCCCCTGGAAGCCGATGATGACCGGCCGCCCGGTCACGTAGCGGGCCAGCTTGATCGCGCCCTCGACCGCCTCCGCGCCGCTGTTGCCGAAGAAGACCCGGTTGTCCTTCCCCGGGGCTGCCGCCGCCAGCCGCTCGGCGAGTTGGATGGCCGGCTGGTGATGGGCCACCACCGAGGTGTGGAAGAGGCGGTCGATCTGGTCGTGGGCCGCCTTGCGCACGGCCGGATGGCCGTGGCCCAGGTTGGTGACCGCGATCCCCGAGGCGAAGTCGAGATAGCGATGGCCGTCCACGTCATAGAGATAGGATCCCTGCGCGTGGTCGACCACGATCGGGGTGTAGCGGTAGAGGACCGAGGCGAGGGCTTCGCGCTCGCGCGCCAGCCAGTCCTGGTTGCTAGAGGGCTTCGGTAGACGCTGAACGGCTTTCATTGGGCCTCCTTGTGAGTACGGATGGACGGACGACGACGTCGCATCCGCGAGCGGGGGGAGGCTGGCCGTCGGCCGAGGCCCACCAGGGACAGGTGATTCCCGGGATCCGATTCACGTCTGGATCATACCCGTCCGGTCGGGTGAGCGCCGTCGCCGCGGGGGAGGGCCCCGCGGGGCGTTCAGGACGCCGGCAGCGACTGGGCGAGCGGCCTCGGCGCGCGCTCCGCGGTCAGAAAGCCTCCGAACATGACGATCGCGCCGATCGCCTGGCCGACGTAGAAGAGCTCGTAGATCCCGAGCCGGGTCAGGCTCGAGGCGCCGGCGACGATGAAGGCGCCCGCGGCGATCAGGAGGTTGGCCAGGAGCCGGCTGGCCGGCAGTCCGCGCCGCCAGAGCGCGTAGGCGGACCAGAGCGCGCCGCCGATCAGGACGATCGTGCCCACGATGTTGATCGTCGCCGCCATGGCGATGGCGACCACGTTGAAGAGGCTGCGCTCGGGGGCAATGGTATTGAGCGAGGGCACCTGGCGGGTCTGGAGCAGGCCGGTCTGCAGGTCGGCCCCGAAGACTCCGATCAGGCCGAGCGCCGCGAGCAGGGCCAGCACCACCATGGCCGCGCCGCCCGCCCGAGGCGCGAGCAGAAAGATGGTTCCCAGGGCCAGCACGCCGACCAGCACGATGCCTCCGCTGAAGTAATAGACCTTGAAGAGGAACGCGTCCCATCCAGCCGCGGCGCCCAGGACCTCGGTCAGACCGGCGATGGCGTAGAGAGCGAGCGCGATCGACCAGGCGAGCAGGTAGGTGCGGCGCTTCAACCGGTATCGTGTGAAGACGGTGGCCGCGAAGGCCGCGCTGACCACGGTGGCGAGCAGGGGATAGAGCAGCACCGGGTTCAAGTCTAGGCTCCCGCGCACCATCCGATGCTTGACGTTGGGGAGCGAGTGGCGTTAAATAGGCGCAACCACGGTACCACCAGGAGTCACAGCTTCCGTTTGAGCAGAGTCATCGCCATCGCCAACCAGAAGGGCGGGGTTGGCAAAACAACGACCGCGGTGAACCTCGGATGCGCGCTCGCCGAGTTGGGAAAGCGCATCCTCCTGATCGACCTCGATCCCCAGGGCCACCTCACCATCAACATGGGCTTCAAGCAGCCCGATCAGATCGAGCTCACCCTGCATGACCTCCTGCTCGACCCGCAGGTTCAGCTGGAGCACGTGGTCAAGTCGACCAACCTGGGCGTGGACTTCATCCCTTCCAACATCGAGCTGTCCGGCGCCGAGATCCAGCTGGTGCAGGAGATGGGCCGGGAGAGCTTCCTCAAGGACAAGCTGCGCCCGGGACAGGAAAACTACGACTTCATGGTGATCGACTGCCCGCCCTCCCTCGGCCTGCTCTGCGTCAACGCGCTGGTTGCGGCGGACGAGGTGATCATCCCGCTCCAGTGCGAGTACTTCGGCATGAAGGGGATGCAGCTGCTTCAGAACACCATCGAGCGGGTCAAGGTCAAGCTGAATCCGCGGCTGCGCATCAGCGGCATCCTGCCCACGATTCACAAATCCCGCACCCTCCACTCCCAGGAGGTGCTGGAGCTGGTCCGGGAGCGCTTCGGAGACGTGGTCTTCGACATGGTCATCAAGGACAGCATCCGCTTTGCCGAGACCC
>VBIC01000100.1:19467-31126 GCA_005881425.1 Chloroflexota bacterium | reverse complement strand
GTGCATCCCGTCGATCCCGCCGAGCTGGTGGCCGCGATCGCGCAGGCCCTCGGCCGGGAGTTCGGCGTGCGCATCCTGCCCCAGGCAAGAGAAACGACAAGGACCAGATGAGGAGGGGCATTGCAGCGGCGATGGCAGGACGGCTGCGGGAATCTGGCCCTTGTCGGCTCGCGGCGTCGGGTACCACGCTAGATGTTGTACCCGAGCGACTTTGTACCACAGCATCTAGGATCTGTCAAGCGGTTTTCCACCCCCTCGGAACAGACCTGTAAACTGCACCTGCGCACGGGATGGCACGCAAGAACAAGCGGCAGCAGCCGCGCAAGCCCCAGCGGGGCCGCTCTTACTCGGGGGCAGCCCGCCCGGCGACTCCGGCGCCCGTGCTTCGGGGCGCCGCCGAGACCACCGCCGTCACCCCGGCCCCGCGCCCTGGCCGTCCCGCCGGTCGAGGTGCCGCGGGCCCCGCGGTCTCCCAGAGCGCGGCCATCCCACTCGACCGCGTTCCCTACTTCCAGGGCGACCTCCGCCGGATCGCCATCACCGGCGCCGCCATGGTCGTGATCCTGATAGTAGGTTCGCTCTTGATTCACTAGAACTTACCGGGCGCATTTGCGGCTCGCGGACGGCCCATGCACGGCTCGGCCGCAGAATTCCAGTGCGGCCGAATTGCCTTGCACGGGCCTGCTCGCCGCGCGCCCTGGCTCGCCACCGCTGTCGCGGCGTCTCGCTCCTTAAGCTCGGCGCTTCGCCGCCTCGCCCCGTAACGAGCAAGAAACGGCCCTGCAACGCCGTTCTCTCTCTCCGGTACCCAAACCGAGGAGGCAGTCAGTGTTCCAGGAAAGATCAGCGCGCAAGACCGTGACCCCGATCACCACCGAGACCGTCCTCAGCAACCAGATCAAGCTCGAGGGCCGGCTCACCTCGAAGTCCAACATCAAGTTCGACGGCGACATGCTCGGAGACCTGACGACGGAGGGCGACGTCGTGGTCGGCGACACGGGCAAGGTCAAGGGCAACGTCACCGGCCGCAACGTGGTCGTCTCGGGGGCGATCGAGGGTGACATCACGACCAGCGGACGGCTCGAGATCCTGGCCAGCGGCAAGGTGTTCGGGAACATCGCCGTGGGCTCCCTGATCATCGACGAGGGCGGCATCCTGCGAGGCAGGAGCTCAGTCCACGGCGGGGAGCCGGCGCCGTCGTCGGTGACGGTGCGCGGCCTGGAGACCGCTGCGGCCGCGGCCTAGAGCTCGATTTCGACCCCAAGGCTTCCGGACGACCGGAGGCCTTTTCAATTGCGTGGCCCGGCGCCTGCATACACTTAGGGCCATGCTCTTCGGCGACCCGCAGCAGTTCATCATCACCTCCCTCTATCTCATCCCCGGCTTGCTCCTGGGCCTGGTCCTGCACGAGTACGCCCACGCCCGGGTCGCGGTGGCCCGGGGGGATGAGACGCCGCGGCTCGACGGGCGCCTTTCGCTGGATCCGAGCCACCACCTGGATCCCTTGGGGACGATCGCGATCTTCCTGATCCACTTCGGCTGGGCCAAGCCGGTGCGGATCAACCCGGGCCGGATGCGGCATCGCTTCGATCCGGCGCTGGTGGCGCTGGCCGGACCGCTGACCAACCTTCTGATCGCGGTCGCGCTCAGCATCCCTCTGAAGCTGCTGGCGGCCCAGCAGCCGCCGGTGATCTTCCGTCTCCTGCTCTCGGCCTTCTACCTGAACATCGTGCTCGGCATCTTCAACATCCTGCCCATCCCGCCGCTCGACGGCTACAACCTGGTGGCGACGCTGCTCCGGCGGCGCTTTCCCAGGTTCTTCTACCAGGTAGACGCCAACCGCCAGGTCATCACGCTCCTGCTGGTCCTGGTCATCTTCTTCCTGCCGGGGGTGCTGGGCAGCCTCTTTCTGGCGGTCTACGCGCCGGCCTCGGCCAGCCTGCTGGGGGCCGTCTACTACCCCTTCTGATGGCTGGCCTGCAGGACCTCCCGAGCGTGCACGAGATGCTCGAGTCGGAGCGCGGGGTCGCGCTCAGCGGCGTCCACGGGCGGCCGCTGGTCCTCTTCGCGGTGCAGCGCGCCCTCGAGGCGGAGCGGGCCGCCCAGCGCCCCTCCGAGGCGGCCACCCGCTGGGCCAGCGTCGAGGCCGAGATCGACGAGGTCCGCCGGGTTCGCCTGCGTCCGGTGATCAATGCCACCGGCGTCATCCTCCACACCAACCTCGGCCGCGCACCCCTGGCCAGGCAGGCGGCGACCATGGCGGCGGAGATCGCCATCCGCTACTCGAACCTGGAGCTGGATCTCTCCACCGGCCGCCGTGGCCGCCGCCACGACCTCGTGGCCAGCGCGCTCTCCCATCTCACCGGCGCACAGGCCGCCGCGGTGGTCAACAACGGAGCCGCCGCGACGCTGCTGATGCTGACCGCGCATACCAAGGGCAAGGAGGTCATCGTCTCCCGCGGCGAGCTGGTCGAGATCGGGGGGGCGTTCCGGATGCCCGACATCATGCGGCTCAGCGGCGCGCGCATGGTCGAGGTCGGAACCACCAACCGGACCCGCCTCGAGGACTACGCGGAGGCGATCACGGCCAGGACCGCGGCCATCCTCAAAGTCCATGCCAGCAACTACCGGGTGGTGGGCTTCACCGAGGCCGCCGGCCTGGAGCCGCTGGCCCGGCTGGCTCACGAGCGCGAGCTGCTGCTGCTCCACGACCTGGGCAGCGGAGCGCTGCTGGACACGGCCTCGGTGCAGGCGGGCGCCGAGCCGCGCATCCAGGACAGCCTGCGGGCCGGCGTCGACCTGCTCGCCTGCAGCGGAGACAAGCTTCTCGGCGGACCGCAGGCCGGCATCCTGCTTGGCCGCGCGCCGCTGGTGGCGCGCGCGCTCGGGCATCCGCTGGCGCGGGCGGTTCGGGTCGACAAGATGACGCTGGCTGCGCTCGCCGCCACCCTGGACCTCTACCTGACCCAGCCGAGTCCCGCCCTCCCGGTCTGGGAGATGCTGCGCGCCGACCCGGCGAGCCTGCGCCAGCGAGCTGAGCGCTGGGCCCAGGCGCTTTCCGCCGTCGGGGCCGACGTCGAGGTCACGGCCGGCGCCTCCGAGGTCGGCGGCGGGTCGCTGCCTGGTGAGCACCTCCCCACCTCGCTGCTGCCCGAGCCGCCGGTGATCGCCCGGATCGAGGAAGGCCGGGTGGTGCTCGATCCGCGCACCGTCCTGGCCGACGAGGACGAGCCGCTGCTGCGCGCGCTGCGGGCGGCCCTGGCGTGATGCTGACCGCCGTCGCCTCCTACGTGGTCGGGACCGCCGGCCACATCGACCATGGCAAGTCGGCGCTGGTCAAGGCCCTGACCGGAATCGATCCCGACCGCCTCGAGGAGGAGAAGCGCCGGGGTATGACGATCGACCTGGGTTTCGCCTTCATGGACCTGGCCAGCGGGCGGCACGTCGGAATCGTCGACGTGCCCGGGCATCAGCGTTTTCTCAAGAACATGCTGGCCGGGGTGCACGGTATCGACGCCGTGCTCCTGGTGATCGCTGCCGACGAGGGCCCCATGCCGCAGACCCACGAGCACCTCGCCATCCTCGACCTCCTCGGCGTTGGCCAGGGGCTGGTCGCGCTGACCAAGGTCGACCTGGTCGAGCCGGAATGGCTGGCCCTGGTGGAGGAGGACGTGCGGCGCGCGCTCCAGGGACGGACCCTCGCGAATTCGCCCATCCTCTCCGTATCCAGCCTGACCGGCCAGGGCCTGGACAGCCTGCGCCAGGCGCTCGACGGGCTGCTGGAGCGGGCCGCGCCCCGGCCGGATCTCGGCCGCCCGCGGCTGTGGATAGATCGCTCCTTCACCGTGGCCGGCTTCGGCACCGTCGTCACCGGAACGCTGGTGGGGGGCGGCCTCGAAGTCGGCGACGAGCTGGCCATCCTGCCCCTCGACCGGCGGGTGCGGGTCCGCGGCCTGCAGCAACACAACCGTCCGGTCGAGCGGGCTCATCCGGGCAGCCGGACCGCAGTCAACCTGGCCGGCGTCGAGCGTGGGGACGTCCCCCGGGGCGCGGTCCTGGCCGGTGCCGGCGGGATGGTGCTGAGCCGGCGCATCGATGCTCGCGTCCGCGTCCTGGACGGAGCTCCAAGGCCGATCCGCCATCGAACCCGCCTCCTTCTCTACCAGGGCACCGCGGAGGTGGCCGCCGAGGTGCTGCTGCTGGACGGCGACCGGCTCGAGCCGGGCGCGGAGGGTTACCTTCAGCTCTACGTCGAGGGAGCCGTCCCCGCCCTGACCGGCGACCGCTTCATCCTCCGCCAGCCTTCGCCCGCGGCCACGGTGGCCGGCGGCGTGATGCTCGACGTCAGTCCGCGGCGCCATCGCCGCGGCGACCCGGCGGTGCTCACCAGCCTGCGCTCGCGCGGGCGCCTCGACCCCCAGGCGATGCTGGCTCAGGAGCTGGGGCAGCACCGGCTGGGCATCTCGGCCCAGGCCCTGGCCAGAAGGCTGTCTCTGCGCGAGCGTGACGCGGAGGAGGCCGTGGCCTCATTGGTGTCCGGCGGCGCCGCGGTCCGGTTGGGCGGCGTGATCCTTTCCGCCCCGGCCTTCCTGGCGCTGGCCGCCCGCGTCGAGGCCGCCCTCCGCTCCTACCATCAGGCCAATCCACTCCGTGAGGGCATGCCGCGGGAGGAGCTCAAGAGCCGGGCGGGACTGCCCGCCTCGCTGCTGCCGGCATTGGTCATGAAGCTCCAGGGGCAGGGTCGCGTCCGCGAGCGGGCGGGCGAGGTTGCGCTTCCCGACCATCAGGCCCGACTCTCTCCACAGGAGGAGGCGGCGGCCGCAGCGGCGGTGAGGGAGCTCGAGGCGGGCGGCTTCAGCCCGCCCCCGCTGGGCGAGCTCGCGGGCCGCCACCGGCTGAGCCCGGCGGTGGTCCAGTACCTCGCGGCCCGCGGCCGGATCGTGCGGGTCGACGAGGACACTGCCTTCGCCCGCGAGGCGTATGACGCGGCTCTGGACCGCGTTCGGGCCCACCTGCTGGCCAGCGGGCGCATCACCGTGGCCCAGGCCCGCGACCTGCTCGCCTCCAGCCGACGCTACGTGCTTCCCCTGCTCGAGTGGTTCGACGCCCAGAAGATCACGCGGCGCGTGGGCGATGACCGTATCCTGAGGGGTCGATGAGCGCGCTCCGTCCCTCTGGCGCGCGCGCCGCCGCCCGGCTCTCGGCGACCGGGCTCTGCGTCGCGCTCCTCTGCGCCTGCGGCTCGACGCCACCGGACCCGGCGGCGCTCGTCCGCCAGACCAGCGCCCACATGAACGGCCTACACGCCTTCCACTTCACCATGGCCGTCCAGGGCTTCACCGGCAGCGCGATGCCGGTGCGGAGCGCGGAGGGCGACGCCCGGCCCCCCGACCTTCACGCCCGGGTCCAGCTCGCCGAGGGCGGCGTGCTCCTCGAAGTCGAGACCATCGTGGCCGGCGGCCGGGTCTACCTCAAGTCCTTCACCGGCGGCTGGCAGCCGCTGACCAGCGCCGAGGTCGCTCAGCTCTTCGACGTCCAGGCCCTCTTCGACCCCAAGGTCGGCCTTTTCAGCGCCATGGCGGCGACGGCCGGGCCGGCCGACGGCACCCAGCAGTCGGTGGGCGGCCATTCCACCTGGACCGTGACCGGCCGGCTCGACGGGACACGGGTCCACGACCTTCTCCCGGTCGCCCAGGCCCAGGGCGAGGACAGCGCAACCTACTGGATCGAAGCGCCGTCGACACTCTGGCGGGCCAGCCTGAGCGGCCGGCTCTTCGACCCGGCAAAGGAGGCGACCATCACCTTTGACTTCTCAGCCCATGACCACCCGGTCACCATCACTCCTCCCCCGCTCGGCTAGCGCGCCCGGGCTCCTGGTCCTGGCCGGGGCCGGGCTCTTTCTGGCCGCGGTCGACGCCTACGTGGTGGTGGCCGCCCTCCTGCGCATGCTGACCTCGGTCGGGATCCCGGTGCTGCCCGCCGCCAACCTGGAGCGGGGCACGACCATCGTCACCGGGTTCCTCCTCGGCTACCTCGCGGTCATGCCGCTGGCCGGCGGGCTGAGCGACCGGTTCGGACGGCTGCGGACGTTCGGCGCCTGCCTGGTGCTCTTCGCCATCGGGTCGCTGCTCACGGCGACTGCCGGTTCGCTGGGCCAGCTGGTGGCCGGCCGGGTGCTTCAGGGCGCGGGCGGCGGCGGGCTGGTTCCGGTCGTCCTGGCGCTGGCGGCCGACCTTTACGGGGGCGCACGGCGGACGACCGCGCTGGGCGGGGTGAGCGGGCTGCAGGAGCTGGGCAGCGTCCTGGGTCCGATCTGGGGAGGAGTGCTCGCCGCCATCTCGGCCCAGGGCTGGCGCTGGATCTTCGCCCTCAACCTGTTCTTCGCCGCCGGGCTCCTGGCGGCGCTCTGGCCCGGCATCCGCCAGCGGCCGGCGCGGCTGCCGCAGGCGCCGCTCGACCTGGTCGGCGCCCTGCTCGCGGCCGCGGCCCTGGCGCTCCTCGTCGTCGCGCTCTATGCCGGAGACCCGCAGCGAAGCCCGGTCGGGTCGGGCTTCTGGTGGCAGGCGCCGTTGGCCATCCTCCTGATCGTCCTCTTCGTGATCCGGGAGCGGCGGGCACGGGCGCCGCTGATCGACGTCCGCCATTTCCGGGACAGCGGCTTCACCGGGGCGGCGCTGACCAACGCGCTGGCCGGAGCCGGGCTGATGGTGGCCCTGGTCTTCATCCCGGTACTGGCCCAGTCCTCGGTCTTCAGCCTCGACCCGCGCCAGGCCTCGTTCCTCCTCTTCCGTCTCCTGCTCGGGATACCGATCGGGGCGTTGGCCGGGGGGGTGATCGCCGGCCGCCTGCGCAGCAACCGGGGTGTGGCCGCGATCGGGATGCTGATCGCCGCCTTTGCCTTCGCCCTGCTGGCGGGATGGAACCAGGACGCCCTGCGCGGCCACCTGCTGGGCACGCCGCTGCGGGTCGCCGACCTGGAGCTCTTCAGCGCCGGCTTCGGGCTCGGCCTGGAGATCGCCCCGGTCAGCGCGGCGCTGCTCGACCTGGTCTCGGACGCCGAGCGGGGCGCGGCCGCCGCCTTCCTGGTGATCGCGCGCATGGTCGGGATGCTGTTGGGCTTCTCCGCCGTCGCCGGCTTCGGGCTCTATCAGTTCGACCGGGTGACCGCACGCCTGACACCGCCCCTTTTCAGCCTGCGACCGGACTACGCGGTTCGCCTCGCCCAGTACGAGCTCCAGCTGCGCCAGGCGATTCTGGACCAGTACCACACGATCTTCACCATCGCGGCCGCCCTGGTCCTGGCGGGTGCGCTGATCGCCGCCGCCAGCCTGCGCCCGCCCCGGGTCCGAGCCTGATGGCCTACGTCGGGATCGACCTGGGCGGCACCCAGCTGCGGGTCGCGGTGGCGGACGCGGAGGGCCGCATCCTGATCGTGGCGCGCGAGCCGACCCATGCTGAGCAGGGTCCGGATCGGGTCATCGACCGGATCGCCGCGGCGGTCGCGGGTGCGCTGGCCCAGGCCGGGGTCGACCGCCGCCGTGTGAGGTGCCTCGGCATCGGGCTGCCCGGACCGGTCGATCCCCGGCGCGGGCTGGTCCACTCCCCGGCCAACCTTCCCGGCTGGGTCGACCTGCCCCTGAACCAGATCCTGACCGAGCGGACCGGCATCCACAGCTACCTGCACCACGACGCCCACCTGGCCGCCTTCGGTGAGCTGCACCGCGGCGCCGGCCGGGGCTCGCGAGACATGGTCTACGTCACCGTCTCGACCGGGATCGGCGCCGGCCTGGTCCTGGGCGGAGAGCTCTACGCCGGCGCTCGCGGATCGGCGGGCGAGGTGGGCCATATCGTGATTCAGGTCGACGGCCCCCGCTGCAACTGCGGCAATCGCGGCTGCGTCGAGGCGCTGGCGAGCGGCACCGCAATTGCCCGCGAGGCCAGGGAGGGTCTGCGCCGGGGCGCGCGGACCCGATTGAGGCGCATACCTGCGCCCGGACCGACAGCGCGCGACGTGGACCGCGCGGCGCGGGCGGGCGACGCCTTTGCCCGGCGCGTGCTGGAAGGTGCGGGCGGCGCGCTGGGCGTCGGGCTCGGGACTCTGGTCAACCTCTTCAACCCGGAGATGATCGTGATCGGCGGCAGCGTCATGAACGCCGGGCGCGTGCTCACCGAGCCGATGCGGGCGGCGATGGCCCGCTCCTCGTTCGCCTCCGCCCGGCAGGGACTGCGGATAGTCCGGCCGCGGCTGGGCGCCGACGTCGGCCTGGTGGGCGCGATCGAATGGGCCCGCTTGCGCTCCCGGTCCTGAGCGTGCGCATCGATCCCCCCGCGCTTGTGGGCATGGAGCGTCTCTTCCAGACCATCGCCGAGCAGGCGCGGGCGCTCGATACGCGTGCCCTGGTGGTCGGCGGCTACGTGCGCGACCGGATCCTGGGCGGTCCGCGGGCGGCCGCCATCCGGGAGGTCGACGTCCTGGTGGAGAAGGGCAGGGCGCTCGAGCTGGCCCGCCGGGTGGGGACGGCGATGGGGGCGCCCGCCCCGGTCGTCTTCGAGCGCTTCGGCACGGCCCACCTCGAGCTGCCGCCTCACGTAGTCGAGTTCGTCTCCGCGCGACGCGAGCAGTACGACCCCCGCAGCCGGAAGCCCCAGGTCGCCGCGGGCACCATCGAGGACGATGTCCGACGCAGGGACTTCACCGTCAACACCCTGCTCATGGAGTGGGACGGCACCGTCCTGGACCTCCTGGGGCGGGGGCTGGCCGACCTGTCGGCCCGGCGCATCGTGACTCCACTGGAGCCGCAGGCGACCTTCGACGAGGACCCGCTGCGGATGCTGCGGGCCGTGCGCTTCGCCACGGTCCTCGATTTCCAGCTCGACCCCCCGGTCCAGGCGGCCATCGTGCGGGAGGCGGACAGGCTGCAGCCTCCGGTCGTCTCCATGGAACGTATTCGCGACGAGTTCAGCAAGCTGCTCCTGGCGCCGGCGGCGGAGAAGGGCCTGCTCTTGCTCGACGCCTGCGGCCTGCTGGTGCGGATCCTGCCTGCGCTCGAGGCGGGAAAGGGAATGCAGCAGGGCGGCTGGCACAGCCACGACGTCTTCGGACACAACCTCCTGGCCGCCGCCCTGACGCCGCCCGACCTGGTCACCCGGCTGGCCGGCCTGCTGCACGACGTGGGCAAGCCGGCCACCTTCCAGCTCAAGGATGGGAAGCCGACCTTCATCCGCCACCAGGAGGTCGGCGCCGGCATGGCCGAGCGGGCGCTGGCCCAGCTGCGTTTCTCCGGCGGCCTGACTGGGCGGGTGGCGCGGCTCGTGGCCCTCCACATGCGTCCCATCCAGTACGACCCGGACAGCTGGGAAGACCGGGCCGTTCGGCGTCTCGTCCGCGAGGCCAGGGACGACCTGGACCGGCTGCTCGACCTGGCCCGCGCCGACATGCGCGCCAGCCGCTACCCCCACGTGGAGAAGATCGATCATCTGCAGCAGCGCATCCGCGCCCTCGACGCCGCGGCCATCGGCGCCATCCGGTCGCCGCTGGACGGGGAGGAGCTGATGGCCAGGACCGGGCGCGCGCCGGGCCCCTGGATCAAGCGGACCAAGGCAGCCCTGGAGGAGGCGATCGTGGACGGGGCGCTGACCCCGGACAAGGACGCCGCCTGGAGATACCTCGAAGCCCATCCTGAGCTGATCGAGGGTTGAGCAGCGGTCTCGCGCTCCTCGCCTTCCTGCTCGGGCTGGGGTTGAGCCTGGCCGCGAGCGAGGTCCTGGTCAGGACGCTCGGCCGCCTGGGGCACGAGCTGCGGCTGTCGGCCGGGCTGCTGGGCCTGCTGGTGGCGCTGGGCGCGGACTCACCCGAGATCTCCTCCGCCCTCGCCGCCTCCCTCTCCGGTGCCAGGGACGTCGGAGTAGGCGTGATCATCGGCTCCAACCTGTTCAACCTGGCCGCTCTCCTGGGGCTGTCGGCGCTGATCGCCGGGCGGCTGCGCTTTCGGCGCATGCTGCTGGCCCTGGACGGTGGAGTCGCGCTGCTGGCCACGCTGATCGTCGCCCTCCTGGTCGCAGTCCGCCTGGCCCCCTTCCTTGGCCTGGCCCTGATGCTGATCGTGACCGTGCCCTACGTCTTCGTCCTGGCCCGGCCGGTCCAACCCCCGCCCAACGGGTCGCAGGCAAGGGGGTCCTGGCGTCCGGCCCTCTGGCTCCTGCCTGCGATCGGGGCGATCGTGGCCGGCAGCTCGCTGATGGTGGCTATGGCGCTGCCTCTGGGCGACCGGTGGCACGTTTCCCGGGCCGTGCTGGGGACGGTCGTGCTGGCTGCGCTCACCAGCCTGCCCAACGCCTACGCCGCGGTTCGCCTCGCGCTGCGCCAGAACGGGCCGGCGGTGGTGAGCGAGGCCTTCAACAGCAATACCCTGAACCTGGTGGCGGGGATCAGCGTCCCGGCCCTGTTCCTCGGTGGCATCGGCGCGGTGCCGGGGGCGGGGCGGGAGCTGGGCTGGCTGCTGGCGATGACCCTGGCCGCGATCGTGCTGGGCTTCCCGCGGGAGGAGCTGGGCCGGCCCAGCGGTCTGGTCCTGATCGTGATCTACGCCGCGTTCCTGGCGGTGGTGATGCGTTGAGTCCCGCCCGCCAATGGTAAAATCGCTCGCGGTAATCCACCCCGCCGTCACCCATCGCGCCGCCGGCGGGTTCGAGAACGGCCGCCTCGGGTGCTCCGGCCGGTGAAGTTGAGGGAAGCATGCTGGTCGCCCTGGGACTGCTGCGCCGGATCGCTCGCGAGCTCCCTCGCTACGGCAAGCTCACCTACTGCCTCTTTCGCGATCCGCGGGTCCCGCAGCGAAACAAGGTGGCGCTGGCGGCCGCGCTGATCGCGATCTTCAACCCGGTCATCGATCTGCCCCTCTGGGTGCCGGTGGTGGGCGAGATGGACGCCCTGGCTCTGACCGTGCTTGCGGTCAAGCTCTTCGTCGATCGCGCACCGAAGGAGGTCGTGGCCGAGCTGCAGGCGCAGATCGAGCAGGGGCGGAGCGCCTTCGATCGCGACCTCGAGGTCGGTCGAGGCAGTCTCCGAGGCCGCGTCCTGCAGTGGTGGCAGAGCCGGCCCTGGGTGCGCCTGTGAAGGTGGTGCTGCTGGAGGACGTCAAGGGGACCGGGAAGGCCGGGGAGACCAGGGAGGTCGCCGACGGCTTCGCCCGTAACTTCCTGATCCCGAAAAAGCTGGCCCTGGCGGCGACCTCGGGCGCGATCGAGCGCATGGAGCGCGGCCGGGCGACCGAGCAGCGCCGTCAGGAGCGCGAGCTGCGGGAGGCGAAGGCGCTGGCCCGCCGCCTCGAGGAGGCCCAGGTGACGATCACGCTGCGCGCGGGAAAGGACGGCAAGCTGTTCGGCGCGGTCACCAATGCCGACGTCGCGTCCGCGCTCAAGCAGCAGCATGGGATCGTCGTCGACCGCCGCAAGATCGAGTTCGCCGAGCCGGTGCGCGCCCTCGGCCCCGGGGCAGCCTCGATCAAGGTCCACCAGCAGGTCACCGCGCGCATCCCGCTGATGGTCACGACCGGATGACGGTCGACCTCCGCCGCGCGGCCGCACCGCCGCACGGCGGCCGGGTGCCCCCCAGCAACGTCGATGCGGAGATCGCCATCCTCGGGGCCCTGATGCTCGA
>VBIC01000100.1:3920-19432 GCA_005881425.1 Chloroflexota bacterium | reverse complement strand
ACTTCCTGCATCCCGACGACTTCTATTTCCCCAATCACGGCGTCATCTTCCAGGCGGCTGTCAACCTCTACGAGCACTCGGAGCCGATCGATCTCCTCACGCTGTCCGCGGAGCTGGAGCGTAAGGGCCAGCTGGAGCGGATCGGAGGACAGGAGTTCCTGGCCCAGCTGGAGAGCAGTGTCCCGACCGCGGCCAACGTCGAGTACTACGCCAAGATCGTGGAGGACGCCGCCACCAAGCGGCGCCTGACCGGCGCCGGCGAACGCATCGGCAACCTGGCCTTCGAGGAAGGCCTCGCGGCGGAGGTTGTCGTCGACCGCGCCGAGGAGCTCGTGTTCAAGGTCGCGGAACGCCGGATCCGCCAGGACTTCGTGCCTCTGATCAAGGTCCTGCAGAAGACCTGGGAGGACATCGAGCGCAGCCATCAGGATCCCAGCCACGTATCGGGAGTGCCCAGCGGCTTCAACGACCTCGATGCCAAGACCGGGGGCTTCCAGAAGGGCAACCTGATCGTGATCGCAGCCCGCCCGGGTGTAGGACCATCCATGCCAGGGTGGGCGTCGGCATCTTCTCCATGGAGATGTCGGAGACCGAGCTGGCCACCCGCATGCTCTGCAGCGAGGCGGGCGTCGACTCCTACCGCCTGCGCCGGGGCTTGATGAAGGAGTCGGAGTGGGAGCCGATCGCCAAGGCCATGGGGGCCCTGGGCGAGGCGCCCATCTTCATCGAGGAGTCGCCGCAGCTGTCGGTGCTGGAGATGCGGACCCGGGCGCGCCGCCTGATGGCGCGGGAGAACATCGGGCTGATCGTGGTCGACTACCTGCAGCTGATGGAGGGGCGGAATCAGGAGAATCGAGTGCAGGAGATCTCCGACATCTCCCGGTCCCTCAAAGGCCTGGCCCGCGAGCTCAACGTTCCCGTCATCGCCTGCTCCCAGCTGAGCCGCGAGCCCGAGAAGCGCCCCGATCATCGTCCCCAGCTCGCCGACCTTCGCGAAAGCGGAAGTATTGAGCAGGACTCGGACGTCGTCCTCTTCATCTACAGAGACCGCTTCTACAACGACAACCTGCCCGAGGACAGGCGCAACGTCGCCGAGCTGATCATCGCCAAGCATCGCAACGGTCCGGTGGGCAAGGTCGAGCTCCTCTTCGTCGACGAGCAGACCAGGTTCGTCAACCTCGACCGCCGCCGGATGGGCTCGGCTTCGGGCTAGCCGTGGTCGTCATCCTCGTCGGCGGGCAGTGGGGAGACGAGGGCAAGGGTAAGATCATCGACCTCCTCTCCGAGGGGGCCGACATGGTCATCCGGTCGCAGGGCGGCAACAACGCCGGGCACACCGTGGTCAGCGCCGGCCAGGAATTCCGCTTCCACCTGATCCCGTCCGGAATCCTCTACCCCGACGCCGCCTGCGTCATCGGCAACGGCGTGGTCCTGGACCCGCGGGTCCTGCTCGAGGAGATGGAGCAGGTCGAATCCCGTGGCATATCGATCGACCGGCTGCTCATCTCGGACCGCGCTCACCTGATCATGCCCTGGCACCCGATCCTGGACAGGTTGGAGGAGGAGCAGCGGGGCGACGATCGGCTGGGCACCACCTGGCGAGGAATCGGCCCGGCCTACGCGGACAAGATCCGGCGGATCGGTTTCAGGGCCGGCGACCTTCTCAAGCCGCGCTTCCTGGAGAAGAAGCTGGGCTTCGTGCTGGCCAAGATCAAGAACCCCATCCTGCGCGACCTCTACGGGGTCGAGCCGCTCGACCGGGAGCAGATCCTGCGCGAGTACACGAAATACGGTGAACGCCTGCGGCCCTACCTGAGGGACATCTTCCCGATCGTCCAGGAGGCGCTGGCGCGGGGCGATCGGATCCTGCTCGAGGGCGCCCAGGGCAGCATGCTCGATCTCGATTTCGGGACCTATCCGTACGTCACCTCCTCCTCACCTTCCGCCGGGGGCGCCCTCACCGGATCAGGTATCCCGCCCACCCGGGTCGACCTGACCCTGGGAGTCTTCAAGGCCTACAGCACCCGGGTCGGATATGGGCCGATGCCGACCGAGCTGCTGGATCCGCTGGGGGAGCAGATCCGGAGGGTGGGCAAGGAGTTCGGGACCACGACCGGCCGGGCCCGGCGCGTCGGGTGGTTCGACGCGGTGGTCGCTCGCTACACGGTCGCCCTCAACGGGATCCAGTCGATTGCGCTGACCAAGCTCGACGTCCTCGACGAGCTCGATCCGATCCGGATCTGCACCGCGTACCGCAGCAAGGGCGAGCTGCTCCGCTACCCGATGTCCAACATCAGCCACCTCAAGCACTGCGAGCCGGTTTACGAGGAGCTGCCCGGATGGCGCTCGGCGACCAGCTCCGCGCGAAAGCCGGAGGACCTTCCCAAGGCGGCCCGGACCTACCTGGACCGGATCAGCGAGCTCAGCGGGGCGCCGGTCGACATCGTTTCCGTGGGCGCGGCGCGCGACCAGACGATCTGGATGGACGGGAGCCGGCTGGGCGCCCTACGCGATTCCCACAAGCGCCTACAGCCGGTGGAGCAGAGCCAGGACCAGCCCCGCTAGGGCTGCGTACCAGGCCAGCGAGAGCAGGCTCACCAGTATCCGGATGGGCCGGCCGATCGGCATGCTGGTCCAGGTCATCCACAGGCCGGCCGGGTTGAGCACGACCAGTGCCAGCAGCCACAGCGCCCAGGGACCGGGGTCGGCGGCGAGGCCCCGATGGGCGACGAAGCTGCGCATCTCGCGCACCATGTCGTCGGGGTTGCCGCCGTCCTCGAACCCGAAGCGCTGGGACTGGACAGGCCGGGAGCGAAGGGAGACGCTGCTGCCGGTGGTGACGGCGACCGGCTCAGCCCGCACCTCGGCCAGGGCCGGGGCGGTCCGCTGCGGAGACTGAGGCGAGGCTGAGCGGACGGTCAGCGCCCTGAGTGGTGTCAGGGCCGGGCTCTGCGCCTGTCGGTTGCGGATGAATGCCAGACCGCGGATCACGACCGTGGCCAGCGCCCCGGCGGCGAGCAGTCCTTCCCAGGCCGCCTGCGCTCCCTGGCCGTGCGTGCGCAGGATCATGGTGAGGATCCCGGCCAGGGCTCCGATCGCGATCGCCACTCGCTCGTCGACCGCCATCCGCCGCCGGTCGGCCGCGACGTAGCCTGCCAGGAACAGAGCCGGAGCGCTGCTCAGCTGAAAGACGAGGTCGACGCGCAGGGCCAGCGCCGCCAGCGCCATCCCGGCCAGAAATCCGCCGAGGATGCCCAGGGCGATCTTCCGCGTGTACCAGAGATAGGCGACTCCGAGCAGGAGGGCGCCCATGGAGGTGGCACCCAGCGGTCCGGGCACGTTGCCGACGTAGAGCTTGACCGGATCGATCACCAGGTGCAGCCGGTACCAGAGGCTGAGCGGGTCCTCGAGTGGGCGCAGGTCGAAGGGATTGACGAAGCCGAGCGCCAGCTGGCGCTCGACCAGGTAGGCCACGCCGAACGCCAGCAGGGCGGGCTGGATGGCGATCGGGTGCAGCTGCGGCCAGAGAAAGCTGTCCAGGAGCACGAGGAGGACGACCATGGCGACGCCGAGCCAGGCAGGGACCGTCGAAGGCAGGAAGCAGGCCACCAGCAGGCTGGCGACGAGGGGATGGCTGGCGCGGTACGCGACCCATGCCGGGAGTCCGACTGTGGAGCGCGCCAGCTGCAGGGCGAGGAGGCAGACGATGCCCGCCAGGAAGCAGAGCGCGATCAGCAGGGCCGCGGGACGCCGGAAGAAGAAGACACCCAGGGCGAGTGCCGGGGTGAGCGCGATCGCGTACGCAACGTCGTAGCTGAGCTGCTCGGGATCGACGAAGAGGGATTGAGGGATGGCACGGACCGACCCGAGCGCCTCACGCACGCGAGCATTGTAGTCGACGATCTTTGTTATCCTTACTCCGTTTTTTCACGCATTTCCCGGCAATCCGCGTGAGGCCTTACCGGATCGCCGCCCTCGTGATCGGGCTGGCCATGGCAGCAGCGGTCGCGGCCCTCGTGGGCGGGGTGGGTTCGGCCGCCGACTCGCAGTGGGCGCTGCTCGGTTCGCAGGTTCCCGGCAGCGTCGACCGGCCCGTCTGGTCGATCGCGGCCTCGCCCGCGCATCCCGCCGTCCTGCTCGAGGCCACCCAGGGACGGGGTGTCCTGCGAAGCGTCGACGGCGGATCTACCTGGGCCTCCGTCATCACCTCCGGTGACGCCGCCTGGGTGGTGCGCTTCGACCCCCAGCAGGCGGGGCTGGCCTACGCCGGAACGCAGACCGAGGGTCTGTGGCGCAGCGCCGACGAGGGCAAGACCTGGAGCCGGGTCTTGTCCGCGCCCGACCCGGACCTGCGGGCGATCGACGTGGCGCCCGGGCTGGTCCTCGTCGGCACGGCTCACGGCGCCTTCTCCTCCACCGATGGAGGAGTGACCTGGCAGTCGCTGGGCTTGCAGAACCTGGACGTCTCCGCGGTGGCGATCGTCGCGAGCGGCACCACCAACACCCTGTTTGCGGGCGCCGACAACGGGACCTCGGGAGGCTACCTGCTCACCGCCTCGGGCACGACCGGGAGCTGGGCGATCGTCCACGGTGGCTTTCCCGGCGACGCGACCGTGGCCGCGCTGGCCGCTGGGCCGGCGCCCGCCGGGAGCACGGGCCACTCCATCTTCGCCGGGACCTCGCAGGGGCTCTATCGCAGCGATGACACGGGAGCCACCTGGTCGCAGGTCGCCGGTCTACCCCAGTCCGACGTCAACCTGGTGGCGGTCAACCCGGCCAGCGGGGACCAGGTCTACGCCGCCAGCGACGGGGACCAGGGCCAGGGCGGCGTCTTCCGATCCCTGGATCACGGCGCCACCTGGAGCCCGCTGGCGACCGCGGGCTTGCCCAAGCGACCGCGGGTGACTGCGCTCGCGCTGCAGGCCGGGAGCGCGATGCAGGTGCTGGCGGCCACCTGGAATCCGACCTCCAGCGAGGTCGGCCTCTACCGCGTCGCCGATCCTTCCGCCGCGGTCGCCGGCTCGCCCGCGGCGCTGCCCAGCTCAACCGCGCGGGCCACGTCCCGGCCCACCGCCCAGCCGCGCGCGAGCAGCCCGGCCGAGCGCAGCGGAAGCGGGCTCGAGCTGGGGGCCGCCTGGCGCAACGTGGGCATCGGCGCGGTGCTGATCGCGCTCCTCTGTGCCGTCTTCGTCTTTCGCCGCTGGCGGATGCGGCGCGAGGACCTGCAGACCTACCGTCGCTGAGATCGGGCAGCCAGGCGGTGACGCGCCGATCGCGCGGCGGAGCGGTCGCTTAACAACCATTTCACGCTTTGCGGCTGACGGTTAACGGCTCGCTCCCCTAAGCTCACGCCGATGGCCCACCGGTTCACGCCAGAGGAGGTCGATGACACCTGCTCGCCACGCGACCCCGAAGGATCGTGAGCGCCGTCTCCGCCGAAGCCAACCTCCTCGCCCTGGGCATCGAGCTCCCCGAGCCGCCTCGCGCGCTCGCCTCCTACGTCCCGCTGCAGCGGGTCGGTGAGCTGCTCTATACCTCCGGGGTGATCCCCGTCTTCAACGGCGAGGTTCGCTTCAAGGGGGTCGTGGGGGCGGACGTGAGCGTCAAGGATGGCGGCCGCGCCGCCGAGCTCTGCGCCCTCAACATCATCAGCCTGATCCGCTCCTACACCGGCTCGCTGGACGAGGTCGAGCAGTTCATCCAGCTGAGCGGGTTCGTGCGCTCCGCGCAGGGATTCGACGAGCAGCCCAGGGTGATGAACGGCGCGTCGGACCTGATCTTCAAGATCTTCGGCGAGCGGGGCCGCCACACGCGCCAGGCGCTGGGGACGAACGAGCTCCCCCTCGGCGTGGCGGTCGAGATCAGCGCCATCGTCCGCCTCAAGACGTAGCCGGCCGGCGAAGGCGGTGCGCCTCCCACCACCGGGCCAGCGCCTCGTCGCCGAGATAGGCCGCGGCCACGAAGACCACGCCTCCGATGATGTCGACCACGTAGTGCTCTCCCAGGTAGACGATGCTCAGCCAGACGCAGCCGGTGTAGGCAAACAGCGGTAAGGCCCGCCAGCGAAAGAGGCGGAAGGCGTAGAGCGCGGCCAGGAGCGGATAGGCGGCGTGCATGGAGGGCATCGCCGCGTACTGGTTGGCATAGAAGAAGTGATAGACGGTGGCGGGAGTCCCCAGGCCGGGTATGTCTGTGTAGCTCGGCAGGGTGGAGCTGATGATCTTGGCCACGCCCGAGACCGCGATCCAGGGCGGCGCCACCGGCACCAGCAGGTAGAAGAAGAAGGCCGCGAAGGACATGGCCAGCAGGGTTCGGGAGTAGCGGAGGAAGGTGGGGCGTGCCGTGATCCACAGCAGGTAGCCCACCGCCAGCGGGAAGGCGAAGTGCAGGAAGTAGAACATGGTGGCCGCCACGTCGTACCAGGAGACCTGTCCCGGGTGGTAGAAGGCATGCTGCAGGGCCAGCGAGGGCACCTGTCCCCCGAAGAGGGCGCGCTCCAGCCCGGTGACGTCGTGGTGGGGAAGGCCGGCCTTCCCTCCCAGGCCGCGGAGATATTCATAGGAGAGGAAGAGGACGAGGAACGGTATCCAGTCGGCGAGGAAGAGGCGGGCCCGCCCCAGCACCAGCGCCGCGATGAGCATGAGGAGCACCAGCCGCTCCGGCGACACGGAAAGGTGCAGGACGAAGACCATGAAGAGGGTGACCGCCGCCAGATAACCGCCGGCCAGCGCCGGGATGGTCCAGAAGCCGCGGCGTGAGGGCCGGACCGGCTGGCGCGCCGGCCCAGGTTGCTGCACCGGCCCAGATTAGCCGGGCGCTGCCTGAGAGTGGGCTGAGAAGGACGGCGCGGGCCGGGATTCGTAAGAGGCCGCCGTTATATTGGGGCCGAGATGGACAACGCCGCCGTTCAGGCGGCCGGCGGCCGGCCGCGGGTGCTGGTAGTGGACGACGAGCGGAGCATCGTCGACTTCATCCGGCTCGGCCTGCAGTACGAAGGCTTCCAGGTCTCGACCGCCGCCGACGGGCAGGCGGCGTTGCGCCAGATCAGCGAGTTCAAGCCCCACGTGGTGGTGCTGGACGTGATGATGCCCAAGCTCGACGGCCTGGCCGTGGCGGAGGCGGTGCGGGGCAACAAGGACACCGGCGTGATCATCCTCTCGGCCAGGGACGAGGTCCAGGACCGGATCAAGGGGCTGGACGTGGGAGCGGACGACTACCTGGTCAAGCCCTTCGATTTCGGCGAGCTGCTGGCCCGCATCCGCGCCGTCATGCGCCGCCGCAATCCCGCCGCCGGTCCCACCCTCCAGGTTCAGGACGTGATCCTGGACGAGGCCTCACGAGAGGTCTCGCGCGGCGGCCGGGCGGTCGTGCTGTCGGGACGCGAGTTCGACCTCCTTCGCCTGCTCATGATGCATCCCAACCAGGTGCTGCCCAGAGAGCGCATCCTGGATCAGGTCTGGGGCTACAACTTCTTCGGCGACGCCAACAACGTTGAGGTCTACGTCCGCTACCTGCGGCAGAAGCTGCGCGACGAGCGGCACCAGCTGATCCAGACGGTTCGGGGGGTTGGCTACCGGATCAAGGCGTGAAGCGCTGGCTGTCGCCGCTCACTCGATTCCACTCGCTCCGCTGGCGGCTCACCTTCCTCTATCTGGGACTCCTCTCGGTCCTCCTCGTGCTGCTCGGCGGCGGTCAGTACCTGGCGGCGCGCGAGCTGCTCTTTCGCAGCAACGCCGACGTGCTGGCCAACGATTACCGGGCGGTCGCCACGAGCTTCCTCAAGACCCGCCTGGCCGCGCTCAACCGGCTGACCCCGCCCACCCCTGCCGCCCGCCTGCAGCAGACCCTTACCGCCTTCGCCCAGGAGCTCCGTTCGCGCCAGATCTCGGCCGGCGTCTTCGACCTGAACGGCAGGTACCTCACCTTCCAGCCGGCCACGCTGGCGCCCGACACTCCGGCGATCGTGCTTCCGCCCAGCGACTATGTGGCTGCCGTGGAGCAGGGACCTCGACGCTATTACCTGACCAGCGCCGGGGATCCGCCTGCCACCTATCTGACCTCGCTCGAAGTGATCCGCAACGGGACCCGTCCGATCGCGATCGCCCAGCTCAGCATCCCGACCGCGGACATCGACCGCACACTCGCCTTCGACCGCGAGATCGCCCTCGCCGGCTCCCTGCTGGTGCTGCTGCTGGCTGCCTTGCTGAGCCCGCTCGTCGTGGGCCACGCCCTGCGCCCGCTGGAACAGATGTCGGCGACCGCAGGGGCCCTCGCCGCGGGCGACTACAAACAGCGCGTGACCGTGCCTCGAACCCGGGACGAGATCGGCAACCTGGCTTTCGCCTTCAACCAGATGGCGGCCGGCATCGACCAGGCGTTCGAGGTCCGGCGGCGGTCGGAGGAGCGGATGCGCCAGTTCGTGGCCGACGCCTCACACGAGCTGCGCACGCCGCTGACCGCGATCGCCGGCTACCTCGACGTGCTGGCACGGCGCGACGAGATCGACCCGCTGACTCTTCACGACGCCCTGGAGGCGATGAAGCGGGAGAGTGCCCGCATGACCAGGCTGGTCAACGACCTCCTGACCCTGACCCGCTTCGAGTCGGGCCGGGGCCCCAGCCTGCGGCCGGTCCCGCTCGATGCCTGGCTCAACGAGACGCTGGACGAGCTCGACCTCCAGTCCCAGGGCTCGCCCGAACGCCGCAGCCTGCAGCGCGGGATCGTGGTCCACGCCGATCCCGACGCCCTCAAGCAGGTAGTGATCAACCTGGCCCAGAACGCCCTCAAGTACGCGCCCGGCGCGGAGCAGGACTGGAGCTGCTTCAGCGAGAACGGCCGGGCCGCCATCCGCCTCCACGACGCCGGCCCCGGAATCCCCGCCCAGGACCTGCCTCACGTCTTCGAGCGCTTCTACCGGGGGGAGAAGGCTCGCGACCGATCTGCGGGCGGCTCGGGGCTGGGGCTGGCGATCGCCCGCTCCATCTTGGAGGCGCACCAGGGTTCGATCCAGGCGGAGAGCTCACCGGGCCGCGGCGCGACCTTCACCGCCTGGCTTCCCCTGGCGGCGTGAGCGGGGTTTAGGCCTTCCAGACCTTGCGCATGATCACCTTGGCCAGCTTGTCCGGTTCGTGGTGGCTGGAGATGCGCGGGTTGACCACGTCGGCCAGCAGCACGTGGATGCTGCGGCCGTGAGCCGTCTCCTGGTCGAAGAGCACCCGCCCGATGCCGGCCTCCTGGGCCGAGGGCGGGAGGGCGTAGTTGTGGTTGCTGTTGACCAGCACGAAGTCGAAGATGTTCGAGCCCAGGTGCCCCTCGATCGCCTTCAGATGGTCGCTGACTCGAAAGGCGTCCGTTTCCCCCGGCTGGGTGGCGACGTTGCAGACGTAGACCTTGATCGCCGGTGAAGCCTTCAGCGCCTCGGCCATGCCGTCCACGATCAGGTTGGGAAGGATGCTGGTATAGAGCGAGCCTGGTCCGATGATGATCATCTCGGCGTTGAGGATCGCCTCCTCCGCCTCCGGGTTGATCGTCGGTTCGGGCTCCAGGAAGACCCGCTTGATGGTGCCGGTGACGCCGTTGCCGTTGGGATGAGGGATGTTCGACTCCCCGACCCGCGTCTCCCCGCTGTCCATCTCCGCCATCAGGGTGACGTCGCGAAGCGTGGAAGGCACGATCTGGCCGCGCACGGCGAGGACCCGCCCCGACTCGCGGATGGCGTGCTCGAAGTCCCCGGTGATCTCGGCCATGGCCATGATGAATAGGTTGCCGAAGGAGTGCCCATTCAGGCTGCCCTCCTTGAATCGGTGCTGGAAGAGCGTGCTCATCAGCGGCTCGACGTCGGCCAGGGCGGTGATGCACTGGCGGAAGTCCCCGGGGGGAAGGATGCGGTACTCGGCGCGCAGCCGCCCGGAGGATCCGCCGTCGTCGGCCACGGTGACGATCGCGGTCAGGTTCTGCGTATATTTCTTCAGCCCCCGCAGCAGGGTCGACAGGCCGGTCCCGCCGCCGACCGCCACGATGCGTGGCCCCTTCTGCAGGAAGCGGAAGTTGTAGATGATCTCGGCCAGAGTCCGATCGTTCCCCAGCATGAAGGGTCCCAGCACGGACTGCGTCAGCTTGTAGAGCGCGAACGCCATCAGGCTGATCCCCATGGCGCCGAAGAGCACGGCCCGGATCGGCCGTCCCAGGAACTGCAGGGTCAGCGGTCCGACCCACTTGGGGAAGGTGATGGTGTAGTAGGCGTTGCGCAGCAGGTAGCCGACCCCCAGGCTGATCAGCACCATCCCCACCATCAGCAGGAGCAGCCAGCGCTTGACGTGGAGGCCGGGTGTGAACCAGCGCGCCAGCCGCGGGTTCATTCTCATCGAGCCACCGGGCCTCAGCTTAACAGGCTTTCCGTATTCGGGCAGGCCCCAAAAATGGGCCGGAAGGCCCATTGCCTGTAGTTCTCCGGCACCCCCGGACGGGCATATAATCAAGGGGCGGAGTTCATGGCGATCAAGGCAGAGCACGTAGCCACGTCCCGGGCCGCCGAGGCCCGCCGCCGGGAGCAGGCCCAGTACTGGGTCTACCTGGACGGAGAGATCAAGCGCTATGGCGATGCCCGGCTCGGGATCATGACCCACGCCCTCCATTACGGAACCGGGGTCTTCGAAGGGCTGCGCGGCTACTGGAACCCTGAGCACGAGCAGCTGTTCATCCTCAAGCTGCGCGAGCACTACGTCCGCATGCAGCAGTCGGTGAAGGTGATAAAGCTCAAGATTCCGATTTCCCTGGACGAGCTCTGCCAGGTGACAATCGAGCTCGTCCGGCGCAACGGTTTCCGGCAGGACGTCTACATCCGGCCGCTCGCCTTCAAGAGCTCCGAAGAGATAGGAGTCCGGCTTCATAACCTGAAGGACTCCTTCGCCATCTACCTCACCCCCTACGGCGACTATGTCGACGTGGAACGCGGCATCCGCTGCATGGTCTCCAGCTGGCGGCGGATCGACGACACGGCGGCGCCACCCCGGGCCAAGATCACCGGGATCTACGTCAACTCGGCGCTGGCCAAGACGGAGGCGCTGGAGAACGGCTTCGACGAAGCCATCATGCTGACCAACGATGGGCATGTGTGCGAGGGGAGCGCTGAAAACCTTTTCATCGTCCGGGACGGCCGCGTCTTCACCCCTCCGGGCACGGACAACATCCTCGAAGGCATCACCCGCCTGCTCCTGATCGAGCTGATGCGCAAGGAGCTGGGGTTGGACGTGGTGGAACGCTCCATCGATCGCTCCGAGCTGTACGTCGCCGACGAGGTCTTCCTCTGCGGCACGGGCGCCCAGGTTTCTCCGGTGGTCGACGTCGACCGCCGGGTCATCGGAAGCGGGCGCCCCGGCCCGACTGTGGCCGGGCTGCAGAAGATCTACTTCGACATCGTGCGCGGGCGCAACGAGCGCTACCGCGACTGGCTGACTCCGGTCTACTGACTTACCGGGCGCATTTGCGGCTCGCGGACGGCCCGCGCGCGGCCTGGGCATAATGCGCCGGTGCGGGTGGTGGTGGCGCCCAACGCCTTCAAGGGAAGCCTGACCGCGGTCCAGGCAGCTCAGGCCATGGCCCGGGGCGTGCTCCGGGCCCGGCCACAGGCCCGGGTCGAGCTGGTCCCGATCGCCGACGGAGGCGATGGAACGGTCGACGCCCTGGTGGCGGCCGCGGGCGGCCGGCGGGCGAGCCTGCGCGTCCGCGGCCCTCTGGGCGACCCCGTGGAGGCGGACTACGGGCTGATCGACTCGGGCTCGACGGCGGTCATCGAGATGGCCAGGGCGGCGGGCCTGGCCCTCACGCCGGCCTCGCGCCGGGATCCGAGGGTGACCACGACCTACGGCGTCGGCGAGCTGATGCAGCACGCCTGGGAAGCAGGATCGCGACGCTTCGTGGTCGGGATCGGGGGCAGCGCCACCAATGACGGCGGCGCCGGGATGGCGCAGGCGCTCGGCTACCACCTGCTCGACGATCGGGGTCTCGAGCTATCCCCCGGAGGCGCCGCGCTCGAGCGCCTGGCCCGGATCCACGTCGGAGGCGTCCACGCGGACTGGAAGAAGGCCCAGGTCGACGTCGCTTGCGACGTCACCAACCCGCTCACCGGGCCGGAAGGGGCGAGCGCCGTCTACGGACCTCAGAAGGGCGCCACCGCGGAGATGGTGGCCCAGCTGGATCGGGCCCTGCACCGGCTGGCCGAGGTGATCGCCCGCGACCTGCGGCTCGAGGTCGAACAGGTGCCCGGAGCGGGCGCGGCCGGCGGGCTGGGGGCGGGACTGGTCGCCTTCGCCGGAGGCCGCCTGCGCCGGGGCGCCGAGATGGTCATGGAGGTGCTCCGGCTCGACGACCGCCTGCGTGGCGCCGACCTGGTCCTGACCGGCGAGGGCCGGCTCGACCGTCAGACCGCGCGCTTCGGCAAGGGGCCGGCGGAGGTGGCGCGGCGGGCCAGGGCAGCCGGGATTCCCGTAATGGCGATCGCGGGAGCGGTGGCGGACGAGGACGACCTCCATCGCCTCTTCGACCGCATCACATCGCTGAGCGGCGAGACGGTCTCCGTGGAGGCGGCGATCGCCGGAGCCACGGATCTCCTGGCCGACGCCGCCGCGCGCCTGCTCCGGGACTGATCCGTGCCCGAGGGTTAGTGCCGGCGGTAGCCGGCCTGGACTCTCCCTTCCATGAAGGAGATCCGTGGGTGGCGGCCGGCCTTGGAGGTGATCCTCCGGGTCACCACCGCCGGCGCCAGCGCCACCACCACGTCGCTCCGTTGCAGGTGGGGCGGGTTGGGATAGCGATCGTTGCAGGCGGCGCAGACCTCGAGGTGCTGGGCGACCATCTTGCGCTGCTCCCGACGCAGGGTGCCGGGAGGGAAGTTGTCGAGCAGGTAGGCGATGGTCGGGCAGCGGGTCTCCTCGCTCTGCGCCTTGCCCTCCATGAAGAGGAACTCCTCCTTGAAGCGGCGGCGGGCTCGGTGGAGGAGGGTTTCGACAGCGCTTTCCGAGACCTTCATCTTGCGCGCGATGTTCGCGTAGCTGAGACCCTGCAGCTCGCGCAGGGTCAGCACCAGCCGGTATTTCTCGGGCAGGCGGCGCGCCACCGACCAGACGGCGTCTCGGAGCTCGCTGATCTCGAGTGCCACCTCCGGGCTCTTGCGGGCGTCGGCGTCGGGGACCTGGAGCACCGAGTCCTCACTTTCCTCGTCGTCGATCTCCTGTGCCTCAGGGAATTTCTTTCGCCGGCGCAGCTCGTCGTAGCAGAGGTTGGTCGCGATGCGATGGATCCAGGCCGAGAAGTTGAAGCTGTCGTTGATCCGATGGATCGTGCGCAGGATCTGAAAGAACGTTTCCTGGGTCAGGTCCTCCGCCAGCTGACGATCGCGCAGCAGCCTGAAGGTCAGCCCGTAGATCGCCTTGTGGTAGCGGCGGAAAAGCGTGTCGAAGGCGGCCACGTCGCCGGCGAGGTAATTGCCAATGAGGTCCAGGTCGGAGGGCCCGCGCGCGATCCGCGTCACTAGCCTGATCTTTCTCCGCACCCGGCCATTTTTTGGTTCCGCTGAACCCCTTTCCTGCCGAGTCGCGGGCGTAGTATAGCACGGGGTTCTTGCACGTCCGGCACTGCTTGTGGCGAAGATTTTTCGGTTTGTCACAGCTCCGCGATTTTCGCGAAAGGACCGTGTCAGAGTGGCGTTATACTACCGGCGGATCAACCGGGCAGAGGTGCGCATGGCGCGATCGAAGTCGACCGAACCGCACACCGTCATCATCAGATTTCTCGACGGTGAGATCATCGAAGGTCGGGTGCCGCGCCTCACATTCGATGAGCCCAACCTCGTGTTGCAGGTCTCGGATGGGAGCAGCAACAATGAGCAGGCCGTGATCCCCCTGCCGGCGATCAAGCGAGTCACCCTGGAAACGGCGACGCCGAGCGCGGCGGAGACCGGCCGGGAGATGCGCAAGGTCGCCATCCGGTTCCAGGACGGCGAGGTGCTCAAGGGCTACCTCGACGGTGAGCTGCGCCACGCGGTCCACGGGATGACCCTGCGGCTGATGACCGCCGAGCGCGATCGAATCGAGACCCTGGCCCTGCCGTACACGGCGCTCAAGGCCCTCTTCTACCTCAAGACCTGGGACTCGCGGCCGCCCGAGTTCGACGGCGAGGCGGACACCTATCTGACCCGCCGGCTCTCGTCGCCGCTGGTCGATCTGATGTCGGACATCGGGGAGCTCGAGAAGCTGCGCAAGCGGGGCGCCATCAGCGAGAGCGAGTTCCAGCGCAAGCGGAGGAAGATCCTCGACAAGATCTAGCCGCGTGGAACCGGGACCCTGGCTGACGAGCCTGTTGGCGGCGGTCGCCTTGATCGGAGGCTGCAGCCATCCGCCGGTCATTTCCAAGGCGGTCCTGCCCAGCCCGTTCCAGGCGGCGATCCGGTATCAAGCGGAGCCGGCCCAGCATGAGGGGGGCTCGCTGGTGGTGGGCGATTGGGAGTCCCCGACCAACTTCGCACCCTACTTCAACGCCGAGCAGCCGGCCGCCCAGGTCGACAGCCTGCTCTTTGCCGGGCTCGTCCGCCAGACGGCCGATCTTCAGTTCCTGCCCGATCTGGCGGCCCGCGTTCCGACGCCGGACAACGGCGACGTCCGCTGGGACCGCAAGAGCGGGAGCATGACGGTCACCTACCGGCTGCGTCCGGGCCTCCTGTGGTCCGACGGCACTCCCTTGACCGCGAGCGACGTGGCCTTCACCTGGCGCACCATCGTGGATCCCAAGGTTCAGGGCGTCGTCTCCCTGGAGGGCTACCAGGACATCTCGCGGGTCGACGTGGTCGACGACCGGACGGTCGTGCTCCGCTTCGACCGGCTCTATCCACAGTACCTCCAGCTCTTCCCCGCTGTCCTTCCCGAGCATCGCCTGCGCGACGTGGCGGTGGACCGGATGGCGGACGACGGATTCTGGGCACATCACACTGATCCGCAACGAGCGCTGGTCGGCGGGTCGCGGGGGGCTGCGTCCGCACCTCGACCGGGTGACTCTGAAGATCTACCCTGAGCTGGGCCAGCTCCTGGAGGCGGCCCAGGCGGGCAAGGTCGACCTGGCGGTCGAGATCCCCGACGGCGCCCTGGCCGGCCTCAAGTCGACGGGTAAGCTCGAGCTTCGCTCTCGCGCCAGCCTGGCCTACGAGCAGGTCACCTTCAATCAGGCCGATCCCGACCCGCTGACGGGCCAGGCCCCGCTCTGGAAGGGCGATCCGGCTCTGCTCCAGGCCCTGCGCCTGGCGGTGGATCGCCAGGCGCTGGTCCAGAACCTGCTGGGAGGCAAGGCCGCGGTCGCGGATTCGCCCATCCCCAGCGCGCTGACCGGCTACCACCAGGCGGTCGCGCCCTCCGTCTACGACCCGGCAAGGGCGGCAGCCCTGCTGGAGCAGGACGGGTGGCGCGCCGGCGCGGATGGCGTTCGGGCCAAGGGAGGGCGGCGCCTCAGCTTCAGCCTGAGCACCG
>VBIC01000100.1:0-3761 GCA_005881425.1 Chloroflexota bacterium | reverse complement strand
CATCGGCCCCGACCCGGACGGTGTCTACCCGATCGACCACTCCTCGCAGATCCCCAGCGCCGGCAACCAGGGCCGCGGGGCGAACTTCGGGCGCTTTCAGAGCGCCGCCATCGACCGCAGCCTGGACCAGGGCCGCGCCACTCTGAAGGATGGCGACCGGGTCCGTGCCTACCAGGCCTTCGAGCAGGCCTACGCCGAGCTGGGCGCGGAGCTGCCGCTCTACGAGCGGATGCTGACCGCGCTGGCCAGCCCCAGACTGCACAACCTGCAGCTGAATCCCGCGCCCGACAGCTCCTTCTGGAACGCCGCCGATTGGTGGCTCGACTGACCCGGTCGAGCGCGATCGGTCGTTAGACTAGCGGAGCACATGAAGGATCTCGCCGAGACCGCTCTCAACGCGGCGCAGGTCAAGGGCGCCGCCTACGCCGACGTCCGTCTGAGCCATCGGGTGCAGCAGAACCTGGTGGTCAAGAACGGTGAGCTGGCCGCTTCGACCGACGACGCCACCCAGGGATTCGGAGTCCGCGTCGTGGTCGATGGGGCGTGGGGCTTCGCCAGCAGCGCCCGGCTCAACCAATCGGAGGTCGCCGACGTCGTCGACCGCGCCGTCCGGATCGCTCGAGCCAGCGGCCGGGTGCTTACCGAGCGCGTCGAGCTGGGCTCGCCGGTCTCCTCGCGCGGAAGCTACCGCACGCCCATGGAGCGCGACCCCTTCACCGTGCCCCTGAGCGAGAAGGTGGATCTGCTCCTTCGTGCCGATCGCGCCATGGGCGCGGTCAGGGGCGTGACCGTTCGTGAAGGGCAGATGGAATTCGTCCGGGAGCGCAAGCTGTTCGCCTCGACCGAGGGGGCGCTGACTGAGCAGGAGCTGGTAGAGAGCGGAGCTGCGATCGATGCCACGGCGACTACCGCCGACGACGTCCAGAACCGCTCCTACCCGAATTCCTTCGGCCGCCAGCAGGCGCAGGCAGGCTATGAGTTCATCGATTCCCTGGAGCTCGACCGCCATGCCGGGCGGATCGCCGAGGAAGCGGTTGCGCTGCTCAGCGCGCCGCAATGTCCGAGCGGCGTCACCACCGTCATCCTGGACGCGAGCCAGGTCGGGCTCCAGATCCACGAGTCCTGCGGCCACCCCACCGAGCTGGACCGGGTCTTCGGCACGGAGGCCGCCTACGCCGGTACCAGCTTCATGACCACGGACAAGCTGAACCGCCTGCGCTACGGGTCGCCCCAGGTCTCGATCACGGCAGACGCGCTCAGTCCCGGCGGGCTGGGCACCTTCGGCTGGGACGACGAGGGCGTGCCCGCCCAGCGCACCTTCCTGGTCAAAGAAGGGCTCTTCACCGGCTACCTGACGTCAAGGGAGACCGCCCGCCGGATCGGCCAGGAGAGCAACGGCACCATGCCAATGTCAACCTGGAGCCGGGATCGACCCCGCTGGAGCAGATGATCGCCGAGGTCGAGGACGGCGTCTACATGGAGACCAATCGCAGCTGGTCGATCGACGACAGGCGTCTCAATTTCCAGTTCGGCACCCAGCTCGCCTACGAGATCAAGGACGGCAAGCGGGGCCGCATGTTGAAGAACGCCACCTACGCCGGCATCACGCCCGAGTTCTGGAACTCCTGTGACGCCGTCGGCCCCCGCTCCGAGTGGCGGCTCTGGGGACTCGTCAACTGCGGCAAGGGCCAGCCGGCCCAGCTGGCCCACGTGGCGCACGGCGCGGCGCCCGCCCGTTTTCGCAACGTGCGGGTGGGCATTCTCAAATGAAGGAGCTGGAGGCCGCCCGCCTGATCGAGACCTCCCGCCTCAAGAACGTCTGCGACGCGCTCCTCGATCGGTCCCCCGCGACTGAAACCGAGGTCATGGTCACCGAGACCGACAGTTCCCTGACCCGCTTCGCCAACAACGGCATTCACCAGAACGTCAGCGAGCGCAACCTCGCGCTGCGGCTGCGCGTCGTGCGCGAGGGACGGACGGGGGTGGCATCCGCCAACCAGCTCGACGATGCCGCCGTCGCGGACGTGCTCGAGCGGGCGCTGACCATCGCCTCCCTGCAGCCGCCCTCCGAGCCGGTCCCCATGCCCGCTCCGGCGCCCGTCCGGCCGGTGAACGCCTGGTCGGAGGCGACGGCCGCCGCTTCGCCCGAGGAGCGAGCCGACTTCGTCGAGGCCATCTGCCGTGAGTCAGCTCGCAACCGGCTCAAGGCCTTCGGCGCGGTGAGCACCACGGCGGCCCAGTTCGCGATCGCCAATTCCCACGGGCTCTTCAGCCACCACCGCTCGACCCAGGCGACGGCCTCGTCGGTGGTGATGGGCGAGAGCGGCTCGGGCTATGCCGATCGAGCGGCGGTCGACCTGCGCGACCTGGACAAGGAGGGGCTGGCCGCCGAGGTGATCGACAAGGCCCGCCGTAACCAGGCGGCGACGCCCGTCGATCCGGGCACCTACGAGGCGGTGCTCGAGGAGTACGCCGTGGCCGAGATGCTGGAGTTCATGAACTACACCGGCTTCACGGCCCTGGCGCTGCAGGAGGAGCGGAGCTTCATGCGGCTGGGGGAGAAGATCGCGGCCGATTCGATCAGCATCTGGGACGACGGGCTGGACCCCAGCGGGCTGCCGGCACCGTTCGACTTCGAGGGCACGCCCAAGCAGCGGGTCGACCTGATCGTCAAGGGAGTGGCGACCGACGTGGTCTACGACCAGGCGACGGCCCGCCGCGCGGGCCGGCGGTCGACCGGCCACGGGCTCCCCGCCCCGAATCCCGACGGGCCCCTTCCCCTCAACACCTTCATGGCGTCGGGAGACGTGCCCAGGTCCTCTTTAGCGGCGGGGATCAAGCGGGGGATCTGGGTAACCCGCTTCTGGTACGTGCGGATCGTCCATCCCAAGGCCTCCATCATCACCGGCATGACCCGTGACGGCACCTTCCTGATCGAGGACGGCCGGATCACGCGGCCGGTCAAGGACCTGCGCTTCACCCAGAGCATGCTCGAGGCGCTCAGCGGAACCGAGGCGGTGGGGTCCGGCTCCAAGCTGCAGGCGTCCGGCGAGTTGTTCGGCTGCTCCCGAGTCCCCGCCCTCAGGCTGCGGGCTTTCACCTTCAGCAGTTGAAGAACGGGGGCCGCTACCCGGTCATCGGCCTGCCCACCGTGCCCATTCCAGCAGAGGCCAGGCCGGCGCGATTCGGCGTCAACCAGGCCTACGTGCGGGCCATCGAGGCGGCGGGCGCGGCGCCGGTCTTGATCCCGCTGCTCCATGACGCCGACAGGCTGGAATCGATCTACCGCCGCCTGGACGGGATGGTCCTGCCCGGCGGCGACGACGTCGCGCCCGATCGCTACGGCGAGCGGCCGATCGGCGACCTCAACGTGGTGGAGCCCGAGCGGGACCGGGTGGAGCTGGAGCTGGCGCGCTGGGCCGTCCGCGACGACCTGCCGACCCTGGGCATCTGCCGCGGGCTCCAGGTGCTGAACGTGGCCCTGGGCGGCACCCTCTACCAGGACCTGATCTATCAGAAGGCGACACAGGTGGAGCATTCGCACCGCCACGGCCAGGGCCGGAGCGGGCTGATCCACCACGTGCGCCTCGACCCGGATTCTCGATTGGCGCAGCTGATCGACGAGACCGACGTCGAGGTGAACAGCCTTCACCACCAGGCGGTCAAGGAGGTGGCGCCGACTCTCAGGATCACTGGAAAGTCCGAGGACGGCGTGATCGAGGCCCTGGAGGCGCCCGACCACCGCTTCCTGATCAGCGTCC
>VBIC01000141.1 GCA_005881425.1 Chloroflexota bacterium | reverse complement strand
TTCGTTCGCTGTCTACCCTCCGATCTCCCTGACGCCGGCCGAGCGCCGGCGAGTGGTCGAGCACACGACGGCCATCGCCCTCGCGTTGCGGGCGCGAGGCCTGCTCAACCTCCAGTTCGTTATCCAGGACGGCGAGGCTTTCGTGCTCGAGGTCAACCCCCGGGCCAGCCGGACGGTGCCCTTCCTGAGCAAGGTGACGGGCGTGCCCATGGTCGCGCTAGCGACCCTTGCCGCGCTCGGCGGGTCGCTGCCCGAGTCGGGCCTGCGCGAACCAAGCGGGCTGCATGCGGTCAAGGCACCGGTCTTCTCCATGGCCAAGCTCCGGGCGGTGGACGCGATCCTCGGGCCGGAGATGAAATCGACGGGCGAGGCGATGGGCGTGGCGCGTGACCTGGCGACGGCGCAATATCGCGCCTTCCTCTCCACCATGGAAGACCTTCCCGCCGACGGCGCCGCCCTCTGTTCGATCGCGGACGCCGACAAGCTCGAGGCGCTGCCGATCCTGCGCGGGCTGCACGGGCTCGGCATCCGCCTCTTCGCGACTGAGGGTACGGCCCGCCTGCTGCGCGGAGCCGGGATTCCGGCGGTACCGGTCGCCAAGCTCCGCGAAGGGCATCCCAGCGTGATCGACGTGATCCAGTCGGGAGAGGTGCATCTGGTGGTCAACACCGTGTCCGTGTCGCGGGACGGGGCGAATCCGCTGCGCGACGGGTTCGAGATCCGGCGGGCGTCGGTCGAGCGCCGGATTCCCTGCCTGACCTCTCTCGACACCGCGGGCGCCCTGGTCGAGGCGCTCAAAGGCGCCCGCCGGCGCTCCGCCTGGAGCGTCATCGCCCTCGACGAGTTCGCGACCATCCAATCCGGCGAGCCGGTGCGTCCGTGAGCGTCGCCGTCCTCGCCCGGGCCACTGTCGTCGCCCGCTCGGCCCCGATGGAGGGGGCCGTCGAGCTGGTGGTCCTCGATCCGGCCGCTGCCAACATCGCCCAGCCCGGCCAGTTCTTCCAGATGGGAGTCGAGGCCCCTCACACGCTCCTGCCTCGCCCCTACAGCGTCGCCGCCGTCGACCCCGATCGAGGACGGCTTGGTTTCCTCTTCAGCGTGGTGGGCGCGGGGAGCGCCTGGCTCAGCTCGCTCGAACCCGGCGACCGGGTGCGGCTGATAGGGCCGCTGGGCCGGGGCTTCACCCCCAGTCCGGGGGCGGCTCCGATCTGCGTCGGCGGAGGGCTGGGCATCGCGCCGCTCGTGGCGCTCAGCGCCTGGCTGGTCGCCGCGGGCCGCAGGCCCGTGGTCCTGCAGGGCGCTCGCGAGGCCGCTCGCCTGCTGCCCGCCGACCGTTTTCCAGGCGCGCGTATTCTGACGGCCACTGACGACTCCTCGGCGGGCTGGCCGGGGTCGGTGGTGGGATTGCTGGAGACCGTGGCGGCGCGAGAGCAGGAGTGGTTCGTCTGCGGGCCGACGCCCATGCTGCAGGCGGTCATCGGTCTGGCGGATGCCCTCGGTCTGCCGCGCCAGCGGATCCAGATCGCGCTCGAGACGCCGATGGGATGCGGGGTGGGGACCTGTCTGGGCTGCGTGACGCCCGCCGCTGCCGGCGGCTACCTGCTCGCCTGCCAGGATGGTCCCTGCGTCCGCGCCGATCGAGTCGACTGGAGTCGTGTGGAGGACGCCTTTCATGGCTGACCTGGACTGCACGGTCGACCTCGGCCGGGGGCTGCGCCTGCGCACGCCGGTGCTCACCGCCTCGGGGACCTTCGCCTACGGCTTCGACGCCCCGCTGGTCGACCGCGGCGCCCTGGGCGCGATCGTGACCAAGGGCACCACGCTGCGGCCTCGTTCCGGAAACTCTCCAGCCCGGATCGCGGAGACTCCGTCCGGCATGCTGAACGCGATCGGGCTGCAGAACCCGGGGGTCGACGCGGTCCGCCGCGAGTACGCTCCGCGCTGGGCCGCCTGGGACCTGCCCGTGATCGTCAACGTCGCGGGCGATCGCCTCGAGGACTACGTGGAAGTCGTGCGCCGCCTCGACGGCGTGCCCGGCGTGAGCGGGATCGAGCTGAACGTGTCCTGTCCCAACGTCGCGGCCGGCATGCAGTTCGGCGTCGACGCCCGGCTGGCCGCCCAGCTGACCGCGGCGGTGCGCGCCGCGACCTCGCTCCACCTGATGGTCAAGCTGACGCCCAACGTCACCGAGCTGGTCCCGATCGCCCGGGCCGTCGCCGATGCCGGCGCCGACAGCGTCTCCGCCGTCAACACCTACGTCGGGATGGCGATCGACCTCCGCCGCCGGCGCCCGGTGCTGGCCAACGAGGTCGGGGGCCTGAGCGGTCCGGCCATCAAGCCGCTCGCCCTGCACGCCGTCTGGGAGGTCGTCCCAGCGGTGTCCATCCCTGTGGTGGGGATGGGCGGGATCAGCGGCCCGCAGGATGCGCTCGAGTTCCTCCTCGCCGGGGCGGCCGCGGTGCAGCTGGGCACGGTGAACTACGTCAACCCGAACGCGGCGCGCGAGGTCCTGGACGGCATCCGGGGTTACGCCCTGGAGCGGGGATGGTCCGACCTGCGCCCCTTCCCGCTGCGCGCCAGCCCCGTCCCCTCTCATGCCTGACGCCCGAGCAGCTTTTGACCGAAGCGGGGCTCACCTGCGCGGTCACTTCGAGTACACGAGCGGCCGGCACGGGGCCGACTACCTGGAGAAGTTCCGGATCCTCGAGAATCCCTCGGCGACCGCCGAGCTGGCCGGGCTGATCGCGGCCAACTTCGAGCCGCTCGGGGTGCAGCTGGTGGCCGGGCCGACCACGGGCGGCGTGATCCTGGCCTACGAGGTGGCCCGCCAGCTGGGGGTGCCGGCGGTCTACGCCGAGCGCGGCGAGGACGGCGGACGCGTGCTCCGGCGCGGCTTCGCCATCGATCCCGGTACCAGGGTGCTGGTGGTCGACGACATCGTCACCACCGGCGGATCGATCCGGGAGATGCTCGAATGCGTTGCCGCGGCCGGTGGCACGGCCGTTGGGGTCGGTGTGCTCGGCGATCGGACCGGTGGGACGGGGGCGCCGGGGATGCCTTTCTACGCCTGCCTGACCGTCGACTTTCCCTCCTACCCGCCGGGGGAATGCCCGCTCTGCGCGGCGGGGATTCCGATCAGCGGGCTCCGCGGCAGCCGGCCGGCTGCCGTCTGAGCCGGCAGCGCTACTGCAGCCAGGAGGGCGCCGCGGGAGGCGGCTGGCCGAGCTGCTCGCGCAGCTCGCGCACCTGGTTGCGCCGGCCCGGCGTGGACTCGCGGGCGCGGGCGGGGACCGGCGCGGCCGCCGGCCTGGGCGAGGGCACGGAAGCACGAGATGGGCCGGAGCTGAGGCGGGTCCCTGCCGTCCCTGCTGCCTGCCAGCGCACGCCGCGCAGGATCTGGCGGAGGCGGAGCGGCCAGTGAAACGGGGTGAAGTCCCAGCGGTCGATGGTGGCCTGGCCGGGCTCGGGCCGGAGAATGCGTGCCGTCAGGCTCTCCTCGTGGTCCACGTCCGCGATCTGCAGCCCGACCAGGTCGGGACCGCGAGGGATGACCAGCGCGGCGGCGGTCGCGTTCCCCTCCCGGAGGATACGCAGGATGCCCTGCTGCGGGATCAATCCATCCAGAGTGCCCGGACGGCCCGCGCCGGTGAAGGGAAGGTCTCGCACCAGCTCCCGACCGCCTTCGGCGAGCGCGATCAGCGTGGCCGCCGGCGCTTGTGCGGGGATGCGGGTCAGCTGATCGCGAGTCCAGGCGTCGGCCATGGCCTGGAGCCGCTCGAGTCGGGATCGCTGGCTGAGGCAGCCAATAGCTTCGACGTGTTCCACGGTTGGTCCCTCCTGCGCCCGGGGGCTGCACCAAGTACAGCCGCGCATCGATTCTACCAACGGGGGGCCG
>VBIC01000099.1 GCA_005881425.1 Chloroflexota bacterium | reverse complement strand
CCGCTCCGGTCCGCGGTCTGCACCAGGAGGCCGCCGGTGACCGGCCGGGCGTCGACCTCGGGCACGGCCGGACCCGTCCCCGGCTGGAGCACGCGCAGCTTGGGGCGCCTGGCCAGGATCTCGAGTGCCTGCGGGGCGAAGCTCGGAGCCACGACCACCTCGAGGAAGGTGCCGGTCAGCCGCTCCGCCGTATCGCCGTCGACCGGCCGGTTGAGGGCGACGATACCGCCGAAGGCCGAGCGGGGATCGCACCCCAGCGCCTTCTCGTAGGCCTCGCAGAGATCCGGGGCCTGGGCCACCCCACAGGGATTGGCGTGCTTGACGATGGCTGCCGCGGGCCGCTGGAAGTCGTTGATCAGCGCCCAGGCGGCCTGGGCGTCCAGCAGGTTGTTGTAAGAGAGCTCCAGCCCCTGCCACTGGCGCGCGCCGGCCAGGCCCCGTCCCTGCACGGTCACGTAGAGAGCGGCCGCCTGGTGTGGATTCTCCCCGTAGCGCAGGTCGCGCAGCTTTCGCCCGCCGATTGCCAGCTCGGCGGGCAGCGCTTGCGCAGGCGAGCAGGCCCCCAGGTGCTCGGCGATCGCGGTGTCGTAAGCCGCCGTGTGGGCGAAGGCAGCCGCGGCCAGGTGCCGGCGGAACGCCGGGCCGGCTCCGTCAGGGCGCTGGAGCTCCTCGATCACGGTGGGGTAGTCGGCCGGCCGCACCACCGGGAGCACGTGCTCGTAGTTCTTGGCGGCCGCGCGCAGTAGGGCCACGCCGCCGATGTCGATCGCCTCCAGCGCCTGTGGGCCGGCGTGGCCGGCGGCTACCTGGTCGCTGAACGGGTAGAGGTTGACGACCACCATGTCGATCAGGCGCACGCCCCGCTCGGCGAGCTGGTCGAGGTGGCGCGGCTCGTCGCGACGGGCGAGGATGCCCGCGTGGACGTGCGGGTGCAGGGTCTTGACCCGGCCGTCGAGCAGCTCGGGGAATCCCGTCAGCTCCTGCAGCGAGTGCACCGGCAGGGACGCCTGGCTCAGGGCCCGTTCCGTGCCTCCGGTGGCGTAGAGCTCGACCCCGAGCTGGAGCAGCGAGCGCCCGAAGTCGGCCAGCCCCTCCTTGTTGGAGACGCTGAGGAGCGCGTTCACCGCGGAAGGGGGATCCGGCGCTCGGCGATCCCGCGAACCACCTCCGGCAGGAGGCGATGCTCCTCCGCCTGGATCCGGGCGTGCAGCCGGTCCGGCGTGTCGCCCGAGACCACGGGAACGACCCGGTAGCCGAGCACCGGGCCGCGATCGACCTCCTCGGTGACCAGGTGGACAGTGCAGCCGGTCTCGCCGACCCCCGCCGCCAGCGCCCTGGCTGGAGCGTCCATCGTCCCCGCGAAGTCCGGCAGCAGCGAGGGATGGACGTTGATGATGCGCCCGCTGAAGGCCCGGGTGAAGGCCGGGCGCAGGACCTCGTCGTATCCGGCGCAGACCACCAGCTCGGTCCGGTGCTGCTGCAGGTGGACCGCCATGGCCAGGTCGCGGGCGGTTCGGTCCGGGTAGTCCGCCCGGTGGAAGACGGCCCAGGGGATCCCGGCTGCCCGGGCGTGCTCCAGCGCCGGCGCCTCCTTGTTGGCGCACACGAGCACGATCTGGGCTGGATACGCCGGAGCCGAGGCAGCCTCAATCAGAGCCCTCAGGTTGCTGCCGCGCCCGGAGACGAGCACCCCCAGCCGGAGCGGCATCACTCGCGGATCAAGACCTTACCGCCGGAGGCGACCACCCTGCCCACGTCGAAGGCTTCGCCGTCCAGCGCCCGCAGCGCCGAACCCACGCTGGTCGCCTCCACCACGGCGATCATACCCAGGCCCATGTTGAAGGTCCGCCAGAGCTCGACGTCGGGCACGAACGGAGTCAGGTAGGAGAAGACCTCCGGCTCCGGCCAGGTTCCCCGCACTATCTCGGCTCCCAGCCCGCGAGGCAGGATGCGGGGCAAATTCCCGAGCACGCCCCCGCCGGTGATGTGGGCCAGGCCCTTGACCGTCAGGCTGGAGCGCAACCGGCGCACCGGCTCCAGGTAGGAGCGGTGCGGCTCCAGGAGGGCGTCGAGCAGCGTCGGCCCGCCGGGATGAAGGCGATCGCGCAGCGCCTGGCGGGGAAGCACCTTGCGGGCCAGGCTGTAGCCGTTGGTGTGCAGGCCGCTCGAGGGCAGCGCGATCAGGGCGTCGCCCTCGCGGATGCTGGTGGGGTCGATCAGCGCCTCGCGCTCGCAGATGCCCACCATGAAGCCGGCCAGGTCGTAGACGGCGGGCGGATAGAGGCCCGGCATCTCCGCCGTCTCGCCTCCCAGCAGGGCGCACCCGGCCTGGCGGCAGGCCTGCGCCATCCCCGCCACCACGTCGGCGACCACGCGCGGCTCGAGCACGCCGGTGGCGACGTAATCGAGGAAGAAGAGTGGATCCGCGCCCGCGGTCAGCACGTCGTTGACGCAGTGGTTGACCAGGTCGACTCCCAGGTCGGCGTGCCGTCCGGCGGCGCTCGCGAGCAGCACCTTGGTCCCCACTCCGTCGGCGGAGGCCACCAGCACCGGCTGCTTGAAGCGGCCCGGCTCGAGCGCGAAGAGGCCGCTGAACGGTCCGACCCCGGCCAGCACCTGGGCGCCCTGGGTGGCCTGAGCCAGGGGCCGGATCAGGGAAACCGCTGTCTCACCCGCCTCGAGGTCCACGCCCGCTTCGCGGTAAGTCGCCATCAGTCCCTCCCCACCGGCTCCAGCGCCAGCTTGTCCATCTCCAGCTGCACCGGCACGGGGACCGGATAGTCGCCGTCGAAGCAGGCCATGCAGAAGCCGGTCAGGTTGCGCACCGAGCCCAGCAGCCCCTGCTTGCTCAGGTACTGGAGCGAGTCGGCCCCTATAACAGCGCGCACCTCCTCGACGCTGCGGCCGGAGGCGATCAGCTCCGCCCGGCTGGCGATGTCGATCCCCATGAAGCAGGGCCACTGGATCGGCGGGCTGCTGATGCGCATGTGCACCTCGGCGGTCCCTGCCCGGCGCAGCTCCTCGACGATCTTGCGGCTGGTCGTGCCGCGCACGATCGAGTCGTCGACCAGGACCACCCGCTTCCCGCGCAGCACGTCGCGCAGCGGGTTGAACTTGAGCTTGATGCCCACGTGGCGAAGGCGTTCGCTGGGCTGGATGAAGGTGCGCGTGATGTAGCGGCTCTTGATCAGACCCTCGCTGTAGGGGATGCCGCTCTCCTCGGCGTAGCCGACCGCCGCGGGCGTGCCCGAATCGGGCAGGGAGATCACGATGTCGGCCTGGGCGGGCGCCTCCCGAGCCAGCTGCCGGCCCATGTTGCGGCGCGCCTCGTAGAGCGACTGCCCCTGCAGGATGGAATCGGGACGGGCGAAGTAGATGAACTCGAACATGCAGGTGGCCTTGCGGTCGGAGGGCAGAAGCTGCCGGGTCAGCGGCGCCTCCGTCCCCAGCTCGACCGCCTCTCCGGGCTCGATCTCGCGGACCAGGTCCGCGCCCACGGTGTCCAGGGCGCACGTCTCGGAGGCGATCACCGAGCCGCCGCCCGGGAGCCGGCCCAGGCAGAGAGGCCGGATGCCGAGCGGGTCGCGGACGCCGACCAGGTGGTCGCGGGACAGCGCCAGCAGGCAGTACGCCCCCTGGAGGCGGGGCAGGACCTGGCCGAGCAGGCTCATCAGCGACGTTCCCGGCGTCCGGGCCAGCAGCTCCGCGATCACCTCGGTGTCGCTCGAGGTCGTGAAGCGGACGCCTTCCTCCTCCAGCTCGCGCCGCAAACGTGCGGCGTTGGTGAGATTGCCATTGTGGGCGATCGCGATCGATCCCAGCCGGGGATGCACGACCAGCATCGGCTGCGCGTTCTCGCGACGGTTGGAACCGGTGGTCGAGTAGCGCGTGTGTCCGAGGGCGAGCGTCCCCTGCAGGCCGTCGAGGGACCGCTGGTCGAAGACCTGGGCCACCAACCCGACGTCCTTGTGCAGGCGCAGCGCAGCTCCGTCGCTGACCGCGATCCCCGCGCTCTCCTGGCCCCGGTGCTGGAGCGCGTAGAGCCCGAAGTAGGTGAGGTTGGCGACGTCCTCCCCAGGTGCGTGCACTCCCATGAGCCCGCATTCCTCGTGCATCCGCTCCGGGCTGAGGTCGATCACGGCGTGTCCCACGCGCACTCCCAGGCTTCCCGAAGGCGATCGAGGCGGATCCGCACCGCCGGGCCCACCTGCAGCTCGTCTCCGCCGACCACGCCCAGAGCGTGGACCGGCACGCCGGCCGCCGCCATCACCTTCTGCACGTCGGGCACCCGCCGGGGCGGCGCGCTCACCAGCACCCGGCCCTGCGACTCGCCGAAGGCGAGCGCCGCTGCCGAGACCTGGCCGGTGAGAGCCGGGCAGCGCACCCCATGCCGGCCGAAGAGCGCCGCCTCCGCCAGCCCCACCAGGAGCCCACCCTCAGCCAGGTCGTGAGCGGAACGCACGCTGCCCTCGTGAATCACCTCGAGGAGCGCGCCTTGCAGCCGGCGTTCCGCGTCCAGGTCGACCCGCGGAGGCAGGCCTTGCAAGGGTGCGCCCTGGAGGCGCGCGTACTCGCTGCCGGCCAGCTCCTCCCGGGTCTCCCCCAGGAGGCAGATCACGTCACCGTCCTCCTGGAAGCCGGAGGGACAGCGCCGGTCGAGGTCCTCGAGGAGGCCGATCATCCCGATCACGGGCGTGGGCGGGATGTTCCGTCCGCTCGTCTCGTTGTAGAGGCTGACGTTGCCGCTCACCACCGGCAGCCCGAAAGCCCGGCAGGCGTCAGCCAGCCCGCGCACGCTCTCGCGCAGCTGCCAGAAGACCTGGGGGCGCTCCGGGTTGCCGAAGTTCAGGCAGTTGGTGACCGCCAGCGGCCGGGCCCCGGTGCAGACGATGTTGCGTGCGGCCTCCGCGACCGCGGCCTGGGTCCCCGCGTACGGATCCAGGCTCGTGTACCAGGGGTTGCCATCAGTGGTGAGGGCCAGCCCGCTGCTGGTCCCGGCCACTCGCAGCAACGCGGCATCACCGCCCGGCCCCAAGACGGTGTTGTTCTGCACCTGATGGTCGTAGGTCCGGTAGACCGGGCGGCGGCTTCGGAGGTTGGGCCGGCGAAGCATCGCCAGCAGCGCGTCCTCCGGGTCGTCGAGGGGCAGGGCCACCTCGACCGCGCGGCGGACCGGGGCCATGGCGGCCGGTGTCCGGAGCGGGACCGCGTCGATCAGCGCTCGAAGCGGCAGGTCGGCCCGCAGGGCCCGGCCTTCGCGGACGCGCAGGCGCTGCTGCGGGGTGATCGTGCCGATGCGGTCGGCGTGCAGCTCGAAGGCGTCGAAGATGGCGCGCGCCCTGGCCTCGCCGTCAGGCCTGACCACCACCAGCATCCGCTCCTGCGACTCGGAGAGCATGACCTCGTAAGCGCTCATGCCCCGCTCCCGCCGGCTCACCACTGCCACGTCGATCTCCACCCCGCGTCCGCCGCGATGTGCCAGCTCCGATGCCGCGCTGGTCAGCCCTGCGGCTCCGAGGTCCTGGATCGCCACCACATCGTCCAGCTCGTTGAGCTGGAGGCAGGCCTCGCAGAGCAGCTTCTCCAGGAACGGGTTTCCCACCTGGACCGCCGGCCGGCGAGCAGCGGAGGTGGAGTCCATCTCCACCGAGGCGAAGGTCGCGCCATGGATGCCGTCCCGACCGGTGGCGGCGCCCACCAGGAGCACGATGTCGCCGGCCTGCTCCGCCCGCGCCCGGCGCAGGCGGCCGTGGGGCACGATGCCCACGCACATCGCGTTGACGATGGGGTTGTCCGAGTAGCCCTCGTCGAACGAGATCTCGCCTCCCACGGTGGGACATCCGAAGCAGTTGCCGTAGCCGCCGATGCCCGCGACGACTCCCTGGAACAGGTAGCGGTTGTGCGGTATGCCGAGGGGTCCGAAGCGCAGCGAGTCGAGGATCGCGATCGGCCGGGCGCCCATGGTGAAGACGTCGCGCAGGATCCCACCCACGCCGGTGGCCGCGCCCTGGTAGGGCTCGATCGCCGAGGGATGGTTGTGCGACTCGATCTTGAAGACGGCGGCCAGCCCGTTGCCGATGTCGACCGCCCCGGCGTTCTCGCCGGGACCCTGGAGCACCGCCCGGCCGCCGGACGGCAGCGCCGCGAGCAGGCGTTTCGAGGTCTTGTAGCCGCAGTGCTCGCTCCAGAGCGCGCCGAAGATGCCGAGCTCGAGATCGTTGGGTTCCCGCTCCAGCAGCTCCACGATCCGGCGATACTCGGCTTCGGTGAGCGAGACCTCGCGCAGGTCACGGGCGCTTGCCAGCGGCATCAGACCGCCGCCGCCTGCAGCGCCATCACGGCAGCGCGGAAGAGGACCAGCCCGTCGCTGCCCCCGAGCAATGCCTCACAGGCCCGTTCCGGATGGGGCATCAGGCCGAGCACGTTTCCCCGGGCGTTGCAGATGCCCGCGATCCCGGCAGTCGATCCGTTGGGGTTCGCCTGGGGCGCGACCTGTCCCTGCGGCGTGGCGTAGCGGAAGACGATCCGGTCGTTCGTCTGCAGCACCTCCAGGGTCGCCGGATCGGCGTAGAAATTGCCCTCGCCGTGCGAGATGGGCAGGCTCAGCACCTGGCCCGGACGCATCCCCTGGGTGAAGGCGGACCAGGTCTGCTCGACCCGCAGCGAAACCCACTCGCAGCGAAACTCGCAGGAGGCGTTGCGCAGCAGCGCACCCGGCAGGAGCCGGGCTTCCTGCAGCACCTGGAACCCGTTGCAGATGCCCAGGACGAGACCGCCGTCTTGGGCAAAGCGCGCCACGGCCTCCATCACCGGCGTGAAGCGCGCTATCGCCCCGCAGCGCAGGTAGTCGCCGTAGGAGAAGCCGCCGGGAAGGATCACCAGGTCCAGGTCGCCCAGGTCGCGCTCGCGATGGCCGACGTAACGCACCGGTTCGCCCAGGACGTCGTGCAGCGCGTAGGCGCAGTCGCGGTCGCTCCACGTGCCCGGGAAGACGACGATGCCCGTTTTCACGCGCGCCTGGAGCGTGCCGGCGCTTCGAGCGCCACCAGGCTGATCTTGAAATCCTCGATCACCGAGTTGGCCAGCAGCTGCCGGGCCATGGACTCGGTCATGGCCGCGGCCTCCGCCCGGTCGTCCGTGTCCAGGGTGAGGCGCAGCAACTTGCCGGCGCGCACGTCCTCGACGGCCGTAAAGCCGAGCGCGTGGAGCGCGCTCTTGATCGTCGAACCCTGAGGGTCGTTGACCACGGGCTTGAGCGTGACGATGACGTCAGCCTGGTACAAGCTGCCCTGCCAGGCGATGCCAGGCTTCGAGATAGCGTGACCGCGTCCCGGCCACCACCTCCTCAGGGAGGGAGGGGCCGGGGGGCTGCTTGTTCCACCCGATACGCTCGAGGTAGTCGCGCACGTACTGCTTGTCGAAGGAAGGAGGCGTCGTGCCCGGCCGATAGCGTTCCCCGTCCCAGAAGCGTGAGGAGTCCGGAGTCAGCAGCTCGTCGATCAGGATCAGCCGCCCGTCGAGCCGGCCGAACTCGAACTTGGTATCGGCCAGGATCAAGCCTCGGGATTCCGCGTGGTCGGCTCCGTGCCGGTAGAGCGCCAGGCTCACCCGCTCCAGCTCGGTGGCCAGCTCGACGCCGGCCCGGGCGGAAAGCTCGGCGCGCGAGATGTTCTCGTCATGCCCGGTCTGGGCCTTGACCGCCGGCGTGAAGATCGGCTCGGGTAGCCGCTCGCTCTCGCGCAGCCCACGCGGCAGCGGGTCGCCGCCGATGGTCCCGCCTTCCCGGTACTCCTTCCAGCCGGATCCCGCCAGGTAGCCGCGGACCACGCACTCGTAGGGAATCGGATCGACGCGCCTGACCCGCATGCAGCGCGCGGCCAGGTCGGCCTGCTCCGCCAGCAGCTCGGGCTGGATCCGCTGCTCGGCGCACAGGTGATTCTCGACCAGGGCGCGCGTCTGCCCGAACCAGTACAGCGACAGCTGGGTCAGCACCCGGCCCTTGTCGGGAATGGGAGTGGGAAGCACGACGTCGAAGGCCGAAAGCCGGTCGGTCGCTACCATCAGCAGCTCCCCGTCCGGCAAGCTGTAGGTATCGCGGACCTTGCCCCGGGCGTGGAGCTGCAGGGCCAGCCGCGTGCTGAAGGTGGCGGTCACGAGCGGGCGGCCTCGACGGGAGCGCAGAGTCCCAGCCGGTCATAGGTCACGTCGAGACGACGCAGGTAGAAGGAGGGGTCGAAGCACGCCGCCAGCTGGGAGGCGTCGAGCCTGGAGCGAACCTCGGGCGCCTGGCTGACCAGGCTCCGAAAGTCACCCTCGCCGTCGAGGGCGGCGAGCGCCGCCCGCTGGACCACGCGGTAGGCGTCGCCCCGGGGCATTCCCCTGTCGACGAGCTCCAGCAAGACCCGCTGCGAGAAGACGACTCCCCCGCTGCGATCGAGGTTGGCCCGCATCCGGGGGCGGTCGATCGCCATGCCCTCGACGATGCTGCTCATGAGGCGGAGCATGTAGTCCATGAGGATGAAGGTGTCGGGGACGATGATCCGCTCCGCCGAGGAGTGGCTGATGTCGCGCTCGTGCCACAGGGCCTGGTTCTCGAAGGCGACCTGCGCGTATCCCCGCACGGTCCGGGCCAGACCGCAGATGCGTTCGCTGAGGATCGGATTGCGCTTGTGGGGCATGGCCGAGGATCCCTTCTGCTCGGCGCCGAACGGCTCGCGCACCTCGGAGACCTCGCTCTGCTGCAACAACCGGACGTCGGTGGCGAACTTCTCCAGCGTCCCGGCGAGCACCGCCAGGGTCGCGAGGAGTGCCGCATGCCGGTCCCGGGCCAGGATCTGAGTCGCCACCGGCGCCACCCCCAGTCCCAATCGATCGAGGGCATGCTCCTCGACCCGAGGATCGACGGTGGCATGGGTTCCCACCGCTCCCGCCAGCTTGCCCACTGCGATCTCCTGCCGCGAAGCCTCGAGCCGGCGACGCCCCCGCTCCAGCTCGTCGAACCAGCCGGCGAGCACGAACCCGAAGGTCACCGGCTCGGCGTGGACGCCGTGGGTCCTTCCCACCATCAGCGTCTCGCGTTCTTCGATGGCGCGCCTGCGGATCGCCGCCTGCAGCGCCGCCAGGTCGGAAAGCAGGAGGTCGCAGGCCCGGCGGAGCTGCAGCGCCAGGGCGGTGTCGAGCACGTCCGAAGAGGTGAGGCCCCGGTGCAGATAGCGCGCCTCGTCGCCCAGCGACTCCGAGACGGCGTCCAGGAAGGCGATCACGTCGTGCCCGACCCGCTCCTCCAGGGCCGCGACCCGATCGGGATCCACCGTCGCCTTCCGCAGGCTCAGCATCGCCCCAGCCGGGACGTCGCCCAGCTGCGCCCATCCCTCGCAGACGAGCAGCTCGATCTCGAGCCACAGCCGGAACCTCGTCTGTGGAGAGAAGATTTCGCTCATCTCCGGATGAGCGTATCGAGGGATCAAACGGCGGCAGGTCTCCTTTTGGGTGGCGGGCCGTCGGTGATTGGCGCATTATAACGGCTCACCTGCGCCGTTCCCCATTTGCTTTAAGCCAATCTTGCTACAGTGGCGGGCGACGTAACCATCCTGCGGCGCCTCTCGTTCTCCATGGCAGGCGCCCGGCGGGGGAGCCTAATGCCAGGCGGGAATGAAAGCGAACGGGAGCTGGTCGAACGGGCGCAGGGCGACCCCGAGGCTTTCGGGGCCCTCTACGACCGCTATTTCCCCCAGATCTACCGCTTCGCCTATTCCCGAGTTCGAGAGCAATCGCTGGCGGAGGACGTGACGAGCGAAGTTTTCTTCAAGGCGCTGAAAAACATCAAGAGGTACACCTATACGGGCCATCCCTTCTCGTCCTGGCTCTACCAGATCGCCCTCAACGCGGTCGCGGACCATTACCGCGGGCAGCGTGGCGAGCTGGAGCTGGAGGATGCGGCGCCGCTGCAGGACAACGCCCCGGCGGTGCTGGACGAGGTGGTCCGGCGCGACCGCAGCCGGCGGATCTGGGCGGCCATAGACCAGCTGCCCCGGCAGCAGCGGGCGGCGATGGTGCTCAAGTTCGGTGAAGATCGCAAGATCGACGAGATCGCGCGCATCTTGGGAAAGAGCTCGGGGGCGGTCAAGCTCCTGCTCCACCGGGGTGTGGAGCGGCTGCGCCGGGAGCTGCCTGCCCTGGAGGTGGAGGTCTCCTGATGCCCGAGCGTGATCCCGAGCTCGAGGAGCTCTTCAAGGACCGGGCGGACCTGGAGGTCGTCCGGCTTCTCAAGACCTCCCGGCCCGCCTCGCCCCCACTCGATCCCCACTTCCCGAGCTACCTGCGCAGCAAGCTGATGGCCGAGGCCCGGCGGACGCTTCAGCCGGCGCCCCGCCAGTCCTGGTTCAGCAGGCTTGGGCTGGGCATCGGGCCGGTGCCGGCGCTGGCGGCGGTCGCCGCCGCCTTCATCCTGGTACTGGGCTACGAGCTGTACGTTCACCAGCCCGGCAGCGCGCCGGAGCAGGCGGTCCGCGTGACCTCGCCCCTGAGCGACAAGACCAACGTGGCCGCCGACGAGATCCGCATCGACTTCAGCAGCCCGGTGGACCACAGCGCGGTCGAGGCCTCGATCGCGATCCAGCCCGCCACCCGGTACACAACCCGGTGGGAGGGCCAGACCCTGGTCGTAACCCCGCTCCACCAGCTGGCCGCGAACACGAGCTACACCGTCGAGCTCCGGCCGGCTCCGGTGGCAGCGCCCCGGCCGAGCGTGAGCGTGGCGCCCGCGCCGCCCAAGCCCTCCCCCACGCCGGTGATCGTCCGCTTCGTGACAGCGCCCTCCCCGCCGCCTCCGGTGTCGGCGTCCTCTTTCGCCAGCGCCAACCTGACCTTCCTCGGAGACAGCCGCCTGGCCGATCCGGGGACGTTCGGGACGGCGGTCTGGAGCGGCGACGGGCAGATCGTGGCCACCAGTCCCCGGCCCGGCGAGCGCCCGGCTCCCGGAGCCTCCGCCTCGGGGTCGGCCGCGGCCTCGACCTCGCCGGCCGCCGTCTCCGGCTCTTCGAGCGGGATGGATCTCTGGCTCTTGAGCCCTCGAGGCCTGTTCATCCGGAGGATCGCCGAGGACGTGATCACCCCGGTCGTGGCGCCCCAGGACGGCCGGATCGCCTTCTGGCATCGCGCCGGTGATCATTACGCGCTGATGGAGACGGTCAGCAGCGCCACCGGGGAGGAGGCCACCCAGCTGGCCACGGTCACGGCCGCTCCCCAGGCAGAACCGGTCTGGGTCGGCAGCGACCGCGTCGGCTACGTCGACGGCGGTGTCTTCCACCTGGTCGACCTGCAGGGCAATGCCGTCTCCACCGCCCTGATCGCCGTCAGCGGCGGGGTGGCGGGGTCACCCGACGGCCGCCGCCTGGCGGTCGAGGGGCCGAGCGGCTCCGCCGTCTACGACCTCACGGCCGGAGGGTCCACCGCCCTGACCGCCGGAGCCACCGGCTTCAGCTGGTCCTCGCACGGCGATCTGGCCTTCGTGGTCCGCCGCTCCCAGGCCAGCGAGCTATGGGTCCTGAAGGCAGGCTCGCCGACCGCGCTCAAGCTCGCCGCCTCCCAGCCCGGCGACTCCTGGGGCAGCATCAACTGGTCCCCCGACGCCGTCTCTCTCCTCTTTGCCAGCCGCTCCGCCACGCCGGGAGCGGCGAGCACCTCGCAGGCCTTCCTGATCGACGCCGCGGGCGGCAGCCCGCGCCAGTTCGGCGGATCCGGCTACGAAGCCCTCGACTGGTCGCCCGACGGCCGCACGGTCCTCTTCACCCGGCGCGACGAGACAGGCCGGTCAGCGCTCTGGGTGGCGACAGTCAAGGTCGGAGCCCTGTCCGACCTGGACCTGGCGCAGCAGAGCGCCATCGCCGTGGTCACGACCTTCATGGACGCGCGGCTGGGCAAGGATTCGGCCGGCGCCCAGTCGCAGCTGGGAAATGACGCCCTGAACGCCTACGGCGGGGGCCTCGGACTGCTGGCCCCGGCAGCGGGCGGGCATTTCGCGCGCTGGTATCGAGTCACCGTCCAGCTTGCCGCCGCCAACCCGCAGAGCTTTCTGATCGGGGTGCGCATCGTCGAGGCCAGCGGCAAGACGGAGACCGGATTCCACGAAGAGAACCTCACGGTCGTGCGCCACGACAAGCGGTTCCTGATCGACAAGGTCGCGGCCGGCCCCTCGGTTTCGCTTCGCCAGGGCGGTCCTTCCGTAGTCGCCGTCGAGCTGCGCGCCGACCCGTCCGGCCAGCAGATACTGGTCCACTTCGACTCCGACCTCGCGGTCGAGACCGTGAACGACAGCTCGATCCTGATCCGGGACTCGACCGGCGTGATCCAGAAGGTCGCCTCGGTCGCCTACGACCAGGAGGCCCAGGTCGCGACCGTCACGGTCAAGCTGACGCCAGGGGACTATCAGCTGGTGGTGACCACCGCGGTCAAGGACTACAAGCAGCAGCCTCTGAGCCAGCAGTACACGTCGCCGATCGTGGTCAGGGCTGGCTGACCGCCGCCGCGGCGGCGATCGCCGCCAGCTCACCGTTGCCGTAGAGCGGCTCGAGAGGTGAGGGCTGCCGGGCGAAGGCCCCGGTCCTCTCCATCAGCGCCGGATGGTCGGCGATGAAGTGGGTCGAGATCCGGCCCTCGAGGAAATCCGGCTCCTCGAGGAGCGCCCGATGGAAGGGGATGGTGGTCGCCGGTCCGGTGAGCACGAACTCCTCGAGCGCCCGCCGTCCGCGCTCGATCGCCTGCTGGCGGGTGGCCCCGAAGACGATCAGCTTGGCCAGCAGCGGATCGAAGTGCGGCGATACCTCCTGGTGGGGGCGGATTCCGGCATCGACTCGCACCCCCGGTCCGCTGGGCGGAGCGTAGCGCCGGATTCGGCGCGGAGCGGGGAGGAAGTTCCGGGTCGGGTCCTCGGCGTTGATCCGGAACTCGATCGCATGTCCTCTCGGGACGTGCGCTTCCGGGTCGAGCCGGTCGCCGGCGGCAATGCGGATCTGCTCGCGTACCAGGTCGATTCCCAGTACGGTCTCGGTGATCGGATGCTCGACCTGGAGCCGGGTGTTCATCTCGAGAAAGTAGAAATCCTCGCCGGAGACGATGAACTCGATCGTGCCCGCGTTCCGGTAGCCGACCGCCCGGGCCGCCCGGACCGCGGCTTCGGACATCGCCTGCCGCCGCGCCTGCGGCAGCCCCGGCGCCGGAGCCTCCTCGACCAGCTTCTGGTGGCGGCGCTGGATCGAGCACTCCCGCTCGCCCAGCGCCAGCGTGGTGCCGTAGGTGTCGGCCAGGATCTGCATCTCGATGTGGCGCGGCTGCTCCAGGTAGCGCTCGAGGTAGACCGTGCCGTCGCCGAAGGAAGACAGGGCCGCGCGCCGGCAGGCTTCGAACGCCGCCGGCAGGTCCTTCTCCTCCTGAACGATCCGCATCCCGATGCCGCCGCCGCCCGCGGCCGCCTTGAGCAGGACCGGGTAGCCGAAGCGCGCGGCCGCGGCCTGCGCCGCCGCCTCGTCCTTCAGGCCGGCCGTGCCCGGCACGATCGGCACCCCCGCCGCCTCCATGCGCCGGCGGGCCTCGACCTTGTCGCCCATGGCCCGCATGCTCGCCCCGCTCGGCCCGATGAAGACCAGGCCCGCCGCCTCGCAGGCCTCGGCGAAGCCGGCGTTCTCGGACAGGAAGCCGTACCCCGGGTGGACCGAGTCCGCTCCCGTGCGCCGGGCCACGTCGATCAGCTGATCGACGTCCAGGTATGCCTCGCGCGGCGAGCGGCCGCTCAGCTCCTGGCGCTCCTGCGCGAAGTAGACGTGGGGCGCGCGGCGGTCCGGCTCGGAGAAGACCGCCACCGTGGGGATCCCCATCTCGCGGCAGGTCCGCATCACCCGCAGCGCGATCTCGCCCCGGTTGGCGACCAGGACCTTACGGATGGGCGCCTCAGCCAATGGTCATCAGCACCTGGTTGATCGCCACCACCGCACCCTCCTTGACCAGCACCTCACGGACGGTTCCGGTCAAGGAAGACTGGATGTCGTTCTGCATCTTCATCGCCTCCAGAACCACGACCACGTCGCCCAGCTTGACGTGGTCGCCGGGACCGACCCTGATCTTGACCACCAGCCCCTGCATCGGCGCCTGGACGGCGCCGTCCTGGGCGCCCGGCCGGGACTGCCCGGCGGCCGAAGGCTGGCCCGCCGGCGCCGGGGCCGGAGCCCCCAGCCCGTGTACGCGGACGTGGTAGGTCTCCCCATCGACCTCGACGGTGAGCTCCCGGACCGCGGCGCTCGCCGGCGGGACCTGGGCGGCCGTCGGGGCGGAATCGGCCTCGACCGTTCGAGCCGGCGGCGGCGCGGGCGCCTCCGCGCGCGCGGTGGGACGCAGGATCTCGGGCGCCTCTTCGGGAAAGAGCACGTAGGTCAGCACCTGGTCGTCGCCGGCCAGGGGAAGCCCCAGGCGCCGCATCTCCTTCCGGGCGCGCTCCATCATGGGCTCGAGCAGGTCGGCGGGGCGAACGGTGATCGGATCGGAGCTGCCCAGCGCGCGGCGGCGGACGTCGCGGTCGACGCTCCCCGGCGGGGAGCCGTAGAGTCCTTTGATGTAGTCGCGAAAGGGCTGCTCTATCCGCTCATAGCGCTGGCCGCCCAGAGTGTTCGCCAGGGCCTGGCGGGCGGCGATCTGGTTGATGGGCGCGGCCATCGGCGGATAGCCCATCTCCTTGCGCACCACCACCAGCTCGTGGAGAAGGCGGTCGTACCGGTCCAGCTTTCCGCTCTCGACCAGGGTTCGGATCAGAGAGGCCAGCACCGGAGCGGGGAGCTGGTGGTCGAGGGCGTTGATGTCGTTGCGAAAGGCGATCGGGTCCTGGAACTCGGCGTACTCGTCGTGGAGCTCGTCGAAATACCGGTTCGCCTGGCCGATCAGGCTGAGGTCGAGGCGGGTGTCGTGGGGGCTGCCGCGAAAGCTCGCGACCATGGTCTCGGTGGCAGGCAGCGAGGCGCCCCAGGCCATCGCCGAGAGCGCGGTGTCCATGCCGGTCGCGCCGGCCTCGGCCGCGGCGTAATAGGCGATCGGCGCCAGGGCCGTGGTGCTGTGGGAATGGATCGAGAGCGGGAGATGCACCCTCTCCTTCATTGCCCGCACCAGGCTGCGGGCATTGTCCGGCTCGAGGATGCCGGCGACGTCCTCGAGCCCGATGACGTGACAGCCCAGCTCTCGCAGGCGGACCGCGCGCTTGACCAGATCGGCCTGGTCCTGGACCGGGCTCGGACTGTAGACCAGCGCCCCGATCACGCGCGCCCCGGCCTTCCTGGCGGCGCGAATTGGCACCTCGAGGTTGCGCAGGTCGTTGAGCGGGTCGAAGGTGCGGATCACCGAGACCCCACTCTCGACAGCCTGCTCGATGAAGGCCTGGACGACGTCGTCCGGTTGGTGCTGGGTGGTGACCAGCGTCTGCCCGCGGATCAGCATCTGCAGCGGCGTCTTCCTGATCACCTTGCGCAGCGCGCGCAGGCGCTGCCACGGGTCCTCGTGCAGGAGGCGGACCGAGGCGGCGAAGGTCCCTCCACCCCAGGCGTCGAGCGCTTCATATCCAACCCGGTCCAGGGTGTCCGCGATGGGCAGCACGTGCTGCAGCTTGAGGCGACCCTGAAACAGGCTCTGCTGCGCGTCACGGAGCACGGTCTCAGTGATCAGGACCCGGGACACGGGCTTATTGTGGCAGTCACCGCGCGTGGCCTGTGCGTTCTGCCAGGGACCTAGCGGGCGCGCATCTCCGATCGCCGGCGTGTGATCGCGTCCCGCAGCGCCGGATCCGAAAGGCCCAGGATCGCCGCGGCCAGGTGCCCGGCATTGCGCGCGCCCGCCTCCCCGATGGCGACCGTGGCGACCGGGATGCCCGCGGGCATCTGCGCCATCGAGAGAAGGGCGTCGAGTCCGCCCAGCGCCCCGGCCGACATGGGCAAGGCGGCTCCAGGCGGCGACCACCCCGGGCAGATGCGCGGCGCCGCCAGCGGCCGCGATCAGAACCTGTAGCCCGCGCGCCTCGGCTTCGGAGGCCCAGGCGCGACAGCCCTCCGGATCCCGGTGCGCCGAGCGGACCACGACCTCGTGCGGGATGCCGTAGCCGTCGAGCACCTCGACACACCGCTGCATGGTGGGGCG
>VBIC01000098.1 GCA_005881425.1 Chloroflexota bacterium | reverse complement strand
CGACCACGAAGCGGGCCTGGACACGTCGCGCGTTGTCCGAGTTCAGGGCGCGCTCGGTCGCGGCCAGGACGAGGACGTCCGCCGGCACGTCCAGCCAGGCTTCCTCGAGACTGAGAACCTGAATTCCGGGAGGCAGGGCCGAGCGATCGATCGTGTTGTCTGACCTCGTCGCCGCCAGCAGGCCTTCCAGCGGAAGACCCTGCGGACATGCCAAGGTGCCCAGCCGGTCGGCCACCGCCACGATCCGCCAACCTCGCGCGACCAGGGAGCGCGCCACCCCGCGGCCAACCGTACCGAAGCCCTGCAGGCTGGCAGTCCGGTGGGACCCGCGCAGGCCGTAGGCCTCGGCGAAGCGGCAGGTCGCTTCACTGATGCCATACTCCCTGGCATCAGACTGACGGAGGTCGAAGCCGGCGGCGTCGAAGATCAGGTCCCGGTCCCGGTAGCCGATGCCCTGGTCGCTGCCAAGGTAGACGCCGCGGGCAAACAGCGGCCGCACGGCCAGGCCGAAGGCCCTAAGGACGCGATCGCGCTCAGGCCCATGGGGCAGGCTGCTGACGATCCCCGCTTTAGCGCCGCCGATCGAGAGCTCGGCGAGCGCGAGCTTGACCGACATTCGATGCGACAGGGCGCCGAGCTGGTCGGGCGTGACGTCCGGGGTCATCCGCACGCCCCCCATCGCGCGGCCGTCGACGAACGCGTCCACCACCAGGTAGGCGCATAAGCCGGCACGCTCGTCGACCAGCGACCACGACTGTTGTCCGGCGGAGGGCGCCCCGCGTCCGACGGCGAGGCCCACCGATTCGCGCGCGCTCGGGACCGGGTAGGTCTGGTGCACAGTTCCTGGACGGGCGCTCCCGGCCCTGCCCGGGCAGGCCGAAATATCCGTCCGACTCTGACGTTAGAAGGGCACGGCGAGGCAAGGAAGGGTTAAACCGGCCTGCTTTCAGGCCGAATCCGACCTCAGAATCTTTTGCGCCTCGGCGGCTGGCTTTGCGTACCTAGGTCGACTTTTTGCTAGCGCAACTGGACCCCGACCCGCGCCGCGAAGATGTCGGACTTCTTGCCGCTGCTCGGGGTGGCGCTGCCCCAGCTCAGCACCACCTGGCTCGTCGACAGGGTCGAGATCCCGAAGGTGTCGCCCGGCCAGACCGAGGGATCGCCGAACTGGGTCGACACCTGCGCCGGGTCGGAAAGCCAGCCGCGGGTGACGGAGAAGGTGCGCAGGTACTGCGCGTATCCCTGTGGGTTGCTGTCGGAGAGCCAGCCGACGAACGCGATCCCCGGTCCGCCGCCGGCGACCTCCATGATGTGCGGCACGTCGAGGCGATCGGCCGGCGCCTGCAGCGGCGCCGACCAGGTCTGGCCGCGGTCGGTGGAGAACGAGAGCCATCCGACGTCGTTGGCGGACCCGTCCGGGTTCGTGCCCTGCGTGTCCCAGGTCGCGTAGAGGTTGCCGCCCGAGTCGATCCCGATCGCTCCGTCGATCCACCACTCGGCCAGAGACATCGTCCCGCCCGAGGCTCCGACCCGCACCGGAGCCGACCAGGTCTGCCCCTGGTCGCTCGAGGCGGTGAAGTAGCTGTAGGCAGGGTTCATCGTGTACGTGGTCGTGTTCGTGATCTGGTAGCCCTGATAGAGCACGTCGATCCGGCCGTTGGGCTCGACCACCAGGGGTGCGCTGTCTCCGCCGCTGGCGGGGAAGCCGGGACTGATGTGGCTCTGCGCGCTCCAGGTCGCGCCATGATCGGTCGACTTCTGGATCACGACGTTGAGGTCGCCGGTGGCGAAGGCACAGCTGCCGCTGGTCGCGCAGATGTAGGTTACTGACGTCCGTTCCGGTCCGTAATCCCAGGTCAGGTAGACCGTGCCGTCGGGGCCTACGGCGATGAAGTCGCGGTCGCCCCAGTTCTTGTGGTCTGGTGGCAGCAGCGAGCTGACCTGGGGAAAGGTCACTCCGTGGTCGAAGGAGGCGGCGACGACGGGATACCAATCCGTGCCGCTGGCCAGCATGAAGGCGGCGTACACGGTGCCGTCCGGCGCGACGGCGACCGCCGGGTCCCAGGAGTTGACGTTCGAGCCGACCGAGCCGGGCAAGGAGATCGGAGCCTGGAAGCTGAGGCCGCCGTCGACGGAGCGGCCGAAGCCGATTCCCTTGCAGCCCATCCAGGTCTCGTAGACGTAATGCAGTGCGGGATCGACCGCCTGCTCCACCTCCGCGTTCTGGCCCGAGCATGAGCCGCTGACATCGGTGATCGGCCCGACGCTGTAGGTGGTCGCCGCCGCGTACGCGGCAACCGGTCCACAAAGGCCGGCCATTGCACCGGCCAGGACGGTGACGCCGGTCAGGATTCGGTGGGCGCCGGGTAGAGATTTCGTGCCGCACACTTTCGGCGATCGCGGCCGAAAAGTCAACTGCTCAGGCTGGCCACAAACTGAGATGTCGCTACCACTCCGGGACACGCCCTCTGGACGGAGAGCGGATGCTGTCAGCGCTCGCGGTTAAAAAGCGTGAAAGACTTGACTCATTCCGCGCGGCTCGATAACATGCGCTGCGGTTAACCAGGGAGGCGACCGGCCGCACGTATCCTCGCGCGGGGGCAATTTCAACCTCTATCACCTTCAGGGGGTGCACATGAGACTTGGCTACCGATGGTTTGCCGTGGGCGCAGCGTCGGCGCTGACGCTCCTCTCGACGATCGGCGCATCGGCGAACGTTCCGCTGACCAAGATCAGCTCCGATCCGTACACGAACTCGACCAGCCAGCATGCGACGCAGGTCGAGCCCGACACCTTCTCCTTCGGCAACACGATCGTCGCAGCCTTCCAGGAGGGCCGCTTCACCGACGGCGGCTCCTCTAACATCGGCTGGGCGACGAGTGCGGACGGCGGAACGACCTGGACCCATGGGGACCTGCCCGGGACTACGGTCTACGCCACTCCGGCGGGATCTTTCGCGCGCGACACGGACCCCGCGGTCGCCTACGACCCGAAGCGTGGAGTCTGGCTCATCGCCCAGCTCCCGCTCGACGCCAGCGTGAACGGCGCCGGCGTGATCGTGAGCCGCTCGACCAATGGCGGCACCGTCTGGGGCAACCCGATTACCGTCGTCCCGCCAGGCGGGATCAACAGTGACAAGTCGTGGATCGTCTGCGATACCTGGGCGTCGAGCCCCTTCTACGGCAACTGCTACATCCAGTGGGACGATCACGGCGCAGGCAATCTGATCTACATGAACACGTCGACTGACGGCGGCCTGACCTGGGGTCCCAAGACCACCACCGCTCAGGGCATCGCCGGGATCGGCGGGCAGCCCGTCGTGCAGCCCAGCGGCACCGTGGTCGTGCCCCTCGACAACGCCAACGAGACCGCGGTCGGCGCCTTCTCGTCGACCAACGGCGGCGCCAGCTGGGGTAACGTCACGACCATCACGTCGATCAGCCATCACACCGACGCGGGCAACATCCGCAGCGGTGCCCTTCCGACCGCGGAAATCGACGGTGCCGGCAAGGTCTTCGTCGCCTGGTCAGACTCGCGCTTCATCAGGGCAGGAAAGGCGAACGACATTGTCTTCACCAGCTCGAGCAACGGAACTACCTGGTCGGCGGTGACCAGGATTCCGCTGGATGCGACCAACAGCGGCGTCGACCACTTCATCCCGGGCCTGGCCGTCAACAAGGCGACCTCGGGAGGGAGCGCGCACCTCGCCCTCTACTACTACTACTACCCGGTGTCAAACTGCACGAGCACGACCTGCCAGCTCAACGTCGGCTTCAGCTCCTCGGCCAACGGTGGCGCGAGCTGGACCGCGGGCAACATGCAGGCCGGGCCCATGACTCTGAGCTGGCTGCCCAGCACCACTCAGGGGGTCATGGTCGGCGACTACATCTCAGCGTCTTACAACTCAGGCGGCACCTCGCACGGCGTCTTCGCAGTCGCGAATCCCAACAACGGCAGCGTCTTCGACGAGGCGATGTACACCAACACGGCCGGTCAGGCATCGGCGACCGTTCTGGCCGCCGACAGCCCGAAGGTCTACGGATCGGCGAACGCAGCTTCCTTCGGCGCCTCGAACCAGTCGCACACCTGGCGCTAACGGCGCTCAGCAGAGAGGCGGGACCGGGTCCCGCCTCTCTTCGTTTTAGTTCAAAGCGACGCGTTCCTTCAGGGGGTGCAACCACGATGAAGGGCTTTCGACTGCTCGCTCTGGCGGCGGCTTCGGCGCTGGCCCTGCTCACCTCGATCGGCGTATCGGCGAACGTCCCGCTGACGTTGCTCTGCAGGGATCCCTATACAAACGTGACCGGCCAGCACGCCACGGAGGTCGAGCCCGACACCTTCTCCTTCGGCAACACGATCGTGGCCACCTTTCAGCAGGGCCTCTTCACCGACGGCGGCTCCTCCAACGTCGGCTGGGCCACCAGCTCCGACGGCGGCTCGAGCTGGACCTGCGGCTCGCTTCCGGGAACCACGGTCTACGCCAACCCGCCCGGACCGTTCGCGCGCGACACGGACTCATCGGTGCTGGATCATCGCCCAGGTGCCGCTCAACGCCAGCTCAACCGGGGTCACCGGCGCCGGGGTCATCGTCAGCCGGTCGACGAACGGCGGCACGGCCTGGGCCAACCCGGTCACCGTGGTTGGGCCCAGCTCCTCGATCGACAGCGAGAAGTCATGGATCGTCTGCGACACCTGGACCTCGAGCCCCTTCTACGGCGACTGCTACGTCATCTGGGACAACCGCGCCGCCGGCGACCTGATCGCGATCGACACCTCGACCGACGGCGGCTTGACCTGGAGCCCGCAGGCGACTGCCGCCCTGAACCTCGATGGGACCGGCGTGCAGCCCGTGGTCCAGCCCAACGGCACAGTGGTGGTTCCATTCGACACCCCGAACCAGACCTATCTCAAGGCCTTCACCGGCGGCGGCGGCGGCTGGGGCAGCGTCGTGACCATCGCCAAGCTCCAGACCCACACCGAAGCCGGGAGCCTGCGGAGCAGCCCGCTCCCGACCGCCGAAGTCGACGGCGCCGGTAAGGCCTTCGTCGCCTGGCAGGACTGCCGCTTCGAGAGGAACTGCACCGCCAACGACATCGTCTTCAGCAGCTCGACCAACGGGACCACGTGGTCGGCCGTGGCCCGCATCCCGATCAATCCGGTGGGTAGCGGCGTCGATCACTTCATCCCGGGGCTGGCCGTCAACAAGGCGACCTCGGGTAGCAGTGCACACCTCGGGCTCTACTACTACTACTACCCAGTCTCGAACTGCACCACCTCGACCTGCCAGCTCGACGTCGGGTTCATCTCCTCGACCAACGGCGGCACGAGCTGGTCGGCCGCGACGCAGCTGGCCGGCCCCGTGAACCTGACCTGGCTGGCGAACACCACCCATGGCTACATGGTCGGGGACTACATCTCGGCCGACTTCAACTCGGGCGGGACCTCGCACGGCGCCTTCGCCGTAGCGACGGCTCCCAGCAGCGGCGTCTTCAACGAGGCCATCTACACCAACTCGACCGGCCTCTAGGCGGCGGTGCGAAGCCTTCGACCTGGCGCTAACGGCGCTCAGCTGAGAGGCGGGCGGTCCCGCCTCTCACCCCTCCGTCCGGCCCCGGCCTAGGCGAACGCTAAACTCCTCACAGTAGGGGAGGAGGCGTGCGCCAGTATCTGAAGGAATGGAGCCCGGCCCTCGGGCGCGAGATGGAAGTCCTGCGCTTCGGCGGGACTGGCCTGCCGCTGCTCGTCTTCCCCACCTCGCAGGGTCGCTTCTACCAGTGGGAAGACTTCGGCATGGTGGCCGCCCTCCAGGACAAGATCGAGGCCGGCTACATCCAGCTCTGGTGCGTCGACAGCGTCGACAGCGAGTCCTGGTACGCGCCGGGACCGCCGGCCGCCCGGGTCCAGCGTCACCTGCAGTACGAGCGCTACCTGCTCGATGAGGTCCTGCCCCGTCTCGGCGGCCGGCCGGTGGCGGCGGGCACCTCCTTCGGGGCGCTCCACTCCCTCCTCCTCGCGCTCCGCCATCCCACCCGGCTCAACGGCTTCGTCGGCCTCAGCGGCGCCTACGACACGCAGCGCTGGCTGGACGGCAACCAGGAGGACCAGGCCTACTTCATCAACCCCATGGCCTTCCTGCCGGGACTCAGCGATGAAGCCTACCTGCGGCCGCTGCGCCACATGGAGAAGAAGGTGATCGCCAGCGGAGAGCAGGACCCGAACGTCGCCGAGTCTCGCCGGGTGGGCATGCTCCTCCAGGAGAAGGGCGTAGGCGCCCGCCTCGACCTGTGGCCCGGATGGGCCCACGACTGGCCCTACTGGAAGGAGATGATGCGCAAGTATGTCTAGGCTGGTCGGGCTCATGGTGGGGCGGGAGAACACCTTTCCCCAGCCCTTCATCGACCTGGTCAACCAGCAGGGAAAGACCGATGGTATCGCTGCCGAGCTGGCCAGCCTGGGAGGAAACGGGGAGCTGGAGGCTCCCCCCTACGCCGTGATCGTGGATCGCATCTCGCATGAGGTGCCCTACTACCGCGCCTTCCTCAAGAGCGCCGCGCTGCTGGGCACCGCCGTCATCAACGACCCCTTCTGGTGGGAGGCGGACGAGAAGTTCTTCGAGTGCACTCTGGCCCGCAAGCTTGGCGTCGCCGTCCCGCGCACGCTGGTCCTGCCCAACAAGGACTACATCCCCGATATCGACCGCGAGCGGTCGCTGCGCAACCTCAAGTACCCGCTCGACTGGGAGCGACTCGTCGCCTACGTCGGCTTGCCGGCCGTCCTCAAACCCAACACCGGGGGCGGCTGGAAGGACGTTTACCTCGTGCGTTCCATGGAAGACCTGCTGAGTGCCTATGACGGCACCGGGCAGAAGACGATGATCCTTCAGGAGTTCATCGACTGGCAGGACTACGTGCGCTGCATCTGTGTCGGCCGGCGCCACGTCCTTCCCATCCGCTACGACCCGCGGCTTCCGTTCCACGAGCGCTACCAGATCCACCGCCCGGTGGAGGGCCAGCTCCGGGACCAGGCGATCCGGGACGCGCAGACGCTGACCGAGGCCCTCGGCTACGACATGGACACCGTCGAGTTCGCCGTCCGCGACGGGACGCTCTACGCCATCGACTTCCTCAATCCCGCTCCCGATTTCGACAACTTCTCGATCAAGGAGGACAACTTCCGCTGGGTGCTGACCCGCATGTGTGACCTGGTCCTCTCCTACGCGCGCGGTGAGGCGGTCCCGCCCTGGCGAGGCGAGCAGCGCTGGTGGCGGTACGTTCGGCCGTGAAGGACCCGGTCGCCGTCTACCATCAGCTGCTCGATGACGGCGGGCTCTCCGCGGACTGCATGGAGGCCCTGCGCGAGGGCCAGCGACGCAACCGGCTGATGTTCGGCGACCGCCCCGTCTCCATGACCCTGCGCCCGCAGCTGATCGGAGCGGCGCGCTACCGCGCCGCGGTCGAGGCCTCGGAATCGATCTACGCCGCGCTGGGCCGGCTGGAGCAGGTGCTCCTGCATGACGAGCGCCTGCGCGCCGAGCTCGACCTCGACCCCGAGGAGGAGCGGCTGGCGCTGATCGAGCCCGGCGGCGCCTCCTCCTCGCCCTCGGCTCGGATCGACGGCTTCTTCACCGACCAGCTGCGCTTCGTCGAATACAACGCCGAGTCCCCGGCCGGGATGGCCTACGGCGACACGCTGACAGCGGTCTTCGAGCGCCTCCCCGTGATGCGCGCCTTCCGCAAGCGCTTTCGCATCCGGTCCCTTCCCACCCGGGCACGGCAGCTGGGCGCCATGCTGCGCGGTTTCCGCAGCTGGGGCAAGGAGCGAACCCCGGTGATCGCGATCGTGGACTGGACCGGTCTTCCGACCACCGCCGAGTTCGAGCTCTTCCGCGACTACTTCGAAAGCCGCGGGGTCAAGGCGGTGATCTGCGAGCCGCGGGCATTGGAGTTCCGGCACGGCCGGCTCCAGGCCGGCGGTGTCCCCGTCAACCTGGTCTACCGCCGGGTCCTGACCAGCGAGCTTCTGCTCCTGCGTGACGAGCGCCTGCGCGCCGAGCTCGACCTCGACCCCGAGGAGGAGCGGCTGGCGCTGATCGAGCCCGGCGGCGCCTCCTCCTCGCCCTCGGCTCGGATCGACGGCTTCTTCACCGACCAGCTGCGCTTCGTCGAATACAACGCCGAGTCCCCGGCCGGGATGGCCTACGGCGACACGCTGACAGCGGTCTTCGAGCGCCTCCCCGTGATGCGCGCCTTCCGCAAGCGCTTTCGCATCCGGTCCCTTCCCACCCGGGCACGGCAGCTGGGCGCCATGCTGCGCGGTTTCCGCAGCTGGGGCAAGGAGCGAACCCCGGTGATCGCGATCGTGGACTGGACCGGTCTTCCGACCACCGCCGAGTTCGAGCTCTTCCGCGACTACTTCGAAAGCCGCGGGGTCAAGGCGGTGATCTGCGAGCCGCGGGCATTGGAGTTCCGGCACGGCCGGCTCCAGGCCGGCGGTGTCCCCGTCAACCTGGTCTACCGCCGGGTCCTGACCAGCGAGCTTCTGGCCCGGCGTGACGAGGGCCGAGCGCTCGTCGAAGCCTACGTGGCGGGCGCGGTCTGTGTGGTCAACACCTTTCGGGCCAAGCTGCTGCACAAGAAGATGAGCCTGGCCCTCCTTTCCGACGACCGCTACGCGCCGCTCTACACCGCCGGCCAGCGGGCGGCGATCGCCCGCCACGTGCCCTGGACGAGAAAGGTAAGGCAGGGAACCACGACTCGCGGCAGCGAGCGGATCGAGGACCTCGCCGCCTACATCGCCGAGCACCGGGCCGACCTGGTGCTGAAGCCGAACGACGAGTACGGCGGCAAGGGCGTGGTCCTCGGCTGGACGTCCTCGCAGGCAGACTGGGAGCGCGCCCTCGCCGCGGCCCTGGCCCAGTCCTCGGTGGTCCAGGAGAAGGTTCCCATCCCCCGCGAGACCTTCCCCATCATGCTCGACGGCCTGCGTTTCCTCGAGCTGGCGGTGGACATGGACCCATACCTCTTCGACGGCCGCGCCAGCGGCTGCCTGACCCGCTTGTCTTCGTCGGCCTTGCTCAACGTCACAGCCGGCGCCGGCAGCGTGGCCCCGGCCTACGTCGTGGAGGGCGCGGCGTGACCGACCCCTGGCTGACCATCGGCATCGAGGAGGAGTTCCAGATCGTCGACGCCTCCGGGCAGCTGAAGTCCCACATCGACATCCTGGTCGCGGCCGGGGAGGCGTCTCTGGGCGAGCAGTTGAAGCCCGAGATGCTCCAGTCGGCCGTCGAATTGACCACCAGGATCTGCGCCAACATCGACGAAGCCCGGGCCGAGATCGTCCGCCTTCGCGGAGCCTGCGCCGCCCTCCTCCAGCCGGCCGGACTGCGGATCGCCTCGGCCGGCACCCACCCGTTCTCCCACTGGCAGGAGCAGCAGATCACCGAGAAGGAGCGCTACAAGCTGCTCGAAGAGGAGATGCAGGACATAGTGCGTGAGCTCCTGATCTTCGGCCTTCACGTCCACGTCGGCATCCCGGACGCGGAGCTGCGGATCGAGATCATGAACGAGGCCCGCTACTTCCTGCCCCACCTGCTGGCGCTCTCCACCTCCAGCCCCTTCTGGCTGACCCGCGTCACCGGGCTCAAGTCCTATCGCAGCGTGATCTGGTCTCGCTTTCCTCGCACCGGCATCCCGCCTGAGTTCTCCTCGGCGGACGAGCTCTCCAACTACGTCGAGCTGCTGGTCAAGACCGGCTCGATCGACGATGGGAAGAAGATCTGGTGGGACCTGCGACCGCACGCCTTCTATCCCACGCTGGAATTCCGGATCTGCGACGCCGCCACCCGGGTCGAGGAGACGGTCTGCCTGGCGGCGCTGATCCAGGCCATCTGCGCCAAGCTGGTCAAGCTGCGGCGGGCCAACCTCGGCTTCCGCAAGTACCAGCCGGGACTGATCAACGAGAACAAGTGGCGCGCCATCCGCCACGGCCTGGACGGCAAGCTGATCGACTTCGGCAAGCAGGCAGAGGTGCCGATGCGCGACCTCGCCGTCGAGCTGCTCGACTTCATCGACGACGTCGTGGACGAGCTGGGATCCCGCCAGGCGGTCTCTTACGTCAACGTCCTGCTCAAAGAGGGGACCAGCGCCGACCGGCAGCTTAAGGTCTTCGAGGAGACGGGCCATCTGCACGCCGTGGTCGACCATGTGGCCGCGGAGACGATCGCCGGCGTCCCCGTGTCGCTCCCTACGTGAAGAGCGTGACCAGCGCCGCGCCCAGAAGCGCGATGGTCCAGATCAGGTCGACGTTCAGCCAGGCGCGGCGCAGGAAGGCGACGCCGTAGCGCTCGTAGACCACGACCGCAACCAGTGCCATCACCGCCAGCAGGGCGGCGGTGTGCAGGGTGGCGGCGAGCAGGCCCTCCCAGGGGGATAGGCCGGCCGCGTAGGCGACCAGCCCCAGGTCCTGGTTGGCGCCGCTGGGCGGCAGGCTGAGCAGGATCGGCACCAGCATCAGGCCGGCGCCGTGCGCGGACGACATCAGGAAGGACCAGCCGAACAGCCCGCGGAGCCCGACCCGCATCCCGAAGCCACGCGGATGAGCTTGCTGCCTGTAGATGCGGTAGCCGGCGAAGGCGAGCAGCAGGCCCGCGCCGCCGGCGCGAAGCGCCTGGGGCGCGATCACCAGCTGAGCGAACGCGACCAGGACCACCACGGCGCCGATCGCGGCCTCGTGCCCGATGGCGATCGGCAGGAACGACTGCCAGAGGGCGGCCCGCCGGCGCTCCTGGAGCCCGCGCGCCACCGCGAAGAGCCAGCCCATGCCCGGGTTGAGCCCGTGGTAGGCGCCGAGGAGCACGAGCACACCCCAGGGCCACCACCAGCGGGTCATCGATCGTTCGCGTCAGGCAAAGCAGTAGGAATCGGACGAGGCATCGCCGCCTTCCAGGTGAATCTGGTGGTAGCGCTGTTCGGACTGGACCAGGAACCTGCGGTCGATGGACAGCCCGCCCGCCGGATCCGCGTCCAGGCGAACGATCCATCCCTTCAGCCCGTCGGGATAGAACTGGTCGTCCCATGAGTTGTAGAGCCCGTTGCTGAGATAGACGCGCTTGCCCTCGCGGCTGACCTCGACCATCTGCGGCCCTCCGTTCAGCGGACCGGAATCCGGATGGGCGGCGCGCCGAACGATGCCCCCCAGGTGAACCGACCCGGTCTGCCTGGGGTTGAACGGATCGGAGACGTCGTACTGCAGGAACTGGCCCGTGCCCCAGCAGGAGACATAGAGGAAGCGGTCGTCCAGCGAGAGGTTGATGTCGGTCACCAGCGGCGGCACCGCCTTGAATCCCTGGAGCAGGGGAGGCAGCTGCTTCGGATCCGCGGGCTCGGCCGGGATCTCGATCACCTTGCGCACCTTCCAGGTCCCGCCCTCGAGATACCAGGTCCAGACCGAGGCGCTCAGGTCCTTGAGGCTGGTCACCACGCCGACGAAGCCGTAGGCGCGGGTGGGATCGTGAGCCGGGCGCAGCTCGAGCACCATCTGCTGCTCGGGGCCCAGGTCGATCGCCTGGCGGTGGCGTCGCTTGGGCAGGTCCCAGACGTGGATCTGGTGGCCGTACCCGCCCTTGAGCAGGATCTCCGGGTTGACCCCGTCCTCGACCATCTTCGGCGTGCCCCACTCGCTGGTGAGCAGGGTGTCGTAACCGAGGTGCCACCAGAAGTCGTAGGCCAGGTGCTGCGGCCCACGGTCCAGTTCCCAGCGGCCGCGGACCTCGAAGGTGTTGTGGTCCAGGATGAAGATGCCGCCCGGGCCGTCGCCGTCGGGCCCGCCTAGGGCGCTGACGTAGATACCGTCGGGGCCACAGTGGGTGGTGTGCGGACGGCTGTAGCCGGCGCGGTTCGCGATCTCCTGCGCCTCGACCGTCTTGACGATCTTCAGCGCGCGGCCGTCGGGCTTGGTGTCGATCACGTAGATCCGTGAGGAGCGCAGTCCGGGCACGAGCAGGTAGCGGCGCTCGATGTGGGGATGGGCGGCGTAAGGGCAGAGCGCGGAGCTGCAGGCGTTCCAGCCGAAATGGTGCAGCTCGTCGCCGGAGTTGGGCATGGTCAGGCTGGAGATGACCTTGCCATAGCCCGCTGAGGCGGCGTCCGCGTCCAGCACGGCGAGGCCGTCGGGGCCCTTACCGGGATTGACGATGACCGCGTAGGCGACCGTCTCCGGCGGCGCCTGCATGGCCAGCTTCGGCGACGGATAGAACGTGGGGTCGGCCTTCAACAGGGTTGCCATCTGAAGCTCTCCTTCCTCGGCTGAAGCGGCGCCCGCGCCGGATTGTTGACTTATCCCATCGGGTCAATCATCAATCGTGCCGACACCATACCTGCTGGAGCGGCGGGTGGTCAACTTCGCCTCAGCGCTGGCTGACCGGCTGCTCCAGGCTGAAGCCGTAGTCGAGCAGGGCGCGAGTCTCGGCGAAGGTGTTGTCCGACCCCAGGAGCACCGCCACCAGGTGATGGCCGTCCCGTGCCGCCGTGCTGATCAGGCAGCCGCCGGCGGCGCCGGTCCAGCCGGTCTTGAGCCCGCTTACGCCGGGGTAGCCGGCGAGCAGCTTGTTCAAAGTCCGCAGGTGATATGCCTTGTGGCTCGCGGTGGCCGGAATGTCGATTGCCTGCGTACCGGCGATCGCGGCCAGGGTGGGGAAGTGAGCGTCGAGGTACGCGGCGGCGACCGCCAGGTCGGAGGCCGAGGCGTGGTGGCCCGCGTCGTCGGCGCCCCAGGGATTGGTGAAATGCGTCTGCCGCAGGCCCAGGCTGGCGGCCAGCGCGTTCATCCCCGCGATGAACTGGGGCTCGGGCAGGATGGCCTGCGCCAGCGTGACCGCGGCGTCGTTCCCGGAGGGGAGGAACATGCCGTAGAGCAGCTGGCGGACCGTGACCGTTTCGCCCGGCGTGAGCCCCATCACGGTCGAGTCCCAGGGGATCTGGCTACGGGCGGCCGAGGGAACGGTGAGCGAGCGGTCGAGGTCGGAGACGGCGCTGACCGCCTCCATGGCGGTGAAGATCTTGGTCAGGCTGGCCATCGGTCGAGGCCGATCCGGGTCGCGCGCCCAGAGCACGCGGCCGCTGTCCACGTCCACCAGCACACCGGACCTGGCGGTCAGGGCCTCGGGCGGAGGGAGGCTGGCGAAGACCGGGATCGGCAGCGCCGGCTGGGCGCCCACGATCTCCGCAGCGGGCCGGGCTGCGGCGGCAGCCGCCTGGGCCGGGGCGGCAGGCGCCAGGACCCGCCACCCCTGGACGCCGGGAAGGAATGTCACCGCGGCCACCAAGCCCGCGACGAGGAAGGTGGCGACGCAGAGGGCGAAGGTCCGCAGGCGTCCCATGCTGGGTAGGACGCGAGTCTAAGGCAAAAGGTTGTGTCGCGCCAGGCATGATGGAACCATGCCCGAGTCCCTCTGGGCGACCTTTGACTGCTACGGCACCCTGGTCGACTGGCGCGCCGGCATCGCGGGGGCGATCGAGCGTGTCGCCCCGGGGCGATCCGGCGAGCTGCTTCCCCTCTACTATCGCCACGAGGCCTCGGTACAGGCCCAACGCTTCCGGCCCTACCGCGAGGTCCTCAGCGAGTCGCTCCGTCGCGCCGCCACGGAAGCCGGCGTCCGGCTGGGGGCCGGCGCCGAGAGGTCGCTGCCCGAGAGCCTGCCCGATTGGCCGGTCTTCCCCGACGTCGAGCCCGCGCTGTCCGCCTTGCGCGAGCGCGGCTGGCGGCTCGCGGTCCTCTCCAACATCGACTCCGATCTGTTCGCGGCGAGCCGGCGAAGGCTTCCGGTTGCCGTCGACGCCATCGTGACCGCCCAGGACGTGGGCGCGTACAAGCCGGCTCGGGCTCACTTCCTGCGCTTTCGCGAGCTGTACTGCCCGGCGTCGCAGGTCCACGTGGCCCAGAGTTTCTTCCACGACATCGGGCCAGCGCATCGCCTGGGCATCCCGGCGGTCTGGATCAACCGCCTGGACGAGCGCGAGGAGGCGGGTGTCGCGGCGGCGACACTTCCGGACCTGAAGGCGTTGCCGGCAACCCTCGAACGCCTACTTGAGGAGGAGGAAGCGCAGGCGCGCGCCCGCGATCACGAGCGCGATCGTTGACAGCAGGGCAAGGTAGAGGACGTCGACGAGCAGGCCGGGCCCGAGGATCCCGGTGCTCAACCCCCGGATCAGGTCGACGCCGTGGTAGAGCGGGGTCAGCTCGATGATCACCTGCAGTGCCGGCGGGTAGAGGCTGAGTGGCGTGAAGGTGGCGGAGAAGAGGAAGAGCGGTAGAAGGAAGAGCTGAACCAGGTCGAAGTCCTGCCAGTTGCGGACGAAGGTCGTGGTCGCGACTCCCACGCTGGCGAAGGTGAAGCCGAGCAGGACGGCGGCGGGCAGCGCGAGCACGACCCAGGGCGAGGCCGCCAGCCCGAGCACGGTCATGATGACGACGAAGCCCAGGGCATAGATCGAGCCGCGGATCAAAGCCCAGCCGATCTCACCGAGGGCCACGTCGCCGACCCCCAGCGGAGTGCTGAGCGCGGCGTCGTAGATCTTCTGGTGCCGCAGCTTGTAGAAGAAGTTGTGGGAGGTTTCGTAGACAGCTCCGTTCATGGCGGCCGAGGCCATCATCGCCGGGGCGACGAACACCGCGTAGGTCACGGTGCGGCCGCCGGACAGATGGATGCCCGGCACGAGCGAGCCGACTCCGTAGCCGATCCCGAGCAGGTAGACGAGCGGCTCGAAGAAGCCGGAAAGCATGATGATCCAGTGGCGCCGGTGGTGGCGCAGGTTGCGTTCGATCAGATGCGCGGCCCCGAAGCCTGATGGAAGAGGCAGCGACCGCAGGCCTCGCCCCACCGCCATCACTCCCCTAGCCTCCGCTCGAAGCCGCGCAACCCCAGGCCGATGCCCACCCCGCTGTAGCCGAGGAGGACGGTGAGATGGACAGCGGCGGCCAGCGGCGCGATCGGGGAGGCGAGCGTCGCCGCACGGACCAGCGCCACCCCGTGGGCCAGCGGCGTGACCCAGGCGAAGACCTGGAAGACCAGAGGCAGGTTGGCGATGGGAAAGAAGGTGCCGGCCAGCAGGAAGAGCGGGATAACGACGAAGCGGTTGAGGGCCGCGAAGCCGGTGTCGTTGCGCTGGTTGGCGGTGTAGGCGAAGAACGGCGCGCCGAAGGCCAGGCCGGTCAGGATCGTCAGCGGGACGGCGAGCAGGCCGAGGGGCGAATGGACGGCTGAGAACAGGACCATGACCGCGAAGAAGGCGACGGTCACGATGGCGACACGCACCACGAGCCAGGCGATCTCCCCCAGGAAGACCTCGCGAACCTGCACCGGCGTGGCCAGGATCGAGTCGTAGATCTTGTCCCACATCATCTTGGCCAGGATCGGGTACATGCTTTCCAGGGCGGCGGTCTGCATCGCGGTCGCGGCCAGGAGTCCCGGAGCCAGGTAGTCGAGGTAGGGCACGCCCTCGACCAGGCGGTGCTGGCCGTGGCTGATCAGGCTGCCCAGCCCCAGGCCCATGGCGGCGAGGAAGAGCACCGGCGAGATGAAGGAGACGATCAACGATCCCCGCCAGGTGCGTCGATAGTTGAGGAGATCTCGCTCCAGCACGACGGCGGCGCCGCCCAGGCTCAATCGACCAGGCTCCGGCCGGTGAGGCGCAGGAAGACGTCCTCCAGCGTGCTGCGGCGGATCAGCGAGCTGACCGGGACCAGGCCACGCTGGTGCACCCCCGCGATCGCCGCCTCGCCGTCCGCGGTGTAGAGCAGTACCCGGTCGGGGAGGACCTCGACCCGCTCGGCGAGCCCATCCGGCAGTCCGTCCAGGCTGATCCGCGCGTCCGCCGGGAAGCGCAGCTCGAGGACTTCGCGGGTGGAATAGCGGTCGATCAGCTCGCGGGGCGATCCAGCCGCCACGATCCTGCCCTTGTCCATGACCACCAGGCGATCGCAGAGCTGCTCGGCCTCGTCCATGTAGTGCGTGGTCAGCACCTGAGACACTCCACGCTGCTTGAGCCGGTAGAGACGATCCCAGACCAGATGGCGGGCCTGCGGATCGAGCCCGGTGGTCGGCTCGTCGAGGAGCAGCAGGTCCGGCTCGTTGACCAGCCCGCGGGCGATCACCAGCCGGCGCTTCATCCCGCCCGACAGGGGCTCGACGTCGTCTCTGGCCCGGTCCGTCAGCTGGACGAATTCCAGCAGCTCGCGAGCGCGCTGCCGCGCCCGCGCCCTGGACAGGCCGAAGAAGCGGCCGTAGATGAAGAGGTTGTCCTCGACGCTGATCTCGAGGTCCAGGGTGTCGGCCTGTGGGACCACGCCCAGCCGGGCCCGGATCCGAGCGCCGTCGACGGCAGGGTCCATCCCCAGGACGCGCAGGCTGCCGCCCGAAACCGGCGAGACGCAGCCGATCATGCGCATGGTCGAGGTCTTGCCTGCCCCGTTGGGTCCGAGGAAGCCGAAAGCCTCGCCCGGCTCGACGTCGAAGTCGATGCCGTCGACGGCGGTGAAACTGCCGAACCGCTTGACCAGCCCTCGGGCATGGATCAGCGAACGCGAAGGGGTCTGCACGGCCTCCATGCTAACGGCGATCGAGCGCTGGTTAGAATGCCAGCGGTGTCATCGCAGCGGCGGCGCATCGTCTCGGCCGCTACGCTGATCCTGGCCGTCTTCGTCCTCAGCCGTATCCTGGGCTACGCCCGCGACCTGGTGATCGCGAACACGTTCGGCACCTCCCAGCACCTCGACGACTACCAGGTCGCCTTCCGGGTGCCGGACCTGCTCTTCAACCTGCTCCTGGCCGGCGCCATCAGCTCCGCCTTCATCCCGGTGCTTTCAGAGCGCCTGGCGCTGGGGGAGGCGAGCCGGGCCCGCGAGATCGCGGAGCGCGTGCTCAACTCCGGGATCCTGATCCTGACCGCCGGGGCGGCGCTGCTCTGGCTGGGCGCGCCCCTCTTCGTAAACCTGACCGCCTACGGCTACGGGCCCGCCGACCACGACCTGATCGTGAAGCTGACCCGAATCCTGCTCCTGCAGCCGATCCTGCTCGGGGCGGGCGGGCTGGTGGTCGGGATCCTGACCGCGCATCAGCGCTTCCTTGGACAGTCGCCCGCGGCGCTCGTCTACAACCTGTCGATCATCGTGGCGGCGGCCTTCTTCGCCCCCCGTGTCGGAGTCGAGGCGCTGGCCTGGGGTGTGGTCGTGGGCGCGATCCTCTTCCTGGCCGTACAGGTCCCGTCTCTCTGGCGCACCGGCTGGCGCCCCCACGCCGCCTTCGGCTGGAGCGACCCCGGAGTGCGCAAGGTGGGGCGGCTGATGTTCCCGATCGCGCTCGGCCTGGCCGCGGCCCAGATCAACCTGTTCGTCGACACCACGCTTGCCACCTCCCTGCCCCACGGCAGGGTGGCGGCGCTGAAGTACGCGGACACGATCGCCCAGGTACCTCTCGGCACCTTCTCCTCCGCGCTCGCCTACGTGCTCTTCCCCTTCCTCTCCCGCGACGCGGCGCTCAACGCCATCGACCGCCTGCGCGACCGGCTCCTGCTCTCGCTGCGACTCAACCTCTTCACCCTGGTCCCGGCCTCGTTCGCCCTGGCCGTCTTCGGACTGCCGATCGTCGCCATCCTCTTTCAGAGAGGCCGTTTCGACCGGGGCTCGACCCGGGAGACGGCCGTCGCCCTGGCCTTCTTCAGCATCGGCATCATGTTCCAGGCCGCGACGGCGCTGCTGGTGCGCGGCTTCTACGCGCTGCAGGACGTCATGACCCCGCTCAAGGTGTCGGCGCTGGTGATCGCGGTAAACCTCCTGACCAACGTCTTCCTGGTGCGGCTGCTGGCCCAGGGGGGCCTGGCGCTGGGAACGTCGATCGCGGCCACGCTCAACGCGCTGCTCCTGGGCAGCCTCTTGCTGCGCCGCCTCGGCAACCCGCGGCTGGGCGAGGTGGGTAGGAGCGCCGCTCGTGCCGTGGCGGGGTCGATTCCGATGGTGGGGGCGGCGGGCGCCGTTTACCTCGCGATCGCCGGGTTCAGCACCGGCAGCAGCCTCCGCCACGTGGTCGCCGGGACAGCGGCCATCCTGGCGGGCGGCGCCGTCTACCTGCTGGTGGAGCGGCTGCTGGGAAGCTCCGAGCTGACGGTGCTCCTCTCGGTGCTCCGGCGCGAGGGTCGCGGCACCTGATGGGTACGATGAAGCAAGCCATGGGGCCGATCGCCTCCGCACGTCTCACGCTGGCGCTCTCCAGCGGCAAGCTCGCCGGTCGCACTGCCCGCGCCCTGCGCATGGGCGGCGGCACCAGCCTGCCGGGCATGGTCGCGCGCCGCATCGATCCCCTGGTCCTGCGCAAGGTGATCGGGCGGACCCGCGCCGCCAAGGTGATCGTCACCGGCAGCAACGGCAAGACCACTACCTGCCGGATGCTCGCCGCCATCGCGGCCGCCGGCGGCAAGGGCGTGGTCCAGAACCGCACCGGCTCCAACCTGCTCCAGGGAGTGACCACGGTGGCCGTCGCCGGCGCCAACCTGCGGGGCGAGATGCGAGCCGACCTCCTTCTATTCGAAGTCGACGAGGCGACGGTGGCCGCGGCTGCGGCCGAGATCCAGCCCGACATGATCCTGGTGACCAACCTCTTTCGTGACCAGCTCGATCGCTACGGCGAGCTGTACTCGGTAGCGGGCGCGCTGGAGCGATCCATCCGGGCCCTGCCCGAGACGGCGACCGCCATCCTCAACGGCGACGATCCGATGGTGGCCAGCTTCGCCGCCGACGCCAGCCGCTGGCTCCTCTTCGGGCTGCGGACGGCGGAGGTGGGCACTGCCGTTCCCGAGCACGCCGCCGATACGGTGCGCTGCGTCCGCTGCCAGCACGACCTCGACTACGCCAAGGTCTACATCTCGCACCTGGGCGACTTCCGCTGTCCCAACTGCGGGTACGCCCGGCAGCCGCTCGGCGTCGCCGTCACCGGTGTGCGCCTCGGGCTGGAGGGGACGGGGGTCACGCTCCAGACACCCTATGGCGAGCTCCGCTTCGACCTCGGCCTCCCCGGGCTGCACAACGTCTACAACGCGGCCGCGGCGGTGGCGGCCGCGCAGGCCCTCGGGCTGCCGGCCGAGGGGATACCGGCGGCCATGTCCTCGCTCCGCCCGGCCTTCGGACGGCTGGAGCCGATCGCGGCCGGCGACCGCCAGGTGCTGCTCAGCTTCGTCAAGAACCCGATCTCCTACAACACCACCCTGCGCACCATCCTCCAGCGCCCCGGACCCAAGGCCATCCTGGCGGCCGAGAGCAACACGGTGGTCGACGGCGAGGATTTCGCCTGGCTCTGGGACGTCGACCTGGAGGAGGTCGCTCCGCTGATCCCCTGGATGGTCGCCA
>VBIC01000097.1 GCA_005881425.1 Chloroflexota bacterium | reverse complement strand
GGCATGGAGTAGTTCCGTGCAGCCCTTCGTTCGTGGGCCTGGTTCCGCGTAATGTTTGATCATGGCATCTATAGCTGGAAGGGGAGCGGACCGCGGTGGCAGGCCGGACGCCCTGGCAAGGGCAGCTTTCATCAGCGCGGCAGTTCTCACCCTGTTGCTGGCGGCCATCACCGTCGAGATGTTCCTCATGCTCCTGGAGATGCGCCAGCTGGGATCGTCAGTGCCGAACAGCGCACCCTCGGTCAATCGTCTCGGCGCCATCCAGGCGGATCTCGACCGGATGCAGCCAGATCTCCACCAGGTCGATGCTCGCCTCAATCAGATACAGGGCAACACGTCCAATCTCGATCCCTCCCTGCGTGACCTCGCCAGCAAGGTCGCCGCTCTGGACGCGGATCTCGTCCAGATCAAGGCTGACCTCAGGGACATCGACCAGCACGTGGCCAGCCTGGATCGCAAGACGGGTCCATCGCCGCCGGCTCTCCCGTGAGACCGGGCCCGGATCTAGCCGGCGACGGTCGTCGTGGTCTGCCCCGCGCTGGAGATCGTGATCACTCCGCCCCACATGCAGTTACAGGTGGAGGAGTTGGTCAGCGCCGGCTGGCCGCCGATCGTCACGGTCGGGGAGCCCGGCGACCAGGGCGCGCTGGTGACGGGGATGCAGGGTTGGGGCGTCAGGACACCCAGGGCGGCGGCGGTCGCGGCGGCGACCTGCGGGTTGGACGGGCTGGTGCACATACCGAAGGTCGGGATGTTCATCATCGGAACGTAGTCCATGATGTTGGCGGCGGGCACCCCGCCGACCGTGACCCGGTTGGCCGGCAGCACGGTGAGCGAGGCCGGCGCCACGCCGAAGCTGCACGACATCATCGCACCCGAAACGACCTCCACGCCCATCCTCAGCCCTCCCGGCTCAACGCGAGTCCGCCCATCCTAGCACCGGCCCGCACCCTTCTGCCAGGCGTCGGCATCGTCCAGGAAGTTGGCCAGCAACCGCCGGCCGCTCGAAGTCAGGATCGACTCAGGATGGAACTGGACCCCGGTCACCGGATGCTCGACGTGCCTGAGTCCCATGATGGTGCCGTCCTCGGTCCAGGCGGTCAGCTCGAGCGCCCCCGGTAGCGTCTCACGCTCCACGATCAGCGAGTGGTAGCGGGTGGCCTCCAGCGGGCTCGGCAGCCCGCGAAAGAGGGAGCGGCCCTGGTGGAACACAGGCGAGACCTTGCCGTGCATGATCCGGGCGGCCCGCGTCACCTTCGCGCCATAGGCCTGGCCGATGCACTGATGGCCCAGGCAGACGCCCATGATGGGAAGGGCCGGCCCGAGGCTGCGGATGAGGTCGGTGCAGATGCCGGCCTGGTCCGGGGTTCCAGGACCGGGAGAGATGACGACAGCCCGAGGACGGGCCGCCGCCACCTCATCGATCGTGACGGCGTCGTTTCGTCTCACGATCACCTCTGCCCCCAGCTCGCCGAGATACTGCACCAGGTTGTAGGTGAAGGAGTCGTAGTTGTCGATGACCATCAGGGGCCGATTCATCGTCCCTGCTCCAACGCCTGGAGCAGCGCCGCCACCTTGTTCTGCGTTTCGAGGTACTCCTGCTCCGGGATCGAGTCGGCAACGATGCCCGCAGCCGCCTGGACAGTGGCACGGCCGTCCTTGACCAGCATGGTGCGGATCGCGATACAGGTGTCGACGCTGCCCGTGAAGCTGAGGTAGCCGATGGCGCCGGCGTAGACTCCCCGCCGCTCGCGCTCCAGCTCCGCGATGATCTCCATGGCCCGGATCTTGGGCGCTCCGGTGACGGTGCCTGCCGGAAAGCAGGCGCGCAGCACGTCCATCGCGCTGCAGTCCCCACGCAGGCGGCCGGTTACGTTGGAGACCAGGTGCATCACGTGAGAGTAGCGTTCGACCGTCATCAGGTCGGTGACCTGGACCGACCCCACCTCGCTGACCCGGCCCAGGTCGACCCGGCCCAGGTCGTTGCGGCCCAGGTCGACCAGCATCACGTGCTCGGCGCGCTCCTTCTCGCTGGCGCGCAGCTCCTCCTCCATGGCGCGGTCTTTTGCAGCATCCCGTCCCCGGCGGCGCGTGCCGGCGATGGGCCGCAGCCTGAGCGAGCGTCCCTCGACTGTGACCAGTATCTCGGGTGAGGTCCCGAGGATGGTGAGCGAGGGCAGCTTCAGGTAGTACATGTAGGGCGAGGGATTGAGGGCGCGCAGGACCCGGTAGACGTCGAACGGATCGGCCTCGATGGGGAGGCTGTAGCGCTGCGCGATCTGCACCTGATAGATGTCCCCGGCCCGGATGTACTCCTTGGCCCGCTCCGCCGCCTGGACGAAGTCAGGCTCGGCGCGTTCGGGCTGCGCCGAGCTGGGCCGAGGCTGGGTGGGGGCGGCGATGGGACGCAGCTGGACCGGAGCCCGGAGCCGGGCCTCCAGGCGGTCGATGCGCTCCGAAGCCGCCCGGTAGGCGGTCTCAGCCGGGCCGTCCGACCGGCGGACATGACTCACGAGCTTGAGCCGGTGCCGGACGTGGTCGAAGCAGGCCAGCGTGTCGGTCAGAAGGAAGACCCCGTCGGGCACGCCCAGCGGGTCGGCGGCGGGCACCTTGACCCGCTCCATGTAGCGAGCCGACTCATAGGCCAGGTAGCCGACGGCGCCACCGCAGAAGCGGGCGGGCAGCCCGTCGACCGGCTCCGCCGCAAAGGCTGCCAGGTAGCCCTCGAGGGCACTGAATGGATCCGTGCCCGGCAGCGCGCGCTCGCCGGCGGCGTCGTCGACGCGCGCCTCGCCTGCATCGACGGTGATCACGGCCAGCGGATCAGCGGCGACGAACGAATAGCGGCCCAACCGCTCCCCGCCTTCGACGCTCTCCAGCAGGAAGGCCGGTCCGGACTCCGCCAGCAGTCGATAGGCGGTCACCGGCGTCAGGGCATCGCTCAGGATCTCGCGGAAGACCGGGACCAGCGGCGCCCGCGCCAGCCGGCGATCGACCTCGTCCAGGCTCAGCGAAAGAGCCGGCATGCCTCGCAATCCCCCAGCCTGCGCTCCATCGGCTCGGCGGCGGTTAGTTCGCCGAGGGACCGAGCGCGGCCCGCGCCTTCATCACGTCCTCGGCGCCGATGACCACGCGGGTCCCGGTGGCGAGATAGAGGAAGCGCACGTTGACCTGGGCCTCGGCCAGCCGGCGCAAGGTCATGGCCAGCTCGCCGGGCCGGTCGGACATGGGCATGATGATGACCTCACGCTCATCCTCGACCACATAGCCCGCGCCGCGCAGGGCGGCCCGCACCGCGCCGGCGTCGCGGGCCAGCACGTGGACCAGTCCATTGACCTCGGTCACAGCCTCGATGTTGACTCCGGAGCGGCTCACGGCATCGACGACGGCGGCGAGCTCACCCGGCCGGTCTTGCGCGAGCCTGACGGTCAGATCCCTGGCCACAGCGACCAAGCTTATCCGACCGGACCGGCTCCCGCCGTCGCCGGACGCGGCGCGCGGGGTCAGCGGCGCACCAGGACCAAAGAGATCAGCGCCAGGACGACGGTCAGCGGGGCGGCGACGGCCAGCAGCAGAATCCAGAGCACGAGGCTGGAGTCCGGCGTGGGCGCTCGGACGGCGGCAAGCCGCGGCCCGGTGCGCGGAAGCACGCCGCCTGGCGCGACCGAATCCACGGCTGTCGACCCGGCCACACCGGCGGCCGGTGCCAGGTCGGGCGGCGCCAGCTCGATGCCGGCGGACGACGGCTCTGGGTTCGCGGCCGCCGCGGCGACGGGCGGTGGGACGGCTGCCGCAGGCGAGGGAGGGACGGGGGTGGGCGCCGCGGTCGGAGCCGGTGTCGAGGACGGGCGGGGTGGCGGCGGCGGCGTGGGAGCCGGGGTCGGCGGCGGCACCGGCGTGGGCGAGGGGTGAGGATGGACCTTCGCGGGCGCGGCCAGGGCCATCAGCGGCCTGACCGTCGAGGCGCTCGCCAGCACGGCGAAGAGGGCCATCCCCAGCAGGACGGCGGCCAGCGGACGTGACGGCTCCTTCCACTCGCCCCTCATCGAAGCCTCCTGCCCGCAACGATACGCATCGAGCTGGCAGCGGCGCAACCGGAGGGAGCCCCCAGCCCCAAGGCATACGATGATCGGGATGGCAGCGGCGGAGCGGATCGCGGTCGTCACCGGCGCCAGCTCGGGAATCGGCGAGGCCACCGCCAGGATGCTGGCCGGGACGGGCTTCCGGGTGGTGGCCGGGGCGCGCCGTCTCGACCGCCTGAAGACCCTGGAGGCGGCGATCGGGGCGGTCGTGCTCCCGCTCGACGTCCGCGAGCTCGCCAGCATCGAGGCATTCGTCCGGGATGTGGAGGCGCGTTTCGACTCGGTCAGCGTCCTGGTCAACAACGCCGGCCTGGCCGCGGGGCTGGAGCCGGTCGGCGCCGGCGACGACGCGAACTGGCGCGCCATGCTGGACACGAACGTCCTGGGCCTGCTGCGGATGACGCGGGCCTGCCTTCCTCTGCTCCGGAAGGCGGAGCGCGCCCACATCGTCAACCTGGGGTCGGTGGCCGGCTTCGAGGTCTACGCCGGCGGGGCCGGATACACCGCCAGCAAGCACGCGGTGCGAGCCATCAGCCGTACGCTTCGGATCGAGCTCAATGGCGAGCCGATCCGGATCACCGAGATCGATCCCGGCATGGTGGAGACCGAGTTCAGCCTGGTCCGCTTCAAGGGTGACGCCCAGCGCGCGGCCAACGTCTATCAGGGGGTCGAGCCGCTCACGGGCGCCGACGTCGCGGAGGCCATCGGCTGGGCAGTGACGCGGCCCGCGCACGTCAACGTCGACGAGCTCGTCATCCGTCCCATCCAGCAGGCCAACGCCTTCACCGTCCATCGAGGATCCCTTAAGCGGCAGTAGGGGCGGCGGCTCTGCTCGAGCTTTTCCCCAACCCTTGCACATATCCACAAGGCTGACCGTTCTTCCTGGGGTGGCGCTCAGCCGATCTTCTGACATACAGGTTGTCACGCAGAGCCGCATTTGCTGATTTGACGGGTCCAGGCGCAGGTGATATGATAGGGGCGGTATCACGAGATATGCGTTGAAGTTATTATCGAAGGGAGGACCCTATGGCAGTCGTTCACGAGCACGATGACGGCGGCGGCTCGAGCGCGGCGGTGGTGGCGATATTCCTGATCGCGCTGATCGTCATCCTCGCGATCCTGTGGTACGGCTTCGCGTTCCAGCACTGGTTCGGGTTCGGGACGGTCGTGGTCCAGAACTCGGCCGGAAGCGGCATCGGCGGCGGCGCCGGCGCATCGGCTTCGGCGCTCCCCTCGACGTCCGCGAGCCCGTAGAGCAACCGACGCCAGGACGGCAGAGAGGCCGGCGCAGTTCGCCGGTCTCTTTTTCGTGTTTCGTGGCAAGCTGAGGAATGCCCACGTCCCTGGTCATCCTGGCCGGCGGCCTCAGCCGCCGCATGGGGCGGGACAAGTCCGCACTGCCGGTCGCCGGCTCCACCCTGCTCGGCCACCTGGTGGCCCGTCTTCGGGCCACGGTCGACGAGGTGCTGGTGGCGGGTGGGGCGGAGCCGGCCATGGCGGGTGTCCGCTGGGTACCGGACTCCCTGCCCGGGGCCGGTCCCCTGGCCGGGATGGCGGCCGGGCTCGAGGCCGCGGCCGGCCCGGCTGCCTGGGTGGTCGCCTGCGACCTCCCCGACGTCGAGCCGGCGCTGGGCCGGCTCCTCTTCGCGACGCTGGGCGGTTTCGAAGCCGCGGTGCCGCGGCTCCAGGGGCGCGTGGAGGGGACCTGCGCCGTCTACAGCACCGCTCTGGCCCCCCGAATCGAGGCCCTGCTCGCGGATGGACGGCACAGCGTGCTCTCGCTGCTGGAGCGGTCGCGGGTCCGCTACCTGGCGGCGGACGAGCTGCGCCCCGTGGATCCCGAGCTGCGCTCCTTCCGCAACCTCAACACCCCGGACGACTACGCCCGCTGGCTCAGCGAGCGCTGAGCCGGTCGAGCTGGCGGCCGAGCTCGGCGGGATCGGTCGTTGGCGCCTGACAGACGAAGCCCTCGCAGAGATAGGCGGTGGCACGACTTTCGAGGCGCCCTCTCCGTTCCAGGAGCGGAATGTCCACGCCGTCGCCGGTCGGGGCCTGCGCCAGCAGGCGGTTGGGAAGGTACCGGTTGCGGACCTCGCGCAGCAGCTCCGCCGTGTCGGCGCCCCCGGGGTCGCCGATGAGCGCGATCTCGACCGGCCTGCCGAGATGGAAGTCCAGGACGGCCAGCAGCCGGCCGAAGGCAGTCGGCGCCTGCGCCGCCAGCGAGCCCAGCCGTTCGAGCACGCTTCTGGCGCAATCGACCCACCCAGCCTCGCCCAGCAGCGTACCGGCGCGCAGCAGGACGTCGGCCGCCATGGAGGTGCCAGAAGGAGTCGCGTTGTCGGTTGGGTCCTGCGGGCGCACGACCAGCGTCTCGTGATCCCGAGCGGTATCGAAGAAGGCGCCGGCGGCCTCGTCCCAGAAATCGCGGATCATGGCCATGCAGAGGGATCGGACGGCGTCGAGCCAGCGCGTCTCGAAGCCAGCCTCGTAGAGGCTGAGCAGGCCGTCGGCGACGGCAGCCTGGTCTTCCAGGAAGCCGGCCGGGCCCGCACGACCGTCCTTGTAGCTTCGCCGCAGCCGTCCTCGGTTTTCCATCTGATTCAGCAGGAAAGCGGCGTTGGCGCGGGCCAGCTGCAGCAGGTCGCGGCGGTCGAGGACGCGCGCGGCATCGGATACGGCGCGCAGCATGAGCCCGTTCCAGGCGGCCAGCACCTTCTCGTCGCGCCGCGGCCGGGTCCTCCGCTCACGGGCCGCCATCAGGCGAGGACGGGCTCGTGCCATGACGCCGCCGGCATCCTCGCCGATCACGTGCAGGATCGACCGGCCTTCGAAGTTGCCCGGCTCGCTGACGTCGAAGACGCGCGCGAAGGCCTCCGCGTCCTCGCCCAGCAGCTCCCGGATCTCGGCCGCGGTGAAGAGGTAGAACCTGCCCTCCTCGCCCTCACTATCCGCGTCGAGGCTGGAGAAGAATCCGCCCTCAGGCGCGAGGAGCTCGCGGCGCACGAACTCGATCGTCTCCAGGGCGACTCGGAGGAACTCGGGATCCCGCACCGCCTGCCAGGCGTCGAGATAGGCGCGGGCCAGGAGCGCGTTGTCGTACAGCATCTTCTCGAAGTGCGGCGTCAGCCAGACGGCGTCGACCGCGTATCGATGGAAGCCGCCGCCCAGCTGGTCGTATATCCCGCCCGCCGCCATCCGGCGCAGGGTATGGGTGGCCATGTCGAGGGCACGCGGATTTCCCGTGCGACGGTGAGTCCGGAGCAGGAAGTCGACCAGCATCGGTTGGGGGAACTTGGGGGCGCCCCCGAAGCCACCGTGGACGGCGTCATAGCCCGGTGCCAGCTCCTGGAAGGCGCGGTCCAGCAGGTCCGGCTCCGGCTTCGGGCCCGCAGAGGGCGGGGTCGCCGGCCGATCGAGGAACCGTCGCATCTGGCTCGCGGATCTCTCGACCTCGCCCCTGCGCAGCCTGTAAGCCTCCGCCACCGCGGTCAGCACCCGCCTGAAGGCTGGCATGCCGTGGCGCTCCACCGGCGGGAAATAGGTCCCGCCGAAGAAGGGCGTTCCATCGGGGAGCAGGAAGACGGTCATCGGCCAGCCGCCGGAGCCGGTCATTCCCTGGACCGCGCGCATGTAGACCTGGTCGAGGTCTGGTCGCTCCTCGCGGTCGACCTTGATGCAGACGAAGAACCGGTTCATCAGCTCGGCCGTCGCCGGGTCCTCGAACGATTCGCGGGCCATGACGTGGCACCAGTGGCAGGCGCTGTAGCCGATGCTCAAAAGGATGGGACGGTCCTCGGCCCGCGCCCGTTCCAGCGCATCCGGGCCCCAGGGGTACCAGTCGACCGGGTTGGCGGCGTGTTCGAGGAGGTAGGGGCTCGTCTGTGCTGCCAGCCGGTTGGCCATAGGCCCACCTTACGCCTCGCCTTACGGGGCTCCGCCGGACGGACGCCGCAATGGTCCGGACGGCCGCCGGCTGTGTAAGGCGGCCCGCCTAGGATGCGCGACATGACCCACGGCCAGCCCGGTACGGCGCTCCTCCCGCGGCAGGCGATCACGCCGGCGGCGATCGCGACCCTCGGTGTCGCGCTGGGCCTCTACCAGGCCACGTCTCTGCTGCTGGGACCGGCCGCGGAGCGCGAGATCGCCGTCTCCCTGTCCACACCGACGAGCTTCGGCCTCTCGCTCGAGGCGCCGCCGGCAGCCCAGGTCCTGGAGGTCGGTCAGGCGGTCGCCGGCCGGGTGGAGCGCAGCCTGGCCTCGCTAGCGGCCCTCACTCCGCCCGCCGGAGCGGCCGAACGCGTCCCGGCACGGTCCCGGCTGGCTGCACCCGCCGTGCATGCGAGCCCGGTCCGGACGCCGGCCCCCACCGTGGCGCCCAGCCCGCAGCTCCCGGGCAGCACGCGCCATGCCGCGGCCGGCGGGCATGCAGCAGCGGCGGTGGGAGCTGAGGCGGCGCCCCCGGTCCGGCCCGTCCCGGTGGCCGCCGGCGGCCAGAGCTGACGGGGGCAGACCGCCTCCGTCGATATCATTGCGGCCATGCCGGCGGCGTTCGACTGGCTCGGCGTCGGTGACGTCGCTCTCGAGCGTCCACAGGACCGGTCGGCGACCCGGGCGTTGGGCGGCACCGCCGCCCGGCTCACAGCCCACGCGGCGGTCCGCGGGCTGACCACGGCTCTGGTGGCCAAGACCGGCGACGACGCGGCCGGGCGAATCGTTCGCGCAGCGCTGGCCCGGGTCGGCGTCGACCTCCATTTCGCGCCGGTTGCCTCGGGACAGAGGACGACCGTCTTGCGTGACACGCGCGGGCCGGCCGGTCTGCGCCGCCTGGAACGCGGCTGCGACCTGCTCCTCCGCCTGGACGAGGTTGCCCCGCCTTCATTCCTGAGGGCGCGGCTGACGGTGGTCTCGGGTTACAGCCTCTCGATCGAACCGGCCAGGTCGGCTGCCCTGGGCGCCCTGGCCGCGGCCGCCTCCCGCGGCGGCCGGGCCGCGCTCCAACTCGACGCCGAGCTCCTCTGGTCGGCCAACGCCCGGATGGCCAGGCGCGTCCTCGAGCCGGCGCTGGCCAGCGCGCATCGGGTGGGGCTCACGGCCGCCGACGCGGCGGTGCTCATCGGTCCCAGGACCACCGCCCCACAGGTGGCTGCGACCATCGGGCGGTTGGGCCCCACCCTCGTTTACCTGGCGGCGGCGGACGGCGGCGTGGAGCTCCTCGACGGAGACCGCCACCACACGCTGCCGCCCAGACGCCACGGCATCCCGGCGGATCGCCTGGCGGGACCGGCCGCCTTCTTCGCCGGCGTCCTGGTCGGGCTCACACCGCGAAAGGCCGGGCAGGCCGCGCTGGAGTACGCGCACCTGGCCCTGCGCCCGTCCCCCCGTAAAGCCGGTCGCCGTCCGGCGCGCGTGTAACGCAGAGGTGCCGTCCCTGCGCCAGGGCGGCGACGGCGAGTCGGCCTCCGGAGCCGGCGGCGTTGCGCTTGCATGCGGGACGCGGTCCTTCCCTGGTTCGTGATCCTGCTCCTCTGCGGCCTGCTCCTGCCGGCGACGGCCGACCTCGGCGACGATCAGCGGTCGACGGTGACGGTCACCTTCGTCCAGCCCGCCACCGCGGCGGATGCCGGCGCCGGCCGCTAGGAGCCGGCCTCAGCCGCGCGCCAGGAGCGCGAGGTGGGGCTGGATCCGGCTCCAGGGGATCTGGTGGGTCGGGATTCCGGCCTGGCTCAGGTACCGGTCGCGCAACCCGCTGGCGTCGGGATAGCCGTGCACGTACTGGATGGCGCGGATTCCGGCGCTGATCAACAGCTTGACGCACTCGATGCAGGGGAAATTGGTGCAGAAGATGTCGCCTCCGGCGGTCGACGAGCCGCGATACGCGGACTGGGCCAGCGCGTTGGCCTCGGCGTGGGCGCAGTACTTGAGCGAGAGGTCGGCGCCGCTGACCCCTCCCACGCAGGGACAGGGCTTGGGGAACTCCTCGGGATGCCAGGTCCGCGCCGGGGTCCCGTTGTAGCCGGTCGCGATCACCTGCCCGTCGCGCACGATCACACAGCCCACCTTGCGGCTGAGGCAGGTCGACCGCAGCGCCGCCGCGAAGGCCAGGATCATCGCGTAGGAGGCCTTTTCCGGCCGTCCTGACGGGACCGCGATCGCCTCCGCCTCGGGATTGGGGGCGGCACGCCGGGCCCGGCGGGCAGCCGGGCGCGATGGTCTGGTGGTCACGGACTGGATGTTACCCCCAACGCGCAGCCGCGATCCGGAATGGACGGCCGGTCAGCTGGCGGCGCGCACGATCCGCGTCACCGTCGTTCCGCAGTGGGGACAGGTACCCAGCCGCGCCCAGTGGCCGGAGCGGAGCATCGACCGGCTGATGGTGCGCAGGTCGACGGCGCAATGGCACTGGTAACAGAAGGTCAGCTGGTGAGGGCTCTGCGCCCCGTAGGTACCGGTTGAGAACCGGAGCGAGATCACGTTGCCCGATTCGTGCATCTATCCGAGGTAACGTGCCGGGCGGGTTTCCTTGTTCGCCTGCCATGGCGACGATCGCGTAACGGTTTTTCGGCCGGCGCCTCGGCCCCTCCTTGACGGCCATTTCGAATGGACCGGTTGCGCGGTCTTCCCCAGGGGTGGTCAAGTGAAGTCGGGAAGGATGGCGCTGGAGGGACCCGGAAGCGCAAAGGCGTGGGATCGGCCGCGCTGGCTGGCCCTTGGGGCCCTGATCGCCGCCTTCCTGATCGTGTGCGCCACCGCCTACCTGGCCCCGATACTGGCTCTGTTCGGCCAGCGTGACCCCTCCCGCCCCGGTGCCCCGGTCGCTTCACCCGCCACCACGCCGCCCCCCCTGGATGCGACGCACCGGGTCAACGTCCTGCTCCTGGGCAGCGACAACGACCAGAAGGTCCAGGCCGACGCCGTCCTCACCCAGACCATGATCGTGGCCTCCATCGATCCAGGTCATCACCAGCTGGTCCTCCTCTCCATCCCGCGCGACCTCTGGGTCGACGTCCCGGGCCACGGCTCAGAGAAGATCGATGCGGCCTACCGCCAGGGCGGCGCCGCCCTCGCCCGCGCCACGGTCGAGGCCCGGCTCCGGATCCCCATCCACTACTACGCCTGGGTCGGCCTGGGCGGCCTGGTGGCGGTGATCGATCGGATGGGAGGCGTCGACGTCGACGTCCTCCACCCGGTCCTGGACGACACCTACCCCGACGATCTCCGGGGTTCGGGCTACGGCTACACCCGCGTCTTCATCCCGGCCGGGCCGCAGCACCTCGACGGGGACCACGCGCTCCAGTACGTGCGCTCCCGCCACGGCGACCTCCTCAGCGACTTCGGCCGATCCGCCCGGCAGCAGCAGGTGCTTCTGGCGCTCCAGCGGCGCGTCTCGGGAATGGACCTGCTGGCCGAAGCCCCGGCCCTGGCCAGGGACATGAACGGACACGTCAAGACGGATCTGGACCCGCTGCGCGCGGCTCAGCTCGCCCTCTACGTGCGCGCGCTCGGTCTCAAGGACATCCAGCAGGTCTACCTGCTGCCCCCGCTGGTCGCGGACGCGCTCTCCGCCGACGGGCAGCAGATCCTGGTGCCAGACTGGCCGCTGATCGGGCAGCGCATGCGCCAGCTCTTCGGGAACGACCTGCTGGGATGAGGCTCCGGGCTGCGGCGGCGGCGGCGGCGCTGCTGGCCTGCGCCGCCTGCAGCAGCCAGGGCGGGGCCCGCGATCCGGGCAGGGTGGTGCAGGCGAGGCCGGCCCGGGCTGCGCCCTTCAGCATCGCCGGCCGCCTCTACGCGGTGAAAGCGCGCACTCTCTACCGCTTTTCCGGCACGCGCGTAACCGCCCTGACCCACGGAATCGCGGTGATGGACCCGGCGATATCGGGCGACGGCTCGGAGCTGGCCTTCGCCCAGTTCGGCGACCAGGCCTCGACCATCATGCTGACCGGCAGCCAGCGGATGGAACCCCGGGCGCTGACACCGGCGACCGGTCCTGGGGGCAGGCTGTGGGCGGCCGAGCCTGCCTTCGCGCCGGACGGCCGGAGCCTGGCCTTCCTCACCGACCGGGGCAAGGGTGGCGGCCCGAACGACCTGGCGGTCTGGACGGTCGACCTGGCGAGCCGGGCAGCCCGTCCGCTGACAAGGCCCTTCGCCTATACCGGCGGCGACAGTGACGACGTCTTCCGGCCGCGGGCGGAGGGCGAGCTGCTCTTCACGACCTTCCTCTACGAGGGCGATCCGCCCGCTCCCGCGGCGCGCCTGACCTGGCACTCGCTGCGCGGCGGGAGCGAGAGCTACCTGTCACCCGCCGGCGAGCGCAACTTCCAGCCCGCACCCTCGCCGGACGGGCGCTTTCTGGCCTTCATCCGCGCCCGCAGCGGAGGCGACGACCTGGAGATCGTCTCGCTGCCGCCCGGTCCGCCTGCCCCGGGACCTCCCTTCCTCACCCAGTCGGCGACGCTGCTGCAGGCGGGCGTGGTGGCCAGGCCCGTGTGGGCGCCCGACGGACGTGAGATCGCCTTTCTCATGCTGCGCGGGGGCAGCTACGACCTCTACGTTCTCAAGCTCGCGGTCGATGCGACCGGCGTCCACCCGGCGGGGCCGCCGGTCGCGCTCACCAATGGATCGTTCTTCGACGCCGACTCCCGACTGGCCTGGAGTCCCTGATCACCGCGCCGAGGCGGCCGCCTTCTTGACCCTCGTCTCGGCAGGGCCGTTGTTGGCCCGCCAGAACTCGTCGATCTGGTCGATCAGCTGGAGGAATTTCTCGGCCTCCGCCTTGTCCACCGTCTGCTTCACCTTCGAACCGGCGCTGACAGCCTGCTTGAAGACGTCCTTGATCTGCGGATTCTTGGCGTCGTGCTTCTCCGGCTTGTACCAGTCGCTCCAGAGCACGTCGATGTGGTGCTTGGCCAGCTCTGCGCGCTCTTCCTTGACGAACAGACAGCGCTGCCTGAAGACCTCGTCGTTGGATGCATGGTACTTCTCGAGGATCTTGAGGCAGGACTCGGCCTCGATCCGCGCCTGCTCGGGGTCGTAGACCCCGCAGGGAATGTCGCAGTGCGCGTCGACCACACGGGTCGGAAACATCCAGTCACGTAAGGACATGATTGTGACCCTCCTATACGATTGGTCGGTCGGCTCATGACCAGTCTACCGTTCCCGGTTCGCATCAGCGGCGAGAGCATGCGCCCGCTGCTGCCGCCGGGCGCGCGGGCGATCGCGCTGCCGCTGGCCCATCCCGCCAGCCCTCGTGTCGGCGACGTCGTGATCGTCCGGCACCGCAAGGCTGCCCAGGCCGAGATGATCAAGCGAATCCTGAGCGTGACCGATCAGGGGGACTACCTGCTCGCCGCGGACAACCCGTCGCTGGGCGCGGAGTCGGTCGATTTCGGGCCGGTGCCACGGGCCGCGATCGTAGCCCGGGTGGGCTGGCGCTACTGGCCGCTGCCGCCGCGATCGGTCAGCCGCCGAGCTCGCTGAGTCGCCGCTCGAACACACCCATCACCCGGTCGCGGCCGAGCAGGCGAATCGACTCGACCAGCGGTGGCGTCACGCGCCGCCCGGTGAGCGCGATCCTCAGGGTCATGAAGAACTCACCGTGTTTCAGCCGCAGGCCGTCGGCCGCGCCGCGAAGCGCCCGCTCGATCTCCTCGTCGGTCCAGGCGGCGAGTGGTTCCAACGCTTGCCGCGCCGCCCGAACCCGGTCCCGCATCGTCTGGGGGTCGGCCCGGACCTCGTTTGGCAGGGGAGGCGGCGGCTCGAAGAAGAAAGCGAGTAGGTCGTGCGCCTGGCCCAGCGTTTGCAGCCTATCCTTCACCAGCGGAATCAGGCCCCGGATCTCGTCCGGCGAGGCCTTGACGAGCCAGGGCTGGAGCCGTCGAGCCAGCTCCTGTGGATCCCGATCGCCGAGGCTGCGGATCCACTGGCCGTTGAGCCAGTCCAGGCGCTCCAGGTTGGCGATCGCGGGGCTGGACTGGACCCGCTCGATCCAGAACGCTTCGATCAGCTGCTCCATGCTGAAGAGGTCCTGCGTCGTGCCTGGCGACCAGCCCAGGAAGGCGAGGAAGTTGACAACTGCTTCCGGCAGGTAGCCGGCGTCCCGGTACTCGAGGACGTTGCGGGCCCCATGCCGCTTGGCGAGCGGTTTGCGGTCAGGACCCAGGACCAGGGGGAGGTGGGCGAAGGCCGGCGTCGCCCAGCCGAAAGCCTGAAAGAGTAGGAGGTGCTTGGGCGCGGAGGGAAGCCAGCCGTCGCCGCGGATCACGTGGCTGATGCGGCTCGAGTGGTCGTCGACAGCGAAGGCCAGGTGGTAGGTGGGGTAGCCGTCAGAT
>VBIC01000096.1 GCA_005881425.1 Chloroflexota bacterium | reverse complement strand
CGGCTCTGGAACCTGTCCGCGGCGGCCGTCACGACAGCACTTGCGATCGCCTTACTGCTGTGGGGCAGTGAACACGTCTGGGCCAACCCGTCATGTTCGCAACACGCCAACCAGGTGTCTGGGCGGATTACCTACTGGTCAGGCGCCAGCATGAGCTGGAAGTGTGTCGATGGCAGGCCGGTGATCACCAGGGATTCCCGATAGACTGCAGCACCCCCACCCCGGCCCTCCCCCCTCGAGGGGGAGGGAGATTGGGTCAGGAGCCGTGGCAGTTCTTGAAGCGCTTGCCGCTGCCGCAGGGGCAGATGTCGTTGCGGCCCACGCCGGCGAAGTTGAAGTTCTGCGGCCGGCGGAAGGGCGGGCGGGCCGGCTGGCCTGCCTTGCTGGCGGCGCTGGTCGGGGCGACCGAGCCTGAGGCCGGCGCCTTGGGCGGCGCCACGACGTCCTTGGGCGTGACCGGGTTGGCGGCCGCGGCCGCTTTGGCCCTCGCCGTCTTGCTCGTGGTCCTGGTCGCGCTCGCCTTCTTCTTGGACATAGCCCTGAAGTCTACCGCCCGTGGCACTTCTTGTACTTCCTGCCGCTGCCGCAGTAGCAGGGGTCGTTGCGCCCGATCTTGCCCGCGGGCACGGGGACCGGCGACGCCGCTCCGGCAGCGGGTCCGGCTCCTGGCGGCCCGTTGGGGACCGGGCGCCCGGCGATCCGCGGCGGCGGCGGGGCCGGCGGCTCCTTGACCAGCTGGACCCGGAAGATCGTCGAGGCGATCTCGAACTGGATGTCCCTGAGCAGCTCCTGGAAGGCCTGGAAGGCCTCGTTCTTGTACTCCACGAGCGGGTCCTTCTGGCCGAAGGCGCGCAGCCCGATGCCCTCCTTGAAGTGCTCCATCATGGTCAGGTAGCTGATCCACTTGGAGTCGATGGTCTTGAGCACGACGAACTGCTCCACCTTGCGCATGATGTCGGGGGTGAACTCCCCCTCCTTGGCGGCGTAGGCGGCCTGTGCGTACTCGGCCATCCGCTCCGCGACCGACTCCTTCGTCTCTCCCAGCTCCTCAGCGGGGATCTCCTCCAGGGGCGGTAGCGGGAAGACCGCGCGCAGCTGATCGTGGAGACCCTGCAGGTCCCAGGCGTCGGGATGCCGCGACTCGCAGTGCTGGGCCACGGCATCGTCCACGACCTGCCGGATCCAGCCCGCGATCTTGTCCCGAAGCGCGGCCCCTTCGAGGACCGCCCGGCGCTCGCCGTAGATGATCTCGCGCTGCTTGTTCATGACGTCGTCGTACTCGACGATGTAGCGGCGGGCGTCGAAGTTGTGGCCCTCGACCTTGGACTGCGCCCCCTCGATCTGGCGCGAGACCAGGCGCGACTCGATCGGCTCGTCCTCCTTGATCCCCAGCCGGTCCATCATGCCCCGGATGCGCTCGCCGCCGAAGATGCGCATCAGGTCGTCGTCCAGCCCGATGAAGAAGCGCGAAGAGCCAGGGTCGCCCTGACGCCCGGCACGGCCGCGCAGCTGGTTGTCGATCCGCCGGCTCTCGTGGCGCTCGGTGCCGATGATGTGCAGCCCGCCGGCGTCGACCACCCCCGGTCCGAGCACGATGTCGGTGCCCCGTCCGGCCATGTTGGTGGCGATGGTCACGGCGCTCGCCTGCCCCGCGTTGGCAACGATCAGCGCCTCGCGTTCGTGCTGCTTGGCGTTGAGCACCTCGTGCCGGATGCCACGCTTCTCGAGCATGCGGCTCAGCCGCTCGGACTTCTCCACCGAAACCGTGCCCACCAGCACCGGACGATCCGCCTGGGCCATCTCCGCGATCTCGTCGGCGACGGCGCGGAATTTCGCTTCCTCGGTCTTGTAGATGATGTCCGGGTGGTCGTCGCGGACCATCGGCCGGTGGGTCGGGATCTCGACCACCTCTAGGCGGTAGATCTTGTGAAACTCCTCCGCCTCGGTAAGGGCGGTGCCGGTCATGCCGGCCAGCTTCCTGTAGAGGCGGAAGAAGTTCTGGTAGGTGATGGTGGCGAGAGTCTGCGTCTCCTGCTGGACCTTGACCTGCTCCTTGGCCTCGACCGCCTGGTGCAGCCCGTCGGCCCAGCGCCGGCCCGGCTGCTGCCGGCCGGTGAACTCGTCGACGATTATCACCTCTCCGTCCTTGACGAGGTAGTCGCGATCGCGCTTGTAGAGGGTGAAGGCCTTGAGCGCCTGGTTGATCTGGTGGGCCTCGTCCACGTGCTCCAGCTCGTAGACGTTCTTGATCCCGGTCCAGCGTTCGATCTTCTCGATCCCGGACTCGGTCAGCGCCGCCGACTTGGTCTTCTCGTCGACCGTGTAGTCGTCGCCCGCAAGGCGAGGGATCAGCCGCGCGTACTGGTAATACTTCTCGGTCGACTCCTGAGCCTGGCCGGAGATGATGAGCGGCGTGCGAGCCTCGTCGATCAGGATGCTGTCGACCTCGTCGACGATGGCGTAGTTGAGAGTCCGCTGGCTGCAGGCGGCCAGCTCGACCGCCATGTTGTCGCGCAGGTAATCGAAGCCGAACTCGCTGTTGGTCCCGTAGGTGACGTCCGCCTGATAGGCCTCCTGCCGGGAGACCGGGCGCAGGTGCTGCAGCCGCGGATCCGGGTGGGTCTCGTCGAGGTGGGCGGGATCGTAGACGAGCGACATCTCGTGACCCAGGACCGCCACGCTCAACCCCAGCAGGTGATAGATGGGGCCGTTCCAGCCGGCGTCGCGCCGGGCCAGGTAGTCGTTGACCGTGACCAGATGGACACCCTTCGCCTCCAGCGCGTTCAGGTAAAGCGGCAGCACCGCCACCAGGGTCTTGCCTTCGCCGGTCTTCATCTCGGCGATCTTGCCCTGGTGGAGCACGATGCCGCCCACCAGCTGGACGTCGAAGGGACGCAGCCCGATGGCCCGGCGGGCCGCCTCTCGGGCGACCGCGAAGGCCTCGACCAGGAGGTCTTCCAGAGTCTCGCCACCGCCAAGGCGCGCCCGGAACTCCGCCGTCTTGGCCTGCAGCTCCGCGTCGGAGAGCTGGCTCAGCAGCGGCTCGAGCTCATTGACCTGCGCGACGGCCTGCAGATGTCGTTTGACCTCGCGCGCGTTGGGATCGCCGAATACGGCCTTCAGGACACTCATGCGTTAGCAGGGATCGCCAATTCGTAAGCATACCCAGTACGCGTTCTCATGACGCCTACCGGGGGCTCAGGTCAGGTCGGCCTCGATCAGGCCCAGGCCGCCATCCTGCAGCCGGTAGAGGACGTTGACCTCCTGGCTGTCCTCGTTGAGGAAGACGAAGAAGGAGTGGGCCAGCTCCTCTATCTGCTCGCGGGCCTGGTCCTCGGACATGGGCTTCAGCTTGTAGCGTTTGATCTCGGCCAGCCCGTTGCGGCGGGGCGGGAGGGGCACCAGGGCGGGCTCCTCCAGAAGGGCCACCGGCCGGTGTCCCTTCAGCTTCTCCTTGTGGTCCCGGATCTGCCGATCCATCTTGTCGATCACCAGGTCGATCGCCTCCCGCATGTGCTCGGCCTGCTGGACCGCCTTGCGGATGGCGCCGCCGCGGCCCGCCATGTGCACCGTGAGCTCGGCGACCTTGCGGCTCTCCACGCTCTTTTTCTTCTCGGTCCTCAGCTCGAGGCGCGCCTCGAGTACGTGGTCGAAGTGGCGAGATAGCTTCTCCAGCTTGGCCTGGGCGTAGGCCTTGATCTTGGCGTCGGCGGCACCGTCGCGAGCCTGGATCAAGATCTGCATGGCTGCCTCCATTCAGGATCTCGAAGTCATACGAGTATAGTCTCGGCTCCGCTCGCAAGGAACATACGCGGGGGCTCCGCCCCCGCCAAACGGCTCCGTCAAGGCACCGCGAGCTGAAGCTCGCTCTTCGGCCTTGACCTCGCCGAGTCGGCGTGCTGGTGCACGCCGACCCCCCGCTAAAGATGCGCGCTAGCGCGCGCGTGCCCGTCGGCTTCGCCGCGGGCGTCCGTGGTTTCCGCCTAGCGTTCGGCGGCGCGGCGGTCGGGGAAGACGCGGGACAGCTCGGGCGGGATCGGTACGCCCGCGGCGAAGAGCCTGTCCATGATGTGCGGCCGGATCCCTGTGGGCCGGAAGACGCCCGTCATGTTGCCCTGCTTGTCGGCGCCGTGCGACTCCCAGATGAAGATGTCCTGCATGGTCACGGTGTCGCCTTCCATGCCCGTGATCTCGGTGATCGATATCACCCGGCGGGTGCCGTCGCGCAACCTGGCCAGCTGGACGATCAGGTCGATGGCCGAGGCCACCTGCTGGCGGATGGCCTTCGCCGGCAGGTCGATGCCGGCCATCATGACCATCGTCTCCAGCCGGGAGAGGGCGTCGCGCTGGGTGTTGGCATGGAGCGTGGTCAGCGACCCATCGTGGCCGGTGTTCATCGCCTGGAGCATGTCCAGGGACTCGCCGGCGCGGCACTCTCCGACCACGATCCGGTCGGGGCGCATGCGCAGGGCGTTGATGACCAGGTCGCGGATCGCTACCCGGTTCTCGCCGTTCAGGTCGGGCGGGCGGGCCTCGAGGCGGCAGACGTGCTCCTGATGGAGCTGAAGCTCGGCCGCGTCTTCGATGGTGACGATCCGCTCGTCCGGCGGGATGAACGAGGAGCAGACGTTGAGCAGCGTCGTCTTGCCGGTGCCGGTGCCGCCCGAGATCATGAGGTTGGCGCGGGCCATGACACAGGCCTTCAGGAAGCCGATGGCCTCGTGGGTGATGGTGCCGAAGTTGACCAGGTCCTCGGCCTGATAGGGGTCGCGCGAGAACTTGCGGATGGTCAGCATCGGCCCGTCCAGGGCGATCGGAGAGATCACGGCGTTGACGCGGGAACCGTCGAGCAGGCGGGCGTCGACCATCGGGGTCCGGAAATCGATCCGCCGGCCGACCGCCGAGACGATGAAGTCGATCACCCGCAGCAGGTGGTTCTCGTCATCGAACTTGCGGTCGGTGAGCAGGATCTTGCCGTTGCGCTCGACGTAGACGTTCTCCGGCCCGTTGACCATGACCTCGGTCAGGCTGTCATCGAGGACGAGGTCCCGGATCGGGCCCAGCGCCTCGTAGTACCGTGCGAGCTCGTCCTGCGAGACTTCGGACGCGTTGACCATTGACGCCACTCCCACACGCGAGATCCGAGATCGGCGCCCCGCCTAACTGGCTGGCGCAGTCTTTCCCAGGGCTTGTAACGGCCGGGTGGGGCAAAGTTTGCGCCACCAGGGGGCGGCCCTCGCCGCGGACGGCCAGGACCAGGACGGCCCCCAACCGCCCCCCGGCGGCCGCCAGAGCGGCCTCGGCCGCCTGGAGAGTCGCCCCCGTGGTCAGGACGTCGTCCACCAGCCCCAGCCCCAGCCCGGGCGGCGGCGGCGAAGCCTGCCAGCGGAAGGCTCCCGCCACGTTGGCCCGCCGCACCGCCTGGCTCAGCCCCACCTGAGGCGCGGTGGGACGCACCCGGCGCAGGCCGCCGCAGAGCGGGACGCCCAGCGACCTGGCCAGCACCCTGGCCAGGCGCTCGGACTGGTTGAAACCCCGCTCCCGCTCCCTTGAGGGGTGCAGCGGGATCCAGGCCAGGGCGCTGAGGGCGAGGCCGGACTCCAGGACCGCCGCCTCCAGCGGCCGGGCCAGGGCCGCGGCCAGCTGGGGGCGGGGGAGGTACTTGAAGCTGTGCACGGCGCGCTGCCAGGGACCCTCCAGGCGCCCGGCGGCGATGAACGGGACGCCCGGTGCCCACTCGGCGCGCAAGGGCTCCAGGGACCGGGCGCAGGCGGCGCACCAGGCGGAGCCCGGACTGTGGCAGCCGGCGCAGCGCGCCGGGAAGATCCAGTCGAGGAGCGACATGCTGATACACCCCCACCCTGACCCTCCCCCTCGAGGAGAGGGAAACTTGCGGCTAGGCGGCGACCTGGAGCTGGTCGCCCGGCTCGATCCCGATGCGGCCGGCCGCCCCCGCGGGCAGCTCCACGACGCGGTCGGCGCGAAAGACGAAAGGGACCAGCCCGATCCAGGGCCGCAACCGGGGGAAGACTTTGACCACCCGGCCCGAGCAGTCGACGAAGACGGCATCGATCGGGAAGCGCATGAACATCATGTGGATCCCGTTGCAGCGCTCGATCAGCAGGCCGCCCCGCTCGCCGAGCCCGGCCCGGCCCATCAGGCCCAGGCCCCGGGTGAGCACGTTGCCCGCCACCTCCAGCGGCTCGGCCACCAGCGTGCCGTCCTGCTTAATCAGGCGCATAACTACTTTCTTGCATTATACGCTGGGTTCCCCGCGCCGGCAACCCCGGATCTACTTGTGCTGGAAGGTGTGGATGATGATGATCACGGCCGGGCCCATCAGGACGATGAACAGGGTGGGGAAGATGCAGCCGATCATGGGGAAGAGCATCTTGAGCGGCGCCTGTGCGGCCTGCTCCTCGGCCCGCTGACGGCGGCGGCGGCGCATCTCCTCCGACTGGATCCGCAGCACCTTGGCGATACCGACGCCCAGCTGCTCGGACTGGATCAGCGCCTGGATGAAGGTGTGCAGCTCCTCGACCCCCGAGCGGCGGCCCATGTCGTCCAGGGCCTCCAGCCGCGGGCGGCCGAGCCGGATCTCGTTCAGCACCTGCGCGAACTCGTCGGAGAGCGCGTTCTTGAACTTCTCGGTCAGGCGGCCGATGGCGGCGTCGAAGCCCAGCCCCGCCTCGACCGAGATGGTGAGCAGGTCCAGCGCGTTGGGGAGCGCCAGCCGGATCTCCTTCTGGCGGCCCTTCATCTTGTTGTTGAGCCAGACGTCGGGCAGGTAGCGGCCTACGGCGAAGCCCAGGCCCAGGCCGCCGAACTTGAACAGGGTCTGCAGGCCCATCACGCCGGTGAGGCCGAAGACCAGCACCGCCACGATGATGCCGGCGATCACCTTGAGCACCTCGAAGCCGTTGACGCTCAGCCCGTAGGGACGCCCGGCCAGGTTGAGCTTGTTCTGGATCACCAGCTGCCGGTTCTTGGCCATGCGCGAGGTCAGAAGGCTGCCCAGGCGCTCCAGGGCCGGCTTGATGAAGCGCTCGCTGAAGGGCAGCGAGAGCTCGATCTCGTCCAGGGTCAGGTTGTGGTCGCGGTACTGCGCCAGCCGCTCGGCGATCAGGTCCTGGCGCGGCTTGGCGGTCATCGCCTGGAAGGCGATGTAGAAGCCACCGGCGGCGATGAAGGCGAAGACGAGGCTGATGGGATTCATTGGCTACACCTGGATGTTCGTGATCTTGCTGATGATTCCGTAGCCGATGGCGATGGAGACCAGGCCGATGCCGATCAGGACGTAGCCCAGCCACTCGTGGAAGAGAGGGGTGATGTAGCTGGGGCTGATGAAGGTCAGGATCAGGGCCAGGGCGAAGGGCAGGCCGGTGATGATGTAGCCGGAGGCCCGGGCCTGGGCGGTGAGAGTGCGGATCTCGCCCTGGATCCGGATCCGCTCCCGGATCGTGAAGGCGATGGTGTCCAGGATCTCAGCCAGGTTGCCGCCGACCACCCGGTGGATCTGCACGGCCGTGACCATCAGGTCGAAGTCCTCGCTCTCGATCCGCTTGACCATGTGCTGGAGCGCGTCGTCCACCGAGACGCCCAGGTTCATCTCACGCACCGCCCGGCTGAACTCGTCCGCCATGGGCGGCGAGGAGCTCTTGGCGATGGTGGCCATGGCCTGGGCGAAGGAGTAGCCGGCCTTGAGCGCGTTGGAGAGCAGGACGATGGTGTCGCCCAGCTGGTTGTTGAAGGCCTTGAGCCGGCGCCGCTGGCGGAACTTGATGAAGAAGCCGGGGCCGAAATAGCCCACCGGGATGCCGACCAGCATCAGGATCGGATTGTGGAAGCGGAAGAGGAGCACCAGGCAGAGGAGGAGGATCAGGCCCACGACCAGGACCACGTACTCCGAGACCCGGAGCTTGAGGTCGGCCTTGGCCAGCTCCTCGGTCAGCCTGGAGGACCGGCCGCCGCGCTTGGTCAGGCTCTTGTTGAAGCCCTCCAGCAGCCCCTCGAGGAAGCTGCCCTTGCGGGCGCCGGCCGCCGCGGCGGGGTTGAAGCCGTCCATGTGCAGCTCGGCCTCGGCCGGCTGGCGGTTGGCCGCCAGGCCCATGACCACGATCAGGACACCGATCGCGCCGAGCACGCCGAAGAGGAGCTGAAGGGACACCTATTTGCCTCCTTGTCCGGCAGGATCCGGCACCGGCGTGAAGAGGTCCTTGGCCACGCCTTCGCCCGACGACTGCAGGTGGTCGAAATACTTGGGGATGATGCCGGTGGGCGTGAAGTAGCCCTGGACCCTTCCGTCCTCGCTCACCCCGGTCTGTCTGAACACGAATATGTCCTGCACTTTGATCTGGTCCCCGTACAGCCCGAGAACTTCGCTGACGGCCGTGATCTTGCGGGTTCCGTCGCGAAGCCGGCTCTGCTGGACGATGACGTTTATGGCCGAGGAGATCTGCTCCCGGATCGCCCGGGACGGCAGCTCCGCCCCCGCCATCAACACCAACGTTTCCAGGCGGTTCAAACTGTCACGCGGCGAGTTGGCGTGGATAGTCGTCAACGAACCGTCATGGCCCGTATTCATGGCCTGGAGCATGTCCAGGGCCTCGCCGCCGCGGCACTCGCCGACCACGATCCGATCGGGGCGCATCCGGAGCGCGTTGACCACCAGGTCCCGGATCGCGATCCGGCCCCGGCCTTCCACCGTCGCCGGCCGTGACTCGAGCGTTACAACGTGCTCCTGGTTGAGCTGGAGCTCGGCGGCGTCCTCCACCGTGACCACCCTCTCCTCCTCCGGGATGAAGCTGGAGAGCACGTTCAGGGTGGTGGTCTTGCCCGATCCCGTCCCTCCCGAGACCAGCATGTTCAGCCGGGAGCGGACGCAGGCCCGGACGAACTGGGACATGGGGTCGGTCAGGGTCCCGAAGCGGATCAGGTCGGCGATCTTGTAGGGGTCCTTGGAGAACTTCCGGATGGTCAGCACCGGCCCGTTGAGGGCCAGGGGCGGGATGATGACGTTGACCCGGGAGCCGTCCTTGAGCCGGGCGTCCACCATGGGCGAGCTCTCGTCGATCCTGCGGCCGATGGTGGAGACGATCCGGTCGATCACCCGGCGCAGCTGGGCTTCGGACTCGAACTGGACGCTGGAGAGGGTCAGCTTGCCCTTCTGCTCGATGAAGACCTGGTTGGGGCCGTTGACCATGATCTCGGTGACCTGGGTGTCGGCGATCAGGCCCTCGATCGGCCCCAGCCCCAGGAAGTCGTTGAGTACCGAGTCCAGCAGGCGCTGCCGCTCGGGCTTGGTCATGCTCAGGCCCATCTCGGCGATGACCTCGTTCAGGGTGTCGGTGATCTGGGTGGCCCGGGTCTCGCGGTCGGCGTCGGCGCTCTCGTCCAGGTTCTCGATCAGGCGGGCCTGGAGCCGGTTCTTGATCCGCTCGAACTGGACCTCCTGCGGGGTGCGGGCCCGGGCGGCAGGGGCGGTCGTGGTGCGACTGGGAGCGCTCCCGGCCTGGGGCTGATAGGCGCCTTCGGGGATGGCCACGGGGTCGGGGCCCTGCTGCTTCTGGACGCGGTCGAGGAGCGACATCAGGGACTGACCTCACTGTGTGTGTAGGGTCGCGTTACGCAGAGTGGTGCCGAAAGGCAAGCGTTCCTTGCTGGAGGCATCTCTTACAGTCCTAACGCCGGGCGAACAGTCCCTTGCGGGCTTTCTTGTCGGCCGGCTCCGCCGCCTCCTTGGCGGGGGAGCTGGGGATCAGCTTGGCCACCAGCTCCCGGATCCGCTGGCTGATCTCGGACTCCGGATGGGTGGTCACGAAGGGGTTGCCCCGGTTGATGGAGTTGATCACCAGCTTGGCGTCGTTGGGGACCTGGCCCGCGATCGGGAAGCGCAGGTTGGCCTCCACGCTCTCCCGGTTGAACTCGGAGTGGGCGTCCGACTTGTTGAGCAGCAGCACCACCCGGTCGGGCGAGATCGAGAGCGAGTCGAAGATCTTGAGCGCCAGCTTGGTGTTCTTGATCGAGGGGATGCTGAGCGAGGTGACCACCACCACCCTGTCGGCGTGGTCCAGCACCTCCAGATTGATCTCGCCCAGGTGGCAGCTGCTGTCCACGATGATGTAGTCGAACATCTTGCGCAGCTCGGAGAAGATCCGGCGGACGTGGTCGACCGTGACCAGGTCGGCCAGCTCCGGGCTGATCGGGGTCAGGAGGACCTTGATCCCGAAGGGCCCGTCCACCATCACCTCCCGGATGAATTCCTGGTCCATGTGCTCGATGTTCTCGATCAGGTCGGTGATCCCCTGCGAGTGGTCCAGGTTGAGGAGCACCCCGACGTCCCCGAACTGGAGGTCGAGGTCGACCAGGGCCACCTTGGCCTTGGTCTCGTTGGCCATGGAGACCGCCAGGTTGGCGGCGATCAGGGACTTGCCCACCCCCCCCTTGCCCGAGTAGAAGAAGAAGACCTGGCCGTGCTCGGCCCGGCGGGCGCCGTCGGCGGGCTGGGGGCCCGGGGCCTGGTCCTCCGGAGCCGCGGTCTTGGCCAGGAAGGACTCCTTCTTCTGCTCCAGCTGGTAGACCCGCCGGATGCTGGCGATGAGCTCGTCCCCGCTGAAGGGCTTGATCAGGAACTCGCGGGCGCCCGACTGCATGGCCCGCCGGAGGTAGTCCCGCTCCCCCTGGACCGACATGATGATGACCGGGGCGTTGGGCACCTCCTGGGCCAGGATCTCGGTGGCCTGGATGCCGTCCACGATCGGCATGTTGACGTCCATCAGGACGATGTCGGGGTCCAGCTTGCGGGCCTGCTCCACCCCCTCCTTGCCGTTGGGGGCGGTGCCCACGACCTGGATGTCGGGCTCGAAGGACAGCAGCTTCTGCAGGTTGTCCAGGGTGCTCGGGATGTCGTCGACGATCAGGACCTTGATCAGGTCAGCCATGGGCTCTCTGGTGCATCGGCTCCACTACTCATATAAGGAGGCATCCCCGCGAAATCTTCCGATTTCGCGGGGAGCCTGTCAACAACTTCGATTTGTCGGTTCAGCCGGCCTGGAGAGGCCGGGTCGAGCGGCAGCGTGCCTAGTGCAGGTGGTAGGTCGCCTTGAAGGAATTGACGTCGGTTCCGCCGCCAGTGTCGGGAGCGGGCACGTCGTAGTCCTTGATCGACTCGAGGACGTACTTGTAGGAGGTGTTGTCGATCAGGTACTTGAGGTCCTCCGCCTGCTTGAGGGTGACCAGCACGGTGAGGCTGGACGAGATCCCCCGGGCGTTCGTCCCGCCGGCCGGGCCGACGCGCAGGACGTGGAGGTTGCTGAACGCGGTCTTGGTCGTAGATCCGAGGGTGACGATGACGTCGATCCGGTCATCCGGCTGGATGTAGCCGCCAGCGCCGACCAGCTCGCCGGTCGGAATCTGCATGGCCACCATGCCGCTCGGGATGGAGAGGTAGGCCTGCTTGGGGGCCTGGACATCCTGGGCGGTATTCACCAGCAGGTTGTCAGAAAGCGCCTGTCCAAGGTGAATCGGCACGTTGGCGAACTTGCCGACCACATTGTCCTTCGCCCGGAAGGCGAAGGGGGGAGCCTGGTCGGTGCTGAAGTTCTGCACGGTCACCATGTCGGTAGTGATCTCGGTCGATCCGGGGATGTCCTTGAGGGCCACCACCACCGGGACGTTCTTGGGTCCTCCAACGAAGCCTGCGCCGCCACTGGGAGTTCGCGCGAGCAGTAGATTCAGCCCGAACGCCAGAGCGGCGAGGAAGATGCCAAAGATCAAGAGGATCCGATTGCTCTTCGGCTTGACCTCCGTCGCCAATGAACTCACCTCCTGAAATCTTTGCGCCACTCCCCCAGGCGGACGTGACGCTCTGTCGATGCTGTATCCACAAAGAGGAGGGCTTCCTTGCACAGGAAGCCCTCCTTGGTTTTCGAGGGATGCGGCCTACTGGCCCATCGCGCCCGAGATATTGCAAAAGACGTTCTTGACCTGGTTACCCAGGATGATCAGGACCACGATCACGACCACCGCGATCAGGACGAGAATGAGGGCGTACTCCACCATGCCCTGCCCTTCCTCACGGTTGAGCAGCTCACGGAGGCGAAGGAACAAGCTGGTCAGCATTTGCGGCTCACCTCCTTTCCGACATTTACTTCCGCGGGCGTTGTCGGAAGGTACGTCCGCTTCAAACAGCCTCAGTCTTACATCGACCGGTCAGCGAATCAACGGCGGATTGGCTGAATTCCTGCAGCGGTTGCGACGTTTGGATCACGATGCTGTGACGACTACGTCGAATTGCGTAGTCGCCGCCGCAGACGCGAGAGAGGGTCTCCCGAAGGAGACCCTCTCCATGGCTCTGGTTGCCCAGCCCAGTTACTGGGACAGGCCGCCCGAGATGTTGCAGAAGACGTTCTTGACCTGGTTGCCCAGGATGATCAGGACCACGATCACGACCACCGCGATCAAGACGAGAATGAGGGCGTACTCTACCATGCCCTGCCCTTCCTCACGGTTGAGCAGCTCACGGAGACGGAGGTACAAGCTGGTCAGCATTTGCGTTTCACCTCCTTTCGCGAGACTTCGCGTGGTTCGGACTGCCCGAACCCCTCGCGTTGGACGATGCCAGTGTTGCATGGGATCGCCGTCATAGCAACGCGCGTGCAGCCACCGGTTAGCGGCGAGTTTCTAACGATCCGGTAACAGACGACTGGGATGAGCGGCCGCCTGCGCGGCCTGAGCGGGCGACCGCCGGCTAGCTGTAGTTCCCACGAGCCTTGTTGACAAGCACTGAGATGGGAGCCTGTCCGGCCCGCGCGGTATGGGGCCTGCGGTGATTGTAGAAGCGCAGCCAGCGAGCGAGCTGCTGTTGGCGGCTGGCGTTGCTGGGATAGAAGCGGGCGTAGGCCCACTCCTGGAGCAGGGTGCGCACGAAGCGCTCCGCTTTGCCGTTGGTTTGGGGCCGATAGGGTCGGGTGACCAGGTAGCGAGCCTGCAGCTGGGCGAGGGCTTGCCGGAAATCGCGGGACAGGGTGTAGGCCATGGCCCGGTCGGTCAGTACCCGCTCGATGCGCACGCCCTGGGCGGCGAAGAAGCTGGCCGCCTGGAGCAGGAAAGGGGCCGCGGTCGGACCGCTCTCATCAGGGCAGCGCCGGACGTAGGCGAGCCGGGAGCAGTCGTCCACCGCCACGTGCAGGTAGTCGTAGCCGGCGCCTTGGTTGCGCGCGGGCGCCGCGGGGCGGCCGAGGAAGCGGTGACCGCCCCCGAGCGGAATGCGGCCCAGCTTCTTGGTATCGAGGTGCAGCAGCTCCCCCGGATGCTCGCGCACGTAGCGGATTGGGATCCCCGTGCTGCGGTCGCCGTTGCTCAGCCGGGAGACGCCATGCCGGCGCAAGACGCCGTAGACGGTCGACCAGGCCAGGCCCAGCCGGGGCGCCAGCCGATGGGGACCCTGCTGCCAGCGCCGGCGGGCCTGCAGGATCCGGGCCACGGTCGGCGCCGCCAGGGCATGCGGACAGCGCCCCGGCCGAGACGGCCGGTCCAGCAAGCCGGGCTCGCCCAGCTCCCGGTAGCGGCGGAGCCACTTGTAGGCCGTGGCTCGCGAGACGCCTACCGCCTCCGCCGCCATCGCCCGGGCCCAGCCCAACTCCATCACTCGCTGAACCACCAACAGTCTTCCAAAGGGAGTGAGTCGCGGCCTATGCTGCATCTGAGCCTCCTGTCGGTCTGGTTTTCACACCCCAAACCGTGCAGAGAGGCTCTTCAGTTGTCAACAACCTTCGTGGGAACTACAGCTAGCGCTTCCCCAGCGGAATCTCGACCTTCACCTCGGTGCCGCGTCCAGGCTGGCTGCGAATCTCGAGCGCGCCCTTCTCCAGTTCAGCCCGTTCCCGCATGCTCAGGAGACCCAGATTCTTGTTCTTGTGGAGGTTGGCTTCTGTCCTGGCAACGTCGAAACCCTGCCCGTCATCCTTGACCACCACGGCCACCCGGGTTGGCTGCAGGCTCATTGTGACTTCGGCCATCTTGGCACGTGCATGCTTGTGCACGTTCGTCAGTGCCTCCTGGATGATGCGGAAGAGAACGCCCTCGATATTGCCCGGAAGGCGGCGCTCCTGGCCGACCACGTTGAACCGGGTGGAAAGCCCATACCTGTCCCCGTATTCCTTGATGAACTTGCGCAGGGTGGGAATCAAACCCAGGTCGTCCAGCGTCATCGGGCGCAAGTCGAAGATCAATTGCCGCGTTTCCTCCAATGCGTTGCGCACACTGTTCTTGAACTCAGCAAGCTCCGAGACCAGCTGTTTCGGGTTTCGGTCCAGCAGCCGCTCCAGGATCTCCGCCTGGAGGACCAGGTTGGCCATCGACTGGGCCGGGCCGTCGTGCATATCCCGGGCGATGCGCATTCGCTCCTCCTCGATGATCTGGAAGACCTGGCGCGACGCGTCCCGAAACTGCCTATCACCCTCGGCTGGAGTGACGTGAGCGCCGTCCTCGCCATACATCCGCTGGAGATCCATCAGGATCTGGTTTGCCGAGCGGAGGAATTGGACCTGCTCCTTGAGCTCGGCCCGCCGCCCGACCAGGGTCTGGTACTCGATCTGCGCCCGCTCGACCGAGAGCTGGGACTCCAGGATGTTGCCGAAGGTGGTGCGCACCTCTGCGGGCGAGAACTGCTTCAGGTTGTTGAGGAGATGCTTTTCGATGGTCCGCGCCTCCTCGGCCCGCTCCCGGGCCTGCTCCAGCGAGGATTCCAGGTCCCTGGCCCTCTGATCGGCGGACTCGAGGTCGGCCTCGACCGTCTGGATGCGGGCGGTCACCGACTGCTGGACGAGCGCAAACGGATCGAAGGTCTCTTCCGCGGCTCTGGTCGCACTCATGCTGGTAGGAGAAATCTGGGGAACGGCCAAAACCGATTTTGGCGGTCAATATGTTAGCACGGAAATCCGCGGATTCCGGACCGTTGACGCGTTCGTTGCCGACCAGGACCGAGTTCATCTTCGGGCGGGCACTGCCGCTTGCCGCTTTTGGCTTCCTCGTCTACATCCAGGGCTCGCTGACCCTGGGCGGCATCCGCCAGGCGATGGCGGGCCAGCTCGATCGAGCCACGACCATGTACCTGATCAACCGGGTCCTGGCTCTGGTCTTCTTCACCTGCGTCTTCCTGATTTACGTCATCCGCCGCTCCGCGGTGGGGAAGGATCACTCGGTCGGGGCCATCCTGAGCGCCATGCTGGGCACGCTCATCCTCTACAGCCTGTGGCTGCTGCCGGAGGGGCGCACCGACAACCTCTACGTGCTCGCGCTGAGCGACATGCTGCTCAGCGCCGGGATGGTCCAGGCGATCTACGGCGTCGCCCATCTGCGACACCGCTTCAGCATCGTGCCCGAGGCCCGGGGTCTGGTGACCACCGGACCCTACGGCATGGTGAGGCACCCGATCTACTTCGGCGAGATCATCGCCGCCCTGGGCATGATCATACCCTCGCTGTTCAGCATCCACCTCGCCGTCCTGGCCCTCTTCATCGCCGCCCAGCTGCGGCGCACGGTCTACGAGGAGCGGGTCCTGCGGGCGGCCTTCCCCGCCTATGCCGCCTACGCGCGGCGGGTCCGCCGCCTGATTCCCTTCGTCTTCTGACCGGCCAGAATCGCAGCCGGCGACGGCGCGCGGCCCAGGAGCGGCGCAATTCCGGCCGGGGACCGCCGTTACAATCCCGTTAAAGTGGCGACCCCGGCTGCCGCTCCTCCTCATCCCAGTCTGGCCGGCGCGCCCCGTATGCAGGCGTTCGCCCGCTGGTTCGACCTGCGCCGGCTCTTCATCGGCGCCGTCCTGCTCATCCTCCTGATCCCCGCGATCCAGCCCATGACCGACCCCGACTTCTGGTGGCATCTGACGACCGGCAACTGGATCCTGGCCCACCATGCGGTGCCCCGCCACGACCTCTTCACCTACACCGTCTCCGATCACCGCTGGATCACCCACGAGTGGCTGAGTGAGGTGCTCCTGGGAGCTGTCTTCGCCGCCGGACGGCTGCCCCTCGTCAACCTGGCGCTGGGGCTGGTGACGGCCGCGGGCTTCCTGCTCGTCTTCCGGGCGATCGACCCGCGGACCAACTTCCTGGTCCGGACCTTCGCCGTCCTCCTCGGGGTGGCGGCGGCCAACCCCATCTGGGGGCCGCGGATCCAGATGATCACCTTCGCTCTGGCGGCGCTGACCTACCTCTGGATCCAGCGATTCTGCGAAGGCCGCAGCCGCGCGCTCTTCTTGCTGCCGGCGGTGGTCCTGGTCTGGGCCAACCTGCACGCGGGCTTCTTCACCGCCTACGGCTTCCTGATGATCGCCCTTGCCGCCGAGGGACTCAAGCTCCTGCTCCGACGCCCGGAAGCCATGCCCATCCGCCGGCTGCGCCAGCTGGGGCTGGTGCTGCTGGCCTGCATCGCCGTGGCCGTCGTCAACCCCAACGGCTGGCTCATCTATCCTTACGCGCTCCAGACCCTGAGCAGCCCGGTGCAGCAGAAGCTGATCGTCGAGTGGTTCTCGCCCAACTTCCAGATGCCCGAGATCTGGTTCTTCGAGGCCATGATCTTCCTCCTGCTGGTGGGACTCGCCGCCGCCCGCCGGATCGACCTGCGCCAACTCCTGCTGCTGCTGGCCGGGCTCGCGCTGGCCCTGCACTCGGTACGCAACCTTCCCCTCTTCACGGTCGTCGCCGTGCCGGCGCTGGCGGCGTGCGCCCAGCAGGCCCTGGATCGCTGGGGCGGGGCGCTGATACGCCGCCGTCCGCTCCCGGCCAACGTCCTCACTCTGGCGCTGAACACGACCGTCCTCCTGGTGCTGGCCCTGGCAGTCCTGGTCGCGATCAGGCCGGCGCTCAGCGAGCGTACCGACGGCTCCCTGGTGGCCCGCGACTACCCGATCGCCGCCGCCAACTTCCTCAACGCCCATCCCCCGCCGGGCCACATGCTCAACCAGTACGGCTGGGGCGGATATCTGATCTACCGCCTCTATCCCAAACAGCCCGTCTTCGTCTTCGGCGACGCCGCCGTGACCGGGGACCGCCTGCTGGAGGATTACGCACGGATCGTCTACATCACCCCGGCCGAGCCCGACCTGCTCGACCACTACGACGTCAACTGGGTGATCTTCAAGGCCGACGACCCGCTGATCACGACCCTGCGCCAGGCGAACCCGCCTGGGCGGCCTGGCTGGTTCGAGCTGGGCACCTACGGGCAGGCGGTGATCCTGATGCGCGACAACGCCGAGAACCGCCTCTACGCTGAGCAGAGCCGGGGATGAGAGCCGCCTCCGCCCGCGCCGAGGCGCGGGCCCGCTTCCGTCTGCGCCTGCTGATCGTCTTCCTGCTGGCCCTCACCATCGCCTACGCTCGGCAGTTCGCCGTCTCCAGCACCGCGGGCCAGGACTTTCGTGTCTTTTACGCCGCAGCGCAGGTCGCAAAAGAGGGCGCCAGTCCATACGACTGGGGGGCGCTGGCCCGCGCCGAAGACCGGCTCTACAACGCGCCGTCGCACCTTCAACCTCGTGATCCCGCCTACTTCTATTTCCTGGCCTTCCCGGAAGGCCCCTGGCTGGCCGCCGCCCTGGAACCCCTGACGGCACTCCCCTGGCAGGCGGCCTTCGCCGCCTTCGACGGGCTCCTCCTGGCCGCCATCACGGGCGGCGCCCTCCTTTGCGGGCGGAGCCTCGGCTGGACCACCCGGCGGCGGCGCCTGGCGGCGCTCTGCGTCATCCTCTCGCCCATCGGCTTCCTCAACCTCTTCATGGGACAGGTTTCAGCCCTCGTCTTCTTCGGCCTGGCCGGCGCTTGGGCGTTCGCCAGGGGCGGTCGTCCCATCCTGGGCGGGCTCCTGCTGACCCTGTCCTGGATCAAGCCCAACATCGGCCTGCCGCTCTGTCTGGTGGTCATGCTGCTGCAGCCGGCCGTGGCCCGCCGGATCCTGGCCGGGTTCCTGGGCGGGACCGCGGTCGCCTTCCTCTACGCCTTCGCCTGGCTGGGCCAGGGGTTCTTCGCCTGGCCCCTGCAGGTCCCCCGGATGTGGCAGGCGGTGCAGGGCCCGCAGCCGGACATCTCGTCCCTGGAGAGCTTCTTCTTCCCCGGACTCAGCGGACCGGCCAGGACGGTCGCGCTCGCCCTGGCACTGGCGCTGGCGGCTGCCTACGGGTGGTGGGCGGTGCGCCGCGCCCACGGCGACAACCGCGGCCTCAGCCTTCTCCTGCTCTGGCTTGCGGCTCTACCCTTCGTCCAGTCCTACGACCTGGTCCTGCTGACGCCGGTCGTGCTCACGCTCTTGCGGCCGGACGGCAGCGGCTGGCGCGACCACCTCCTGGAGGCGACGGTCTGGGCCTTCGCGCTTTTCCCCTTCCTCTATTTCCTGGGCGCGCGTATCGGATTCTTCAACGGATTCACCGCGATCCCGGTGGCCATGCTGGTCGTCGCCTGGCACCGCAGTGCCCTTAAGGCGGGCAGGCCGGCCGCTGTCCAGGGAGCCGCGGCGTGAGACGCTGGATCGGCGTCCGCACGCTTTACCAGCCTCGTTTCCGGCTCCTCGTCATCACCTCGCTCCTGGCGCTGCTGGCCGCCTATTACGCAGCCTGGTCGCTCTCCAACTGGATCAGCCTCGACGCGCAGGCGCTGCGCTTCGATTTCCAGAGCTACTTCGGCGGCGCCCAGGCGGCGGCCCAGGGGGGCGACATCTACGGCGAGTTCAAGCGGACCTGGGGCACGCAGGCCTGGAGCGTCGCCTACATCTATCCTCCCCTCTTCGCTCTGGTCCTGGCCCCTCTCACCAGCCTGGGTCTGGTGGCCGCCGGCCGCATCTGGCTGCTCGTGGTCCACGCCGCCTTCCTCGCCTCTCTGTGGCTCCTCCTGCGCATCAACCCCGAGCTGCCGCCGGCGGGCCGCCGGCTCTTCATCGCCGGCGCCCTGGCCTTCATGCCGGTCTACATCGACGTCAAGTTCCAGCAGGTCGCGAGCGTCTGGCTTCTCCTCCTGGCCGCTTCGCTCTGGGCGGCGCTGCGACGGCGCTCGGCGGCGGCTGGCCTCTTCCTGGCCCTGGCAGCCTCGCTCAAGGTGATCCCGGTCTTCCTCGTCCCGCTCCTGGTCCGACTGGGAAGGTGGCGGGCGGCGCTGAGCGCGACCGCGCTCCTCGGCGGCCTGACCGCGGTCACGATGGCGGCAGCGCCCGGCAGCTGGCAGTTCTTCACGGTCGTCCTCCCCCGCATCGGACTAGGTAATTCCAACTGGGACAACGCCTCGATCGACGGCCTGGTAAGCCGATTCGTGGCCCTCTTTCCCACGGCCTTCGGCGTCTTTACGGTCCAGGTCGGCGAAGCCGTGGTGGCAACGGCGGCGCTCGCCGTGCTCGGGCTCACCTTCTGGCGATCGGGACTGGGCGGCGATCAGGCCTGGCAGCTGCGGCTGGGCACGGCGGCAACCGTCACGGCCCTGCTCATGGTGTCGAGCGTGACCTGGCAGCATCACCTGGTGACGCTGCTCCTGCCGCTGGCGGTCGGCATGGCCTGGATCGCTGAGCGCCGCCCGGACCCTCGCTACAGCTGGACCCTGGCCCTGAGCTACGCCCTCTGCTGGATCGACCGGCGGGTCCTCCCCCTTCCCGCCGACCAGGCCGTCCACTCCAGCGGCCAGGCGGTCCTGGTCCTG
>VBIC01000095.1 GCA_005881425.1 Chloroflexota bacterium | reverse complement strand
TCCAGCCATGTCCTCAGCCACCCTCGACGGACGGATGCTGATCGGAGGGCAGCGGGTCGAGGCCGCCTCGGGCGAGTGGTTCGAGACCCTGGACCCGGCGAACGGCCGGCCGCTGGCCCGCATCGCCCGGGGAGATGGACGTGACGTCGACACGGCGGTCGAGAACGCCCGCGAGGCATTCGACCGCGTCTGGTCCAGGACGGCGCCGCTGAAGCGGGTCCAGTTACTCAACCGGGTGGCGGCCCTGATCCGGGAGCGCCGCGCCGACCTGGCGGCGCTGGAGAGCACCGACGTGGGCAAGCCGCTGCGCGAAGCGGAGGCGGACGCCGAGGCGGCCGCCCAGTTCTTCGAGTACTACGCGGGGGCGGCCGACAAGGTCTTCGGGACCAGCATCCCGCTCGGACCCTCGATGCTCGACTACACCGTCCGCGAGCCGCTCGGGGTCTGCGCCCAGATCATCCCCTGGAACTATCCCCTCCGCCTGGCCGCCCGCGGCATCGCCCCGGCGCTCGCCTGAAGCCGGCCGAGGAAGCCGTCCTCTCGACGCTTCGCCTGGCCGAGCTGGCGCTCGAGGCCGGGCTGCCCAGGGGGGTCTTCAACGTGGTCACCGGCCTGGGCGAGGTGGCCGGCGCGGCACTGGCCGGACATCCCGGGATCAACCAGATCACCTTCACCGGATCCGTGCCGACCGGGATCGCGGTGATGAAGGCCGCGGCCGACAACGTGGTCCCGGTCACCCTGGAGCTGGGCGGGAAGTCGCCCAACATCGTCTTCGCCGACGCCGACCTGGCCCAGGCCGGGAGCAGCGCGGCCCGGGTCATCCTGCAGAACGCCGGCCAGACCTGCACCGCTCCGGCACGGCTGCTGGTCGAGCGGCGCGCCCAGGCCGAGGTGGTCGAGCACGCGGCCGGGGTGATGCGCGCCATGCGGCTGGGCCGCGGCCTCGACAACCCCGACATGGGGCCGGTGATCAGCGCACCCCAGATGGAGCGCATCCTCGGCTTCGTCGCCACCGGCGTGCGCCAGGGCGCTGATCGACCAGGTCGCGCCCGGTACCACCGTGGAGCAGGAGGAGATCTTCGGACCGGTGCTCACGGTCACCACCTTCGAGACCATGGAGGAGGCGATCGCGATCGCCAACGGCACGCCCTACGGACTGGTCACCGGGATCTGGACCCGCGACCTGCACCGAGCCCTGACCGTGGCGGCCGAGGTCAAGGCGGGGCAGGTCCGGATCAACGGCTACAGCGCCGAGGGCAGCGCCCACCTCCCCTTCGGCGGCTTCAAGCGCAGCGGCTTCGGCCGGGAGCAGGGAATGGAGGCGATCGCCGCCTACACCCAGGTCAAGAACGTGATGATCAACTACGGCTGACGGTGGCGAAGGGCACCAGCTGCTCGGCCGGGGTGTAGGACCCGTGGTGGCCGCGGAAGCGGCCCTGCGCCGGGTCGACCGCACGCTGGACGATCCCCACCGGGCCCTGGGCCGCGGCCACCAGGTCGCCGATCCGCGGCCGCACCGGGTCAGGGACCCTGGGTCCGAAGAGCTGGAGCGCGATCGCCTCCTCACGCGGCCAGATCACCATCCGGTCCCCGAGGCGGGCCTGCCAGGCGGCAAGCACGTCGGCCTCGGCCCCGGGCTGGGTGAAGATGTGACGCGCCCGCGCCTCGCCCGCCAGCATCCGGACGCCCGCGGCCAGCGCCGGCTCGTCCTCGAGGTCCAGGCGCTGGTGCTCGGCGAGGTCCACCATGCCGTGGTCGGCACAGACCAGCAGCAGCGTCCCGGGAGGGAGACGGGCGGCCATCCGCTCCGCGGCTGAGTCCACCTGCTCCAGCTGAGTCCGCCACTGGGGCGAGTCGACCCCGGACACGTGCCCGGCCGCATCCAGCCCGGCGTAGTAGGCGTAGACGAAGCTCGGAGCCGGCTGCAGGGCACGTCCCACCTCCCCCACCAGCGCCTCGAGCGTCTCCGCCGTGCGCAGCCGAGCTCCCCGGAACGCGGCCCGGGTGAAGCCTGAGCCGGCGAAGATCGCCTTCCCCAGCAGGGTCATCTCCAGGCCGTCCGCGGCCGCCCGCTCGAAGACCGTCGGAAGCGGTTGGAACCGCTCCGGAACGATCGCCTGGCGGAGGTCGACCTGAGGTCCCAGCCCGTAGAGCGACCAGCTCAGTACGTTGATCGCCCGGTCGTAGCCCGTGAGTCCGAAGGTGTAGCCGACCAGTCCGTGCTCGCCGGGAGTCAGGCCCGTACCGACCGAACCCAGGCTGGCGACGGTGGTGGCGGGGAAGCCGGCGCTGAGCGGCTCGCCTCGCCGCCCGCTCAGGAAGGGGGCGATCCCGGAGTGCGACCGCAGCTGCTCGTCCCCCAGCCCGTCGACCAGGAAGAGGACGGCACGGGAAACGGGCGACAGCGCCAGCGGGTTGGCGAAACCGCCGACTCCCAGCGCGCTCAGCATGGAGGGCATCAGCTCGGCCAGGGAGCGGACGCCGTAGCGGGGAATGGGAAGCGCCTGCGCAGCCATCGATAGGCATTAAACCGGCTGGCGCCGGTTGAGGGAGCTAGCCCCCCAGCGCCTGGCGCAGCCGCGCCTCGATCGCGTCGCACTCCTCAAGGCTGAAACCCGTAAAGGTGGCGTCGATGCCGAGCGTCCTGCCCTGGCCGTCCCTGAGGTCCAGGTGCCGGACCATGGGCACCGCCTGGGGCGGTGCGCTCCAGCGCTCGGGCGCGCCACCCTCGCGCTGCCGCTGGATCTCGGTGCGCAGGCGGTCCGCGGTGATCCCCCTGTCGATCAGGACGTGCGCCGCGATGCCCTCGCCTTCGATCACCAGGGCCAGGAGAAGGTGGTCGGTGCCCACGTGGCTGCTGTCTTCACGACGCGCCTCTTCGAAGGCGATCTCGATCACGCGCTTGACGCGGGAGGTGGGGGCGATCTGCTGGATCACGGGACGCTGCTCCTTGCCCAGCGCCGACTTGATCGCCTCGCGCAGGTCGGCCTCGCCGACGCCGAGGGACTGGAGCGTCCGGCCGGCCAGGCCCTGCTGCCGGGTCAGCGCCAGCAGCACGTGCTCGGTGCCGATGTGGGAGTGCTGTTCGCGCTCCGCTTCCTCCTGGGCGAGCGTCAGCACCGCCTTCGCGTCCTGGCTGAACCGCTCGAACGGGTACACCTGGCCCTGCCTCCCGTTACTATACGGCCGTCATGAATCCTGGCAGGATCGGCATCTGGACGACCGCGCTCGACTTTCAACCATCGGCCCGGGCCAGGGAGGCGGCCGCCGAGCTGGAGGCGCTCGGCTACGGGACGCTGTGGATCGGTGAGGCGACGCGGCGGGAGCCGTTCGCTTACGCCGGCATCCTGCTCTCCTCCACCGAGCGTATCGTCTACGCCACCGGGATCGCGAACATCTACGCCCGCGACGCGGCCGCGATGGCCGCCGGCCAGAAGACGCTGGCCGAGGCCTTCCCCGATCGCTTCCTGCTCGGCCTGGGCGTCAGCCACCCGCGGCTGGTCGAGCCGCGCGGACATCAGTACGAGAGGCCCGTCGCAACCATGCGCGCCTACCTGGACGCGATGGACTCGGCGCCCTTTCACGGCGTCGGGCCGGCGCAGCCGCCGCCGCGGGTGCTGGCGGCGCTCGGCCCCAGGATGCTGGAGCTGGCGCGCGACCGGTCCTGGGGAGCGCACCCCTACTTCGTTCCGGTCGAGCACACGGTCGAAGCCCGGCGGATCCTGGGCCAGGGCCCGCTCCTCGCTCCCGAGCAGGCCGTGGTCCTGGAAGGCCAGGCGCAGAAGGCGCGGGCCATCGGGCGCGCCTACACCCGGGCCTACCTGAAGCTGCCCAACTACGCCAACAACCTGCGCCGCCTCGGCTACGCCGACGCCGAGCTCCAGGACGGCGGCAGCGACCGCCTGGTCGACTCGATCGTCGCCTGGGGCGACGTCAAGACGGTCCAGGAAAGGATCACGGATCACCTGCGGGCGGGCGCCGACCACGTCTGCATCCAGGTCCTGACCGAGGACCGGTCGGTGCTTCCGATGCCTGAGTGGCGGGCCCTGGCGCAGGCGCTGCTGTAAGCACGGGAACGCGCTCCGGCCGCGCGGTGTAGAAGGGACAGCTCGCTCCGTGGAGGGCCGGCCACTGGACGACAGCATTCTCATCGACCGGGCGCAGCGCGGCGAGGTGAACGCCTACGAGCAACTCGTGGAACGCTATGCAAACGTGGCAGTGAGAACAGCCTGGGTGATCGTCGGCTCGCAGGCCGACGCGGAAGACGCCGCGCAGGAGGCGTTCTTCAAGGCCTATCGAGCGCTGCGCGGTTTTCGCCCCGGGAGCGAGTTCCGCCCCTGGCTGCTCCAGATAGTGGCCAACGAGGCCAAGAACCAGCGCCGCCGGGCAGGACGGCAGGATCGGCTGCGGGTCCGGATCCAGGACGACCTGCGTGCTGGAGGTGCGGCCCCATCTCCCCAGGCGCAGGCCGAGGCCGCGGAGGAGCGCGAACAGCTCCTCCGCGCCGTCAACCGGCTGCGCGACGACGATCGCCTGGTGATCGCCTGCCGCTATTTCCTGGAGCTGACGACACAGGAGACAGCCCGGGTCATCGGCAGCCCGGTGGGCACGGTCAAGTCGCGCCTGTCCCGGGCCCTCGATCGGCTCAAGGTCGCGATCACAGGGGCGGCTGAGTGATCGACCTGGAGCGGCGGCTGGAGGACCTGGGACGACACCTCGACTACCCGGGTGCGGCCAACCTGGCCGCCGCCGTCGGCCGGCGGGCGCGCCAGGCGGGAGCGCCTCGACCATTCTGGCGTCGCGCCCTGCTGGCGCCCGCGCCGCATCGATCCGCCTGGCCTTCTACCCTGCTGGCGGCGGCGGCGATCGCGGTGGTCGTCATTGCCGCGCTGGTCGCCTTTCCCCCCAGCCGGGACGCCATCGCCGGCTTCCTCGGGTTGCGGGGGCTGATCGTCCAGCGGGTGCCGCTCACGCCCAGCGCCGGGCCGTCGAATACTGGACCCCTTGGCCGGCGCCTGGCGCTGGGGAACGAGGTGACCCTGGCCCAGGCGCGCGCCGCGGTCCCCTACCCGGTGCTCCTCCCCGCCAGCCTGGGAGAGCCCGACCAGGTCTACCTGCTCAATCCGTCCAGCCGCCAGGCCGTCGCCCTCGTCTACCTGCCGCGCGCCGGCCTCCCGGAGTCGGCCCATACCGGCGTCGGGCTGCTGCTGATCGAGTTTCCCGGAAAGCTGCAGAGCGCTTTCATGGAGAAGATGCTGGGGCCCGACGCCACCCTGGAGCAGGTGTCGGTCGACCGCCAGCCAGGCTTCTGGGTGAGCGGCTCGCCCCACGGCTTCCTCTACCTCGATCCGAAGGGGGACGTGGTCGACGACACCTACCGCCTGGCCGGCAACACCCTGATCTGGAACCAGGGCTCCCTGCTGCTGCGGATCGAGGCGGACATCGGCAAGGAGCAGGCGCTGGCCGTCGCAGCCTCCCTGCGCTGACCCCCTGCCCGCCGCCGGGCGGCGGCGCGGCGGTCGCCGGAACCGAGGGCGGGCCGGAGGTGTAGCACTTCAAGGAGGTGGTAGGAATGCGAACCGTTCCGGCGCTCGCCGGCTCTGCGATCGTGCTCATGGTCCTGTCGGGGTGCGCGGGGCTGCGGACGGTGAGCTCACCCGGGCCTTCCAGCCCGGCCACGGGATACCACCTGTACGCCGCGGACGGCTCGCCGGCATCGCCGCTGCGACTTTACGAGGCCGGCACCGGGTCGGTGGTGCGCGAGCTGCCCATGGGAACGCCCTCCCCCGACTGGTCCCGCCTCTACACGGTCTCGACCGGACCGGGCCAGTCCACCCTGACCGCCATCGACACCCAGACCGGCGCCGCCCTCCGGCGCATGCCCATCGGCGCCCGCTACCGGCTGCCGACCGCCAACTTCCGCGGCGACCCGGGCGGGCTCTCCCCGGACGGGCGCTGGCTGGTGCTGCAGCGCCAGGGCGGCGGCACAAGTGACTTCCTGGTGGTCGACACCTCGATGAACGGGGCCGGACGCGAAGTGAGTCTCCGCGGCGACTTCACCTTCGACGGCATCTCCAATGACGCCGGCAATCTCTTCCTGATCGAGAGCCTGGCCGTGACCGATCCCGGCCGCTACCGGGTCCGCCGCTACGACCTGCGAGCGGGCGCCCTCGACCCGCGGATCGTGATCGACAAGCGAGAGGCGGCGAGCGCGGCCATGTCCGGGGTCCGCATCGCGGGCGTCTTCAGCCCCGACGGCGGCTGGCAGTTCAGCCTCTACGACAGCGCCAGCACGGGCGCCTTCATCCACGCCCTGAACCTCAGCAACGGCCTCGCCTGGTGCATCGACCTGCCCGGGCCGAAGTCGGACCGCGCGGCCCAGCGGCAGTGGGGTCTCGCGGCAGCGCCGGACGGGAGGACGCTCTACGCCGTGAACCCCGCGCTCGGACTGGCGGCCGAGATCCGTTTGGCCGGTGGGCCGCTGGACCTCACGCGCACCGCATCGTTCCCGCCGCTTGCCGGTAAGACCACGATGCCGTTCGGCGCCGCCGCGCTCTCCAGGGACCGGCGCACGCTCTACGCCTCCGCGGGGCAGGGGCTGGTCGCCATCGACGTCGCGAGCTTGAGCCTGCGAGACCGGATCCTGAAGGATGCGCGGGTCGCGACCCTGGTCTCGAGTCCCGACGGCGCCTGGCTCTATGCCTCGAGCCCGGACGGTCCGGCGGTCTGGCAGGTCGATCCGCTGAGCGGACGATCGACCGAGAGCTTCTCCAGCTCCTCAGCGCTGACGCTGTACGGGGTCCAGGCTAACTCCTAACACCCCCACCCACCTGGGTCAAGAATGCCTCCGGCGGACTCACGGAGCGGGCGTTATGAGAACGCCCGCTCCCCCGTCGAGGGGGAGGGTTATCAGCGCGCGCTCGTGCTCGAGGAGCCAGCGCTTACGATCGAGTCCCCAGTAATAGCCGCCCAGCCCACCGCCTGACTGGACCACGCGGTGGCAGGGCACGAAGAGCGCGACCGCGTTGCGCCCGCAGGCCGAACCCGCGGCCCGGGCCGAGCCGGTGCCGCTCCGGCCCGCCAGCTCCCGGTAGCTGATCGTCTGCCCGGCCGGGACGCCGCGCATCGCGCTCCAGGCTGCCTGTTGAAAACCGCTGCCCGGCTGCCGGACGGGGATCTCGTCGATCGCGTCGAGCTCGCCTTCGAAGTAGCGGGCGGCCGCGCCGGACAGCGGTCCCAGGTCTGCCAGGGCAGCCAGGGCGCCGCTGTCGCCCGGGCTGGGGAGCAGCTCCTCCGCCCTCGGGGTGAACCCGGCGGCGATCAGTCCGTCCTCGCCGCCGATCATCGTGAAGGGACCGATCGGGGTGTCGATCGTGGTCGAGGCGTTCCTGCTCATCGACGTGCTTCCTCCTTCATGGTTGCCAGGCTGCTCCACAGGTGCATCGCGGCGTAGGCGCGCCAGGGACGCCAGCGCTCGGCGCGGGCCATCCGCTGACGCGGGGCGGCGACGATGCCGAGCCGGTCCAGCGCCCGGCGGATGCCGAGGTCGGTGATGGGGATCGCGTCCGGATCGCGCAGCGCCCGCATCCCCAGGTAGGCGACGGTCCAGGGCCCGAAGCCGGGCAGCTGGAGGAGCGCGGCCCCGGTCCGCTCGCGGTCCGCCGCGGCGCTCAGGTCGAGGCGCCCTTCCGCAACCGCCTGTGACAGCGCCCGCAGCGTCGCGGCGCGCGCCCCGGTCAGCCCCAGGCCGCGCAGGTCGGCGGCGGCCAGGCGATCCGCGGTCGGGAAGGCGTGGGTCAATCCGCCGTTCGCGTGCGGCAGCGGGTCGCCGAGGCGGTCGACCAGCCGGCCGGCCAGCGTGGTCGCACCGCTCACCGAAACCTGCTGCCCGAGCACCGCTCGCACCGCCATCTCGAAGCCGTCGACCGCGCCTGGCACCCTGATCCCGGGTCGTCGCAGGACCAGCGGCCGGAGCGCGCGGTCGCCGGCGAGGACGTCGTTGATCGCGGCCGGCTCCGCGTCGAGGTCGAAGAGGGTGCGCGCCGCCTGCACCAGCCTCTCGAGATCATGGAGGTCGTCCAGGTAGAGGCGCAAGACGACGCCTCCCCCATCCCGGGCGTCCAGCTCCATGATCCCGGTCGTGCGGCCGGTTCTCACGACGCGGCGGTAGCGCCGGTCGGCGACCTCCTCCACGCCCGGGATCGCCCGCGGTCCGAGGAAGGCGAACAGGCCCGCCCCGTCGAACGGCGAGCGGTAGGAGAGCCGCAGGACAACGGGCCCCTCGCCCGGAAGCGCCGGCGCGCCGGATCGGCGCAGGCCGCTCGGAGTCTGGCCGAAGACCTCCCGCACGCTGGCATTGAACTGCCGGATGCTCGCGTATCCCGCCGCCATCGCCACCTCGGTCAGCGGCATCGCCGTGCGGTCGATCAGAAGGCGCGCCGTCTGGGCCCGGCGCGTCCGGGCCAGCTGCAGCGGGCCCGCCCCGACCCGGGCCACCAGCTCTCGATGCAGGTGCCGCGGCGTGATGCGCAGGACGCGGGCCAGCCCACGGACGCCGAGCTCGTCCATGGAACCGTCCGCGATCAGCCGCAGCGCCCGGCCGAGCAGGTCGCCCTGCCCGTTCGCCGGCGTCGCCGCCGGCAGGCGGTCCGGGTGGCAGCGCTTGCAGGCCCGGAAGCCGGCCGCCTCCGCCGCCGCGGCCGAGCGGTAGAAGCGTACGTTCTGTGGCTTCGGCGTCTGCGCCGGACAGCTCGGGCGGCAGTAGATCCCGGTCGACGTGACCGCGGTGAACAGGCGGCCGTCGAAGCGCCGATCGCGGCTGCGCACCGCCCGGTAACAGACTTCGAAGCTCTCGATCATGGCTTCCATTGTGACGGCGCCCGGCGCCACCTGCTAGCGGATTTCGGACATCATCGCCCAGGACCCGCGTCGAGGTCCCTACAATGCTCGCCGTGCCCGCCGCCTGGAACGCCTCAACCCTCCGCGTCGACGGCATTCAGCTGCATTGCTACCAGCTCGGCCAGGGCGAGCCGCTGCTCCTGCTGCATGGGATCGGCGCCAACGCGCGCACCTGGGGGCGCGCGGCGGAAGCCTTCGCCCGCCGGCGTCGCGCGATCGCGCCGGACGCGCGCGGGCACGGGCAGTCGGACAGGCCGGCGTCGGGATACCGGGACCTGGACTACCTCGCCGACGTGGAGGCGCTCGTGCCGCAGCTCTCCGACCAGCCGCTCGACATCGCCGGCCACTCGCTCGGGGGCCGGATCGCGGCCGAGCTGGCGGCCCGGCGGCCTGACCTCGTTCGCCGGCTCGTGCTCGAGGAGGCGGTCGGCGCTCCGGCGACGCCGCGCCCGCCGGCGCAGGAAGCGCAGATGCGCGAGGGCGCCCGGATCTGGCTCGATCGCCTGCGCGCGGCGCCGCGCGACGCCGTCCTGGCCCAGACCCGGCAGCGCCAGCCCGGCTGGTCCGAGCAGGAGTGCGCCGCCTTCGTCGACGGCCAGCGGGAGTTTTCCATGGCCATCTACGGAGAGGGCTCGCTCGGCTACTTCTGGGACTGGCGGCCCGTGGTCGCCCGCATCCAGTGCCCCACGCTCGTGATCCTCGGCGACCGGTCGGCGGCGGGCTTTCCAGCCTCGATCGCGGACGAGACGGTGATCGACGAGGTGAGGCGTGCCATGCCCCGGGCCGGCATCGTCCAGGTCAGGGGCGCGGGACACATGGTGCACCTCGACCGGCCGGAGGACTTCGTCGCCGCCGTCGAATCCTTCCTTGGCTGACACGCAATAGTAAGGATGCGCCGCGGTCGTGACAGCTGTCTGTCAGCGAAGACTCCTGACCTGCCGTTCGACCCGCCGACGATTTCGCGTGAGGAGTATTTGAAGACCGACCTCAACCAAGAACCAGAGAAGGACAGCAAAGACTAGCGTCGCGCTCTGAAGCACCGACCGCCAGACCATGGCCAGAATCGCCGCCACAACGATTAACGACCATAAGATCAGCCGGGAGGAGGCGATGCCGTAGTCGATTCGCGTTAGGCGCGCGCCCACGATACCTCGCGCCTCCGTGAAGTAGGACTCCGTCTGCTTTAGCCGCGTGAGCAGTCTGGCCTGGGCGCAGCCGGCATCCTTCACACCCGTCGAGGAGACATGCCTCACGTCCTGCCAGCCCAAGCGTTGGTTGACCCGCTGCTGCGATTTGCAGATGGCCACCGCATCGGGCCACAGCTTCCTGTAGACGGTTTCGAGAGCCTCGATCTCGTCGACCTTCAAGGGCCCGGCCAGAAGCAGCCGGTACTCATCCCATACTCCACGTGATAGGGAATGGCCACCAGCTTCTCGACTCTCTCGGAGCATGGATAGGGTCCGCTCGTTTTCCTGAAGCTCGAAGTAGAGTAGCTTGATTGCCGCAACCTCGGATCGCCGGCTCAGCCAGAGGGTCGCCGAGGCACCGATCGACGCCCCCACGATTACGCCAGCCAGTCCAACCATGGCCACCGTCAGCTGTCCGGAGTCGATAGCCGCCAGAGATAGCGACGACAGCTGGGTGACAGCGCCCAACGATCACTCCTCCTTCAGGCCGAGGAACCTGCTCAGGCCCTGGAAGGATCTACTCAGGGCACTGGCGCTCAGCACCTCGTGCGAGGTGTGCGCCATCTCGGCCGAGCCCGGACCGAAGTTGACCGCGGGGATCCCGACCAGCGAGAAGCGGCCGACGTCGGTGGTGCCCAGCTTGGGTCTCACGCGCAGGCCGAGGTCACGCTGGAAGGCAGCGACCAGGGGATGATCTAGCCTGGGACGCCCCGCCGGAGAGCTCCGCAGCACCGTAAGGCGGTCCGCCCCGTCGGCCAGCCGGCGGACTTCGTCCGTCACCTCCTCCAGCGTGTGCGACGGGGCGTAGCGGCGGCTGACCTGGATGATGCACTCGTCGGGAAGGACGTTGGTCGCTACCCCGGCCTGCAGCCCGACCACCTGCAGCGACCCCCGGTAGAGCAGCCCTTCCACCTCCTCGGTCACGGTCGAACAGGAGGCCAGCCGGTTGAGCGCGGGCACCGCCCGCGCGACGGCGTTCACTCCCAGCCAGGGGCGGGCCGAGTGAGCGCGCTTGCCGTTGAAGACGACTTCGAAGACCGCCGTCCCCTGGCATCCCGCCTCGAGCCAGTTGCCGGTGGGCTCGAGGACCACGGCGAAGTCCCCGGCGACCAGGTCGGGCCGCTGCGCGAAGAGCCGGGTCAGCCCGCTGCGCTCGGAGCCCAACTCCTCACCGTCGTAAAAGACGAAGGTAGTGTCGCACGGATTGCTCTCCACCTGCTCGGCCAGGAGGAGCATCACCGCCAGCCCGCCCTTCATGTCGACGGCGCCCAGCCCGGTCAGCTCATCGTCCTCGACGCGGGCGCCCTGCACCCCGGGTACGGTGTCGAGATGGCCGGACAGGATCACCCGGCGGGCGAGTCCGCGGCCGGTGCGGGCAACCACGCAGTTGCCGATGCGATCGACGCTCAGTCCGCGGCCGCGGGCGCGCAGGCGGGCCTCGACGAAGCCGGCCAGGGCCTCCTCCGAGCGGCTGACCGAGGGGATGGCGACCAGGCCCGCCGCCAGCCGGAGCAGGTCCGCCTCGTCCTCAGGCGCGAGGCTATGCTCACCGGCCACCGTGCTGCGGTTCTGAACGCTCACCCGACCCGCACCCGCCGGCATCGAGCCCTCATGCCACGAAAACGCGGGCTCGTTCGATGGCGCCGGACCGGGCCAGCCGGTAGATCACAAGCGAGAGGACGGTGAGCATCGCGGCGCTGGCCCAGAAGGGCGACTGGATGCCCTGGGCGTGGGCCAGGAACCCCGCCATCAGCGCCCCCAGCGGCAGCGATCCCCAGGCGATCAGCCGGTAGACGCTCCCGACCCGGCCCAGCAGGTGGTCCGGGATCATCGCCTGGCGCAGCGACATGGCGACCACGGTCCAGCCCAGGTTGCCCACCCCGGCCAGCATCAGCATCGCGCCGGTGACGATCCGGTTCGAGGTCGCGGCGATCACCGCCGGCGAGATGGCGAGGAGGACCAGCGCGGTGACCAGGGTGCGGCCCGGGCCGAGCACGCGGGCAGCCCAGGGCGCGGCGATCGATCCGGCGATGCTGCCCACCGCGCCGCAGCTGAGGAGCAGCCCGTAGCCGGCGCCGCCGAGATGGAGGCGCTGGCGGGCGTAGAGGACCATGATCGCGATCACCGCGGAGGTGGTCAGGTTGATGGCGCCCGTGACCACGGCGAGCGCGCGCAGCAGCGGCTCCCGCGCCAGCCACGACATTCCCTCGGCGATGGCGGGCAGGAAGGCCCGCCGGCGGTCCTCTGACCTGGGGCGCGCCGGCGGGGGCGGCATGGCCATCAGCAGGACCGCGCCGATGCCGAAGGTGGCCGCGTTGACCGTCAGTGGCAGCGTGATCCCGGCGCTGAAGAGGAAGCCGCCCAGCGGCGGGCCGACGAACTCGGTGCCCATGATCTCGCCCATCAGCAGGCCGCCGTTGGCTCGAGCCAGGGATCTGGTCGAGACCAGCGAGGGCACGATCGACTGGGCCGCGTTGCGGAAGATGGTCTCCCCGATGCCGATCAAAAAGAAGAGCCCGTAGAGCAGGAAGATGTTGGCCCATCCCAGGAAGGCGAGCAGCGCGGCCGCCGCGGTGACGGTCCCGCGGACGAGATTGACGGCGTACATCAGGCGCCGCCGGTCGAGCCAGTCGACCAGGACTCCCCCGGGGAGCCCGAAGAGCACGTAGGGCAGGGTGAGCGACACGGTCAGGCCGGCGACCAGCCGCGCGTCCTGGGTCAGCGACGCCGCCAGCAGCGGGGCCGCGGCCAGCATCACGCCGTTGCCCAGGTAGGCCCCGGTGCTGGCCAGCCAGAGCTGGACGTAGCTGCGACCCAGCCGGCTGGGGCTCAGGATTCGCGCCAGAAGCAGCAGGCTATCTCCGCCCCGGTGCCCATGCTGATCACCGGCTGGTCCTCCGCCGTCACCCTGACGATGCCGCCGCCCAGGCGGTCGTCGATGACGAAGATGCCCCAGTTCAGGGCCGAGGGCTCGAGCCTCACCCCGTCCGGACGCTGCCAGGCGAGGTCGAGCCGGCTGGGCTTTACCCTCTCCTGGATCACGTACGGGCCCTGCGCCGCGCTCTCCAGCTGGGCCCGCCACTCCTGCGGGCTCAGCGCCCAGCCGGCATGGAACCCCAGCGCGCCGTGCAGCAGGCTCGGCTTCAGGACGAAGTGCGCCTGGTGCGCCAGGGCCAGCTCCATCAGGTCGCCCTCGTGCTCGCGCCAGCGGGTCCGCCCCGGGCGCACCGTCCGGGTCCAGGGAACGATCCGGTCGATCAGGGCCAGCTCCGGCGCGCTGAAGCGGTCGCGGTTGACGTCGTCCGAGATCAGCGCCAGGGTCCGCTTGTTGCCCAGCAGCTCGCCGGCGAAGCCCATCGAGAGGAGCACGGTCCCGCGCCGGTGGGCGTCGAGGATGGGATCGAGCAGGGGCCTCGCCCCCTCCTCGTCGAGCAGGTCCTCGATCAGGAAATAGCGATAGAGGATGTCCACCGGCCTGCCCTCGAAGAAGAGGCGCCCGCCCTCGCCGCTCAGCTGGGCGCTGTGGCAGACGCTGGCGTCGAAGCCGCGCTGGGAGAAGGCCGCAGCCCAGTAGCCCATCCGCTCGCCTTCCTTCTCCATGTTCTGGGGCCACTCGACCAGGACCATCCTGGGCCGCTCGGGAAGACCCCGCCGCCTCGCCGCGCGGTGGATCTCGGCGGCGAAGAGATCGATGGTCTCCGGGAAGCCGAGATTCTCCTCCTCGACGAAGCGCCGCAGGAAGGGAGCGGCCAGCATCGCCCTGCTGATCTCGGCGGTCTCGAAGCCGCCCAGGGCGCTGACGATGTTGAACTCCAGGACCTTGAAGCCGGTCGAGTCCTGGTAGAGGTCGGCGCGGCTGAGGAAAACGTCCTGGTCCTCCCAGGTCTCGAGCACGGCCCGCCGCTGCAGCGGCCCCATGCCCACGGCCTCGCACATCCGTCCCACGTCGTTGCCGAAGAGCCGCTCGGGGACGGAGCGGATCAGGTGGAGGAGGCCGACCAGGTCACGCTCCAAGGCCAACCGCTGCTCGGTCTCGATGAAGATCGGCTGGGGCCGAAAGTGGCCGTAGAAGGAGTGTTCCAGCCAGTGCGTCTGGTGAACCCGCGCCTTGAGCGCGTTCAGGTCGAAGTCGCTTCCCGGCTGGTTGGCCCGCTCCACCAGCAGCGCGTTGTAGCGCTGGTTCAAGGAGGCCGTCACCACGGTCATCTCTTGGGCCCCTCCCCCACCCCCAGGAGCATGCCACCACGATAGCACCTGTCCATTCCGGCTCAGTCCGGAATCGACAGGCTGCGAACCGTGTACTTCGAGAGGTTGGCGCTGTCGATCTCGGTGCCGAAACCGGGGCCGGGCAGGGGCTCGACCAGTCCGGGACCGCTCAGGATGACCGGATCGCGGACGATCTCGCTGACGAAGTAACGGTCGCTCGCGGGGACGTCGCTCGGATAACGGACGTTGTCGAGGGTGGCGAGCGCGATGTTCACCCAGCGTCCGATTCCCATCTCGGCCTTGGAACCCACGAATACGGGTATCCCCGCCTCGGCACACCGGTCGTGGATGCGGATCGCGTCACGGATGCCACCAACGCGACCGATCTTCAGGTTGACCAGGCGTCCCGCCTGGAGCTGGATCATCTGTTCCAGGTCCTCGAGGCCGCTGATCGACTCGTCGAGACAGATCGGGGTGCAGGTCCTCGCCTGCAGGCTGGCGAAGTGGGTCCAGGCGCCGGCGGGAAACGGCTGCTCGATGATGATGGGCGCGAATTTCTCCAGGCCCGCCAGCCAGCCGATGTCGCCTTCGCCGTAAGCGCCGTTGGCGTCGCCCAGGATGGTCACCCTGGGGAAGGCAGCCCGCACCGCCGCCAGGAGCTCCCGGTCCCAGCCGGGCTTGATCTTGATCTTGAGCCGTTCGTAGCCCGCCTCGACCGCGCTCCCGGCCAGCCTGAGCGCCGTCTCCAGGTCGTCCTGGATCCCGACCGTCGCCCCGGATCTGACCGGCCGCCGCTGGCCGCCGACCGCTTGATAGAGCGGCAGCGAGCCGGCCCTGGACCACAGGTCCCAGAAGGCGCACTCCAGCGCCGCCTTGCCTTCGTGATGGCCGTTGATCAGGCGGAAGGCCTCGGTCACCTCTGCCGGATGGCCGAACTGACACCGCAGCATGGGCTCCGCCAGCCATCGCGTGATCACCCACCAGGCGGTGTCGATCGTCTCGTAGCTGTAGTACGGCGTCTCCATGGCCGTGCACTCGCCGTAGCCCACCAGGTCGCCCGACCGCAGCTCCACGATCAGCTTGGTCCAGTCGCGGATCCGCTGCCATCGATTCTGAAACTCGAACTTGAGCGGGATGCGGACGAACCTCAGGATGATGCGGTCGACCTTCATGCATGCCAGAAGGCGCCGGTAGCCGACGCCCCGGTGCCCATGGCGATCCCCTGGGCGGATTCCTGGGAGACGCCACGGATGATGGCCCCACCCAGGCGATCGTCGATGACGAAGACGCCCCAGTTCAGCACCGTCGGTTCGAGCGAGACTACGTGAGGCCCGCGGCGGGCGAGCTCGAGCGGGCGTGGATGGACGCGCTCCTGGAGGACATAGGGCTGCCGGGCCGCTCTCTCCAGCTCCGCCCGCCATTGCTCCGGGGTGACCGCCCAGCCGGGGACGAACCCGAGCGCACCGTGCAGCAGGCTCGGCTTGAGGACGAAATCCGGCTGCCTCGCCAGCGCCAGCTCCAGGAGATCGCGCTCCTCACCCCGCCAGCGCACACGTCCCGGCGCAAGGGTCCGGGTCCAGGGCACCATGCGGTCGATCAGGGCCAGCTCCTTCCCGGTGAAGTAGGGGCGGTTGGCATCGTCGGAGAGCAGCGCCAGGTTCCGCTTATTGCCCAGCAGCTCGCCCGCGAACCCCATGGCCAGGAGCAGCCTGCCCCGCCGGTGCGCCTCCAGGACCGGCTCGATCAGGGCCGGTCCGGTTTCCATGTCCAGCAGGTCCTCGATCAGGAAGTATCGATAGAGGACGTCGACCGGCCTGCCGTCGAAGGACAGGCCATCCCCGTCCTTGCGCAGCTGGCCGGCGTGGCAGATGGTCGCGTCGAAGCCCCGGGCCGAGAGCGCAGCCGCCCAGTGACCCATCCGGACGACGTCCACGCCCTTGAAGTTGGTCGGCCACTCCACGATGACCAGTCGCGGGCGGGAGGGCAGGCCTCGCCGCCGGGCGGCGCGGTGGATCTCGGCAGCGATCATGTCGATCGTGTCCGGGAAGGACAGGCGCTCGTCGGCGACGAACTTCTCGAGCAGCGGCGCTGCGAGCATCGCCTTGTTCAGCTCGGCGTTCTCGAAACCGCCCAGGGCGCTAAGGATGTTGAACTCCAGGAGCTTGAAACCGGATTCCGACTGGTAGAGGTCGGCGCGGCTGAGGAATACCTCCTGGTCCTCCCAGGTCTCCAGCACCGCCCGCCGCTGCAGCGGACCCATGCCCACCGCGTCGCACATCCGTCCCACGTCGTCGCTGAAGAGCCGGGCCGGCAGCGAACGTAGGAGACGAAGCAGATCCGTCAGGTCGCGCTCCAGGGCCGCGCGCTCCTCGCCTTCGATGAAGATCGGCTGGGCCAGGAACCGGCCGAAGTAGGAGCTCTCCAGCATCGGGGTGCGGTGGACCTGCTCGGTGAGCGCATCGAGATCGACGCCGGCGCCCTGGGGGCCGGCGCGCTCCAGCAGCAGGGCGTTGTAGCGCTCGTTGAGCGATGCGGTCACGACCATGGACTGCGGACCTGGCCGGGATGGGCCAGCTGGTTGTAGCCGTAGCGCTGGCGGGCCGCTCGCATGGCACCGCCTTTCTCGATCGCCGAGGCGATCTGCCCCTCCCGCTCGAGGACGACCGACACCAGCTCCGCCACCTCGGCGGCCCGGTCGCAGGGGACCACGATCACGCCCGAGCCGTCCGCCCGGAGCAGGTCGCCGGGTCGGACCCGGACGCCGCCGATCGAGACCGGGACGTCGGCCCCCAGCATGCGGACCCGGTGCTTGCCCGAGCGCATGAACACCCCCCGGGCGAAGACCGGGTAGGCCAGGGAGGTCGCGGCAGGCGCCGTCGATGACCGTCCCCGCGATCCCGTGGCGCTTGGCGAAGGCGGCCAGCAGACCGCCCCAGACGGTGCAGTCGGTGCGCCCGCCGTTGGCCAGCAGGACCACGCTCCCGGGCGGGACCTCGTCGACGTACTCGGCGGCCGGTCCCCAGACGCCCGGCTCCACCGGCTCGAAGAGGATCGGATAGGCCGGTCCGCAGCAGCCGGCGCCGGCCCAGACCGGGCGTAAATCGGGCAGCCCACCGGCGATCCCCAGCATGTCGAGCGCATCGGAGATCACGGGGACCGCGGCGCCGGCGAGAATCCCTGGAGCGGCCGCGGTCGAGGCCGCGCTCACGCGGCGGCCGGCTGGGTCAGCATCACCGATACCTTGCGCCCTCCCTGGAAGACGTTCACCTTCTCGGCCAGGCTGGCCTTGGCCCCGAAGCCGGCGAAGCGGCCGGCCAGGATGAAGGTGTCGCAGCTGACCCGCATGGAGCCGGCCGAGACGCCGTCGCCGTGGCCGTCGAGGCCCACGCTCAGCACCGGGTAGCGGGTCGGCTCGACGTAGCGCTGGACGATGCCCCCGTCGCGCATCCCATCGGCCGCCTGCGCCAGCCAGGCGCCGCGCGCCGTCGACCTGCCGATGGTGACGCCGTCCCCGCGTATGTCGAACGGCACCTTGAGGACCAGCTCGCCCTGCCGCTCGGAGATCAGCTCGGTCAGCTCCCCGTCCGACCCCTCAAGGCCCGCCGGCCCGCAAGCTCCAAGGCGCCGCGTGAAGGGGAGGAGCGTCGCCGTCAGCTCCCGGTCCTCGTCGCTGAAGAAGCCGGCGCACTCAGGGTCGGTGAAGATGGCGAGGCTGCGCTTGTCCTCGGCCGCGAAGCGGGCGCCGAAGGAGTTCACGTGGCAGACCGCCCGGGCGGCGACGACCTCGCGCCAGGTCTGGTTGAGAGTGGGATGCTCTCGGGCCAGCTCCCGCCAGCGGCAGGTGTTGACCTTGTTCCAGCAGAGGTCCACGGGCAGGCCTTCACAGAGCAGGCGGCCACCCTTCAGCGTCACCTCCCGCGGATCGGCGACCACCGTGGGCACCCCCGCCGCCTGGTACTGGCGCGCCATCTCCTGGCTCTCGACGTTCGACCGGCCGCGCTCCTGCAGGATGGCCAGGCGGGGCGGATCCGCCTCGCCGCCCCAGGCGTGATAGGCATCGAGGAGCAGTCCGAGGAAGACGTTGGAGTCCTTGTCCAGCGGCTGAGGGACGGTCGGCAGCCGGCCCTGGGGCCAGGCGCCGGCGAGGACCTCCCGGACCACGGCGTTGACCCGCTGGGTGAAGAGGGTCCCGGCGGGCGCGTCGGCGTTGTTCTCCAGCAGCATGATCTGATCCCGCCCCTCGACGATGAAGCCGTCGAGGCGGCAGACCCAGACGTGACGGCCCGCGCCCGGGTCGGAGCGGATGAGCGCGTCCTCGGCGGGCGTGTAGCCGAAATAGGCGCGGATCAGCGGCTCCTCCTGGTAGAGGGCGCAGAGCCGCTCCAGGAGGGCGACGTAGCGCTCGCAGCGGCGGGCGTGCGCCAGCGCCGGCTCAGCCGCGCACAGCAGAGGGAGCGCGTCCAGGTCGTAGGCACGGTTTTGAAAGGCCGGCCAGGAGGCGAAGTGCTCGCGGACGTGACGCCCGACGACGGTCGAGCGCGCGCTCAGCGCCGCCATCACCACCCCCGCCTGGCCCCAGTCGATCACCGGCTCATCCCGAAAGTCCGGCCGCGACCCGCTCCTCGATCCGCCTCGCCGCCTCGAAGTAGGCGGCGGTGATCCGCCGGGTCAACGGTCCCGGCGCCGCCCGCTTCACCGGCCGGTCGTCGAAGGAGGCGATCGGCGATATCTCCAGGGCCGTGCCGCAGAGGAAGGCCTCGTCGCAGGCGTAGGCCATGGCCCGGCTGACCGGTCCTTCTGACGCCTCGATCCCCTGGCCCCGGCAGATGTCGAGGACGATGGCCCGGGTGATGCTGGGCAGGGCACCGTCGGCGAGGCGGGGAGTCCACAGGCGACCGCCAGAGGCGACGAAGAGGGCCGCGGTGGGCGCCTCGCAAAGCAGTCCGGTCGCGGTGGTCAGGATCGGTTCGTCGTAGCCACGCCGCTGCGCCTGCAGGGTGGCGATCCGGGGCCCGGCGTAGGCGGCGATGCACTTGGCCTCGGTGGGAAAGGCCTCGGCGGGCTGGCGCTGCCAGAAGCTGATCTCGACCCGCATGGCCCGGCCCTGCGCGAGCCAGGGCTTACGCCCCATGGGCGTCGCCGTCATGGTCAGGCAGGAGCGGGCCGGCGTCCCGATCAGCCCCGCGTTGGCCGCGCTGACCGCGACCCGGACGTAGGCGTCCTCCTCGATCCGGTTACGGGCCGCCAGCTCCGCGATCAGGCCGCCCAGCCGGTCGATGCCCGGGTCGGGCAGCTCGGTGAGACGCAGCGAGCTGCCCAGCCGGCGCAGGTGGGCCTCGAGCGCCAGGGGCGCCACTCCGCCTCGCACCTGGACGTAGAGGCGGATGCCCTCGAAGACCGACAGGGCGTAGCGCATGGCGAGGCTGCCCACCGGGACGACCGCCTCCTCGAGCGGCCCCCACCGGCCGTCGTGGTAGGCGAACGGACAGGCCTGGCCGGCCCGGGCCCCTTCCGCCTCGCGGGCGGGCGAGGTCATGCCGCCAGACGCAGCCTCAGCGGCGGCTCCGACTCGTCGTAGAAATTGCCCAGGATGGCGTCGAAGTGCTGGTGGCGCAGCTCCAGCGCCCGCCGCAGCGAGGCCATGGCCTTGTCCTGGAGGTCCTCGCTGTCGCAGTACCGGCGCAGGATCTCACGCATCACGTCCGCGTGCTCGTCCTCGAGGGCGCTGACCGCCTCGCTGCCCGTGTTAGACGTCGCGCATCACGCTCAGCATGCTCTTCCCCGCCCGATCCACGATCGGCGGCTGGCCCTCCATCAGCAGCAGCACCGAGGCGACCCCTTCGGTGAAGTGCACGTTCGTGTTGCCGCAGGCGTTCAGGTTGTGGTCCAGCAGCCTCCTGGTCTGTGGCAGCAGGGGCGCGTTCACGACCACGTCCTGGGGGACGCCGACCGATTCGCCGAAGTCGAGGAAGGTCTGGACGTGCCGCCCGCCGCCTGTCAGGGCGCCGGTCTCCTCCTCGTAGAGGTTCGTCACCAGCTCCACCCGCAGGTCGTAGTCGGGAAGCCGCGAGCCCACGCCCATCAGGTTGCGGGTCCACAGGTTCTTGATCGGGAAGCGATGGATGCAGAAGTTCTGCAGCAAGCGCTGCGTGGCACGCCCCGCCAGGATCGTCTGGTAGAGGGGGCTGGTCATCTTGCGCCGCTCGTAGATCATGTCGTCGAGGAGCCGTACGAACCTGTCGCTGTCCATGTGACCTCCTTGGAACCCTCCTGGAACCGACGGAACCTAACCCAGCGCCACCGCGGGCGCCGGGCTGAGCCGCTGTGAAACGAGATCCAGGAGCGGCACCTGGTCGCGGATCGATTGCTGGCGCAGATCGGCGATGGCGTCGAGGTTGAGATTGAGCAGAGAGCTGATGGCGTTGGTCGCGCTCTCGCGAACGCCGCCCATCCAGCGGCTCAGGCCAGACTCCGCAGTCTCCACCATCCTGCCGATGTCAAAAGCGCCTCCGATGCCGTTGAGGTAGGCGGCAAAGACCTCGAGCGGCAGGTTGCCGCCCCCCTTCCCCATCCCGGCGAGCGAGCCGTCGATCATCCGAGCCCCGGCCTTGAGCCCGTAGAGGGCGTTGATGAAGCTCAGTCCCAGGCCGTTGTGCAGGTGCAGCCCGACCGGGATCGAGAGCTCGGCGCAGACCGGCTGGACCAGCTCGAAGACGTCCTCGGGCACCAGCATGCCGTTGGAGTCGGCCAGGTAGAGCCAGTCGGCTCCCATGGCCTCTGCCGTTCTGGCGCAGGCCATGACCACCTGGGGAGCCAGCTCGCTGATCCGGATCAGGTTGATCGAGCAGCGCATGCCGGCCTCGTGAATGGCCACGAGGTGCGGGCGCAAAGCCGGCAGCGCGGCCGGCGAGCAGGGCAGGCGGACGGCCGCCACTCCGGCGGCGGCGATCCTGGCGTAGGCGTCGAGGCCGACCAGGGCGGCGTGGGCCATGACCAGCAGGCTGGCCCGGCCCCGCAGCTCGGCCAGCGCCTGCAGGTAGTCGATCGGGCAGCAGGCCGTGGGGCGTCCGTCCCCGGGCTGGGACGGTGTGAAGTAGCCGACCTCGATGTTGGGCAGGCCGGCGTCGGCCAGGCCTCGCACCAGGGCGCAGGCCTCGTCGAAGGAGAACTGGTGGTCGTTGGCGTAGCCGCCGTCGCGAAGGGTCACGTCGACGACGGTCGGCATGCCAGTCGAATAGCGGTCCAGTGGCATGAGCGCTGTTCTCAATGTTCCCCGTCCCGCAGCCGAGCGGACAGGCCGGAACCGGCCTATCTCCGCGCCGGACCCGGCCTAGTCGATGACGACCCGGGCCGGGCCGGGACCGCGGACCACCAGGACAACCATGACCACCGCGGCCAGGGAAGCCAGGGCGAGCACGCCGTACCAGAGCGGCAGCTGGCCGCGCGGGCTCAGCTGGCCCGCGGCCCAGACTCCGCTGAAGACCCCGACGCCCTCACCCACCGCCGCCGCCAGCATGTTCAGGGTGAAGCCGGCCACCCGAAGCGGCTCGGGGAGCGCGCCCCCCACCAGGCTGTCGGTCGGCGGAGGTATCAGCATCTCCGCCAGCGAGCAGCCGGCCACCATGACGAAGGCGACCGCGCTCGTGGGCCACAGCCAGAGGCTGAGGAAGCCCAGGCCGTAGCTGGCGAAGCCGGCCGTGATCAGAACCCTGGGGGAGGCGGCCAGCGCCATCGCCAGCCTGGTCACGGGGATCTGCCCCACCGACACCAGCAGCGCGTTGAAGGTGAAGTAGATGCCGAGCAGGCCGGCCGCGCCCAGCATCCTGGTGGCGGCCAGGGGAAAGACGGCGTAGAGCTGCGAGGTCAACAGGAAGAGGAGCATCCTGACCACGATCGACTGGCGGACGCCGGAGTAGGTGAGGCAGGTGCCGAGAGACCGGAACCAGCCCGCGGAACGGCCCGCCTGCGCCAGGCTCTCCCCCGGCACGCGCAGCAGGAGCACGGCCGCGGCGGCGAAGGTCGCCGTGGCCATGACGAAGGGGCTGCGCGGCCCCAGGTGGAGGAAGAGCCAGGTCCCGAACAGGGGTCCGATGGCGGCCGCGACGTTGGTGGCCACGTTGAGCGCGGAATAGCGGTAGAGCCGGCCCTCCTCCCGCCCGCTGGCCAGCGCGTACACCCGCAGCGTGTTGCCGCCGAACCCGGCGCCGACCAGGAGCACGGCCACCACGAAGCTGGCGCCGGAGTAGGGAAGGATCCCCAGGAGGAGGTAGCCGCAAGCCCCGGACGCCAGGCAGAGCAGCAGGGCGGGGCGGGGAGACAACCGGTCCAGCAGCGGGGCGATCAGGAACCGGGCGACCCGAAAGGACAGGGTGGCGAAGAGGATCAGCCCGGCCGCCAGGCCTGGAGGGAGCCGGAGCGTGGTCAGCAGGTAGAGGGAGAGGATCGAGACCGCGGCCAGGTGGCCCACGGTGCACAGGCCCCACTCGGAGACGACCAGCCCGAAGGCGCGCTCCCGCAGCCAGACGGGGAACAAGGACCGGCGTTCCCGGCCCGTCACCCCTGTCGGCGGCGGCGTCCCGACCGTCTACTCCTGGCTGGTTGCGGCCCCGGCGGGCTCGGCCGGCTGGCGCACCGGAGCCACCAGCGGGGCCCACTTCCCCACCGAGCGGGTGACGGCCTCCTCGATCGACAGCACCTCGCCCCGCGCCCCGTGGGCGGCGGCCCAGCTCCGTGCGGCGTCCCGGCTCTCGAAGAAATTGATGCTGGTGCAGAGCTCGTCGACGGCCGAGCCGCAGCTGGACTCCATCTCGCTTCCCGGCCAGAAGACGACCATCTCCGTGGGCTGCGGCCGGGCGCCCTCGAAGGCGAGTCGCAGCTCGCGCCCGCTGTGAGGGCTGCGCGAGCGGACCTCGCCGCCCTGGCCCAGCGCGGCCAGGACTCCGACCGCGGTCCGGGCGCACCAGACCCAGAAGCTGCGGCCGTCGACCGAGATCTCGCTGGAGCTGGGCACCACGCTGAGCCCGACGGCGCCCACGACCTCGCCCTGGGCGTCGCGCTGGATCAGCCCCTTGCCTTCCAGGCTCCCGATCTCGGCCTCGACCCTCTCCAGGGGCCATTCCAGCTGGGCGGCGATGGTCGCCGGGGCCACCGGCTTCCCGGTCTCGAACAGGCGGCGGAAGGAGGCGATCCGGACCGGATTCGTCTCCGGGGGCAACGAACTGTCAGCTGAAGGCACTGGCTTTCTCCTTTGTCAGCGGCGCGGGGCCGTCCCCCGCGATCTCGGTGTTGTTCCAGAACCAGTCGGCGAGCCGGTTGATCCGCGCCTCCACCTCGCTGAACGAGGTCCCGGTGACGACCGCGGAGGCGAAGAAGTCCCCGGAGTGGACCGGCTGCACCAGCCGCATCCCGGTCCTGGCGGTGAGCCGAAAGTTCACCCGGGGGTCCTCCGGCGACGAGGGCAGGCGGCGCACCAGCCCCGGCTGGGGCGAGAAGGTGATCCAGCCGGCAACGCCCCTCGATCGGGCGCACTCGACGTCGTCGAAGCTCTCAACGCCGGGATCCAGTCCGGCGTCGTAGCGCACCCAGGCCCGGTTCAGGCTCTGGACGCCGAAGATCGGGTTGTACATGTCGTCGATCCGCGCCCCGCCGGTCCGGCTCCCGATCTCTCCCACCACCAGCCGGTCGTCGGGCGTGTGGTAGAACTCGGCGTGGAAGGGAAAGGTCCGGGGCGAAGGCAGCGCCCCGAGCACGGCCCGAGTGATCTCCTGGAGGCGCGCCCGCAGCGGATGGTCGGCCTCGATCATCACCGCCGCCAGGTGCCTCCCGCCCGCGTGGTAGTCGGTTGGAGCGCCGATGTAAGCCGAAGGCCAGCAGAAGACGAGCTTCCCATCGAGCACCAGCCCATCCACGATGTACTGGCGACCTTCGATGAAGCCCTCCACCATCAGGTCGGGCGGGGTCTCGATGCGCGGGGCGAGCCCGGGCTCGGCGAAGGCGTCGAGCTGTTCGCGGTTGTCGATGAAGACCACGCCGATGGCGCCGCCGGCGGAGGTCGGCTTGACCACCAGCGGGTAGCCGTACTGGTTGGCATGGTCGTAGACGTCGAGGATGGTCTCGACCCGGCGATAGCTGGCGGTCGGGAGCCCGGCCGCGCGCAGGTGCTCCTTCATCATCAGCTTGTTCTTGTAGGCCAGGGCGCTGGCCTGGTCCTGGCCCGGGATCCGGAGCCGGTCCCGAAGCCCGCCGGCCCAGCCGATGTCCCACTCGGCCTGGGCCACGAGCGCCTTAAGGGGCTTCTGCCGGGCCAGGTCGGCGATGTCCAGGAGGGCTCTAGCGTTGCGCTCAAGGTTGTCGTAGGTGTGCACCGACGCGTAGCGGGCCAGGGCGCGGTCCCGCTCGGGCTCCGGAAGGTCGAGCTTGGCGGCAGCGGTGAAGAGATGGAGCTCGTCAGTCGAATCCGCCAGCCACTCGTGGTAGGGCCAGTAGGTCATCGACCAGCGGGTCAGGATCGCGATCGCCATGGCTTGGGTCTAGGTCCAGCTTACGACAGTCCGGTCGTCGATGAAACCCATGTTCCAGGCGACCGTGGTCCGCTTGCTGCCGTCCCCGGCCTCGACGGCGTGGACGTGCCCTCCGTTGAATACGTAGACGTCGCCCGGGCGGACGTCGAGCCAGATCGACTCGATTCCTTCCAGGACCTCGGGCGGGTAGGGACTGCCGGAGTAGTAGAGGCCCAGCCGGTTCTTGCTCTCGCCGTCGGGGATGACGTTCCAGTAGGCGAGCCGGCCCTTGCCCCCGTTCTCCAGGCACATGTTGACGGCGCAGATCTTGTAGTTCACCGAGCGCTGGATCTCGAAGTCGGCCTGGGCGGGATGGCGGCACTGCGATTCGTCCTCGTGCGGCTGCAGCGCGTACTCCCCCTGGAAGGTCCAGCTCCGGACCAGCGCCGGGCAGCCTTCGAGGCCGTCCTTGGCGGAGAGCCGGAAGGTGACGCCCTCCTGCTTCAGCCGGGCGGTCAGCTGCTCCCGGAACCAGTGAGAAGGCTGGTTGCGGATGTCCAGGAGGGAGGCCAGGTAGCCGGCCACCTCGGTGCTCTCCTCCAGGTACTGGAGGGTGGGCTTGTGGTAGTGGTAGGCGCCGACGTAGTAGCCCTGCGACTCGCAGACCTCGCCTCCGCGCCGCTTGCGGGCCGGGCTCTCCCAGAAACGCCGGACCAGCTCCCCGGCCGCCGCGGGGTCGATCACGTTGCGGAACATGACCCCGGCGACATTTCCCCGCAGGACGTCGACCACCAGCCCCGGGTCGAACCGGTCAAGCTCGAGGAAGCGGAAGTACTCGGGGCTGCCCTGCCAGCCGGTCAGGCGGTCGAGCGGTCGGGCCCTGGCCTGCGGTGTCGTGATCATGAGAGGACCTCCTCGGGCTGACGATCTTTGCGCTCGCTGGTCGCCGTGGAGCCGCCGCAGCAGGAGCTCTGGGCGGCGGCGACGCGCCGGCCGGCGCCGGCCGCCAGCCAGACCGCGAGCCGCGTCATGGCCTCGTCGATGAGATGGATGGGGGAGCTCATGGAGAAGCGGATGTAGCCCTCTCCGTCGGAGCCGAACTCGGTGCCGGGGGTGGTCGCCACGTGAGCCTGCTGCAGCAGGTCGGCCGCGAAGGCGTGCGACGGCCGTTCCCGGTCCGGCTGGCGGGCGAACAGGTAGAAGCCGCCCCGGGGAACGTAGGTCACCTCGAAGCCCAGTCGGGGCAGGCCCGCCAGCGCGTGGTCGCGGCGTGCGCGCAGCTCGGTGCGGATCTGCTGCTTGATCAGGTCGGCCTGCTCCAGGGCGGTGATCGCCGCCCACTGGACGAAGGTGTTGGTGCCCACGAAGACGTACTGGTGCTGGCGGATCAGCCGGTCGACGAGGCGCTCGGGCACGATCAGGTAGCCGAGGCGCCAGCCGGTCATGGCGAAGCCCTTGGAGAAGCTGCCCACCACGACCGCGTCGTCGCTGAACTCGAGGATGGTGTGCGGCCGCTCACCGTCGAAGTCCAGACCGTGGTAGACCTCGTCGGAGACGATCAGCGGGCCGAGCTCAGAGAAGGCCCGGAGGGCGCCGGCCCCGACGCTGACGCCCACCGGGTTGGAGGGGAAGTTGATCAGGACCGCGGCGGTCCTGGGCGTGAGGTGGGGGCGGACCACGTCGGCGGTGTAGGCGAAGCCGTGCTCGCGCGTGCCCGCCCAGACCACGCGGCCCCGGGCCACCTCGACGAAGCTCGGGTAGGCGGGGTAGCCGGGATTGGGCAGGACCACCTCGTCGCCCGGCTCGAGCAGGGCCAGGAACAGCTCCAGCATGGCCGGCGAAGACCCAGAGTTGACGATCACCCGCGAAGGGGCGACCGAGACGCCGTAGGCGCGCTCGTAGTAGTCGCAGACCGCACGCCGGAATTCCGGAACCCCGTTGCTGTCGGAGTAGCGGGTCCGGTTGTCACGGATCGCCCGGATAGCGGCCTCCTTGACCACCTCCGGGGTGTCCAGGTCGAGCTCTCCCTTCTCCAGGTGGATGACCGGCTTGCCCGTCCGCTCCAGACGGAAGGCCTCGTCGACGATGCCCATGCAGGTCGGACGGCTGGCCTCGCTCATGGCTTCGCCACCAGGCAGAAGGCCTGGCACATGTCGACCGGGGCCATCTGCTCCACCGACATGCCCGCTTCCGCCACCATTGCCTCCCACTCCGGCCGCGGCGCCAGGCGTTGGTTCGTGTACTCGTGCAGCAGTTCGTACTCGGGGACGAAGAGCAGGTTCTCGCGGTACTTGGGATCGGGGTTCCCCGAGACCTCGACCATCACCAGACGGCCGTTCTTACCGACCAGGGCCCCGATCTCGCGCATCAGCCTGACGGTCCCGCCGCGCCCCCGCTGGCGCAGGGTCTCGTGGAGTAGGAACATGACGGTCACCATGTCCACGCCGCCGACCACGTCGCGGGGCAGGTTGGCCACGTCGATGGCGTCGGCCTGGAGAATCGTCACCCGGTCCTCGAGGCCCCGGTCTTTGACCGTCTCCCGGGCGACGGCGCAGGAGTTGGGGTCGCGGTCGACGCCCACGCCCTGCAGCCCATCCTGGAGCGCGCAGATGCGAGTCAGCATCCGGGCGCTGCCGCAGCCGAGGTCCATCATCTTGCTCGCCCCAGCTCCCCGGACCACCTCGGCCACCGTCCCCATCAGCCGGTCCTCGAGCGCCGTCAGCCCCCGCACCATCTCCTCGTGCGAGCGCAGCACGTCCTTGCCGTAGACGAGCCGCCCTCTGACCACGTCCTCGAGATGGCTGAAGACCGGCTCGTACGCCCCCACCATCGTCGACAGGTAGCCGCAGTAGGGAACCGCGTTGGCGCCGCGCTCCGTCAGGCGGTAGACGCCCGGTTCGGGCCGCTCCAGGAAACCGCGGACCACCAGGTAGTCGAAGATCGGGCGGAGGAGGTTCGGATCGGAGGACTGCTCCGCCGCGATCTCGTCCACCTCGAGGTCGCCCTTGGCCGCCCGCTCGATCAGGCCCATCCGCCAGAGGGCCAGCAGCGCTTTGGTGGTGTAGAACCCCTTCGCCAGCTGGAACAGGTCGTCCTGTCCCGTCTTCACCAGTTCCGCTTCCGCGACCGCCATGTCCCGCCTCCTTGCCGGCTCACGGCCGGTCCTGTTTCAGATCCGCTGCGACGGCACGCGCCGCCCTTTCCCATCCTCTCCACGCTCCCGCGGTCGCCGAACCGCCGGCATCAGTTGGCTATTTGTATGAGGCCAAACTGGCCCTGAGTCGGCTCCGCTCAACAGAACCAGGGTTCGCTCAAGCGGGGCGTCGCCTGCCGCTCGCCCAGGGCGCCCGCCGCCAGCCTGACCTCGCGTCCGCTGGCCGCGGCCAGGGCCAGGCTCTTGATCCGGTAGAAGGTGAGCCTGGAGTCCTCCTGCCTGGCCTCGCCCTCGCGCACCAGCTCGTTGACGTCGGCGTAGAGCTGCTCCATGCGCGGGTCCGGGTGACTCCACTCCCAGGTGAAGAGGTCCTCGTTGAAGGTCGTCAGGTAGCGGTCGGTGTAATCCTTGCCCAGAAGGCAGGAGCCCGGCGGGATCAGGAGGCGGATCGCGTACTGGACGGGCGCGATGTTGTCGATCCAGCCCAGCTCTTCGACCATCTCCATCACATGCAGGTAGTCGTCGATGCCGGTCCAGGGGGTGAAGGCGACGAAGGTCGGCCGCATCACGATGCCCGCCTGGTCCGCGATCCGCTTGGCGGCCCGCACGTCGAGCTGGGTGTGTCCCTTCTCCAGCTTCTCCAGGATGTGGTCGCTGAGGGCTTCGACCGCCGAGATGGAGAAGGCACATCCCAGGGAGCCCAGCTCCAGGATCGCGTCCTGGTGCTCGACCACGTGCTCGATCTTGGTGGTGAAGTTGAAGGTGAGGTCCGGGAACTGCTCGTGCATCCGGCGCACCACCCGCAGGGAGTGCTTGACGCCGTTGAGGAAATCCGGATCGCCGAAGTCGATGTGCCGGGCGCCCATTGAGACCAGCTGGGCGATGTCCTGGAGGACGACGTCCTCCTGCACGATACGGACCCGCCCTTCGTAGACCGCAGGGATGGGACAGTGCAGGCACTTGTGGGCGCAGCCGCGGCTGGCCTCGACGTAGCCGCTCACCTTGCGGACCTCGCCCCACTCGAGGTAGCTGTAGCGATCCAGAGGGGGAAGGAGGTGGCGGGCGGGGAGCACGAACTGCTGCCGGCCGAGGAAGGGCAGGGCTTCGCCCTCCTTGACCAGCTGCACACCCTCGATCGATCCCTCGGCGTTCGCGGGCTCGCCCCGCGCCAGGCGCCGGACCAGGTTCACCATCGGTCCCTCGAACTCGCCGCCGACGACGCTGTCCGCGCCCTTCTCGAAGAGGTATTGGGCGTTGAGCGAGGCGTAGAGGCCGAAGTAGGTGACGTGGGCCCTGGGATTGACGGTCTTGATCTGGTCGCCCAGCTTCACGCCCAGCCGGATGGCCGTGAACATGGGGATCGAGATTCCCACCACGTCCGCCCACTCGACCACGGCGCGCTCCAGGCTCTGGACTGCCAGGTCACGACACTGCACGTCGAAGCCAGAGGCGAGCAGCTGCGCCGCCGGCTGCGCCAGCGCCAGCGGCTGATGACCGAGTTCATAGGTCGAACAGAGAAGTACCTTCATTTGGATGAGGCCGCGAACGATCGCGCTGCTCATCCACTTTCCGTCTCAGCAGCCTCCCAGGGCAAGGCCGGAACCGGCCTATGTTCACAAGGAGACAGGCCGAATCCGGCCTATCAACCTCGATCGGACGGACATATCATGCGCTCGCCGCTGCTGGGAGGCAGGCTGGCACCAACCTCATTCCACAAGGGGCGTGCAAATCAAAATGGAAAGTCAGGCAGCGTACGCCGATCTGGCGGCGGATCTGAAAGCCCTCCTGGAGCTGGATCAGGAACCGGTCGGAATCGCTTTCGTCAAGGAGCGCCCGCAGGGCACGGACATCTTCGAGGGCCAGGTGCCGTCCTCATGCAGCTTCTGGCGGGAGGCCGAGCGCGGCGTCTTCTACGCGCCGGCTGAGAAGCATTTCAACTGTGCGGTCGGGGCCATGACCATGGGCTTCAACATCGAGCCCTTCAAGCAGACGCTCATGACCACGGTGCAGATGATGTGCGACTGCGGCTACATCGGCGGCGGCGAGCCGGAGAAGATCCCCACCGTCAAGGCCGGGCACTCGGGCATCGTCTACGGCCCGCTGAAGGACTTCCCGATCCAGGCCGACCTCGCACTGCTCTGGGTCAAGCCGCGCCAGGGCATGCTCCTCAACGAGGCTTCGGGCGGAGCCGACTGGTCCAGGGGATCGCCCCTGCCGGTGCTGGGACGCCCCGCCTGCACCGCGCTGCCGCTGGCGCTGGCGCAGGCTCAGGCCATGCTCTCGCTGGGCTGCCTGGGGATGCGCACCTTCACCGAGATCGGCAGCGATCGGATGCTGGCGGTGCTCCCCGGAGCGCAGCTGCAGGAGATCGTGGCCCGCCTGCGGGCGACGGTGGAGGCGAACCGGACCATGGCCGAGGTCTACAACGCCTCGAAGGCGGCCTTCGCGGGGACCCCGGCCTAGAGGCGGAAGCCCGGGACCAGCGCCCCCAGTAAAAGGCCGGCGATGTAGGCCCGCCGCATCATATAGATAGAGGAAGAGGGCGCCCAGGGCGGCGAAGAGCAGGGCCAGCGGAGGCTTAAGATTCCCGCCCGTGGCCGAGCGCGTGCTTACGCCCCGTGAGCTGAACCGCGCGGTGCTGGCCCGCCAGCTGCTCCTGGAGCGCGCCGCGATGCCGCTGACCCGGGCCCTGGAGCGCGTCGCCGGGCTCCAGACCCAGTACGCGCCCTCGGGCTACGTGGGACTGTTCGCGCGCCTGCGCGGCTTCGAGCGCGGGGCCCTGACCCGGGCCCTGGAACGGCGCCAGGCGGTGCAGGCGACGCTGATGCGCAGCACCATCCACCTGGT
>VBIC01000076.1:2500-7523 GCA_005881425.1 Chloroflexota bacterium | reverse complement strand
TCGGCTATGCGGATCAGCTGCATGGGCGACTTCGGCATGAGCTACCGGCGCTCCTGAGCCGACACCCGGATAAGGACGTCGATGGACCTCTGTACGTTGTCGGCCAGCCTGCCGCATCGGGAACCGCGGCGGACGATGCGCCCAAGTACCAGGAGTTACAGAGTGGCCTCGACCGGTTAACTGATCCCAAGCCGCTACTCACAACTGATGCGCGAATTGCCCATGTCGCGCTGGTTTACACGGCGTTCGATTTCCCCGGCTTCGACACCGGATCGCTGGTCCGCGGCGGCGGGCGAATTCTCTTTCATATCCTCGCCTATGCGACACCAGTCGGCCTGATTCGAAATGGCGTCGCTGATTTGGTGGCAATGATGGCCAACAACGGACGCGATGCAACGAATCCGCACCCTAGCCTCCGGGTTGCGCGCTACCGGATGAGACACGGTGTGTTGGGAAGGCTGATCCCAATGCGCGTGATCGACCAGCAGCGGGATCCGGCCAGCGGCCTCCTGGCGACGTCCAAACAGATCGTCGACGACTTTCTGGCGTACCTGTGTCGCGGAAAGATGCGCGACGAGATTGTCGACTTCGTACAAGAGGCGCTCGTCCGGATCGCCGATCGGCCGGAGATTACCACGATCGTGCTCAACACCCACAGTCAGGGCACGGTTGCGATCTTCGACGCGCTGACTGACCTGGATGACGATCAACCTCGGACGAGCGTCGAGAGCGTTCGGAATAAGGTGGCATGGTTGATCACCGCCGGAAGCCCGCTCCGGAAGGTTGTCGACATCTTCGGGTGGCGGCCATTGCTACGGAACTTCAACGCCGGCTGGACGAATTTCTGGGACCGGCGGGATCCCGCCGCTGATCCGTTGAAGCCGCCGCGCGGCTGGCGACTTGGGATGGATGCTGATGCCAATGGCCAGCAGCCGTTAGTCCGGTTAGGTGGTCACGTCAAGCTACAACTTCGCGACGAGTGCGTCAGCAACGTCGCTCATAGCTCAGGCGGTGGCCTGCAGGCGCACAACTACTGGGATAACCAGCGTGAGTTCGTAGGTCCGATCGGCAAGGCCCTGGCGTTTCTCCTTACCTGAGACGTCGGGCGTCAGAGGAGCCTGGTCCGCATCGAGGTCGCGGCATTTGGTGGCCCGAGGCTACGGCATTTCCAGAGACAGGGTTCCGTTAAAGAAGAGTTGAAGAGGAGCGGCAGTCGAGTTCAAGTCGATAGCAGTTGGCGGCCACAGAAGCCTCAAGATGGGGCAGTTTCGGGGGTCCGCACTGGAAAGCCGTAACCGGCGTATCCGGTTCGCGAGTTAGAATCTCGCCCGCTCCGCCATTTAGGTCTGCTAGCCACTGGCTGCCCCAGCTGGACAAGTTTCGAACTCCGCCCGAGCGTCCAGCCAGGCCGTGCTGCGGTTCAGGACCTCTGGGCAGGCTCCGCCCCTCCCCCAATCGTCGTCAGCTCCCTGTCGGGCTCAGAGAACAACGCCGTCCGGAGGTCCCGGAGTGCCTGGACGGCGTCACCGCTAAATGCCGGCCCGTGCATGCATGCAAGCACGCCGGGGCGCAATGCCTCCAACCGATCAAACACCCGTGCGGTGTGCTGGCTGACCGGGATATAGGTGGGCAATTGTTTGTGAGACGCCATCGTGCGTTCCACCATGTCGCCGCTCGTCATGGACGTTTTTTCGCCAAGCTGGGTGAATAGGTCGCTCGCCATCAACGTGCCAGTTGTCTCCTCGAACGCAAGGATCGCATCCCAGCAATGGGGAACTTGCGGGGTGATCAGAAAGCGTAGCTTGTGCCGTCCCAGATCGAGCACCTCACCGTCACCCATGGTCTTGGCTGGACGGATGGCGAAGTCGTTGACATTGACCACGACACCCAGTTCGCTATGAACCGCCTCCGCTTGCGGGGCGATCTGGAGAAATTCATTGAGGGCCCCGGACTCGTCGGCCTCCAGGTGCGACCAGGAAATGTATCGCAAGCGGGTTGGGTCGATCACCTGTCGAACCGCTTCCAGCGTCAGGGGGAAGAGCAGCCGCTGCCCCGTGTGAAACAGGAGCGGCTTCTCGTCCGCGATCAGGAACTGGTTAAAGGTGATGTTGGCCTCCGGAATGAAGGTTGCGATCCGGAAGATACCGTCAGCGATTTCGTGCACTTCGGCCATTTCTTGAACCCTCCTAGCGAATTGGTGATCGCCGGTTCAACCAGGTCACGAGGACCTCGGTGATCAGTCGGGCAGCCGCCTCTGTCGAGAGTCCGGAGCGAGTTAGCGACCGCCAGACGCCGAAGTCGGTGAGGGCGAGCGCCGCATCCAGCGCATGGCGCCGGCGTCGGAGCGGCCCGAGCGTCTCCTCCACAAGAGCCTTCAGTCCAGCTTCACGACGGCTGAGGATGGTATCGAGAACTGGGAGTTGGTGCCGGTCGATGCCGGCTCTTGGCGTCCAGGGCGCCGACCGCCCGTAGAAGGCGAAAAGCTCCTCAACGAACCGGCTGATGCGCTCCTCAGGCCGAGTCACCCCAACGAGGACGCTGGCTCCAGGAGGCCTGATGCGGACGGCATTCTCGGAGGTGCAGGCGGGGACCAGCTGATCGAGGCTGGGAAAGTGGCGGTACACGGTGCCCAGCGCAACGTCGGCTCGCTTGGCAATGTCGGGCCAGGTCGTGCCGAGGACACCTTTCTCAGCATGGAGGGCGATCGCGGCATCTACGATCCGTCGGCGAGTCTCCGCGCTGGCCGCTGCGCGACGCGTCATCCTGTACGCCCGTGGCGCCATAATTAATTAGATGCATCTTATATCCAATATTCGAGCCATGTCAAGCCGCTTTGAGCCAGCCCGTGTGTTGCCGCGGCCACTTGACAAACGCGAATCCGGCTGTACCGTAGGTCCATAGAACCCGAGCCGGGTTCATCAGGAGGGCGCGCGGGAGGAACCCGCAAGAGGAGGGCATCACCGATGGAGCAGCAGGCGCGCGAGGGTCGGGGCACCTTCCGGGAGGTGCTCAACCGCGTCACCGAACGCTTCGCCAGGACGAGGTCGATGAAGCCGGGTCACATCGTCTTTCGCCTCGAGGGGACCGACGGCGGCTCCTACGTGCTGGAGTGCACCAAGGGTGAGTGCCGGATACTCGAGACTGCGGCCGCGGGGGTCGACACGGTGCCGCTGATCGAGGTGATCGGGGATGGGGCGAGGATCAAGGCGATCCTCAGCGGCGAGAAAGATGCCGTGCAGCAATTCTTTGCCGGCGGCTTCCGGGTTCGAGGCGACATCCGCTACCTGAGCGACGTCGCCCTCGAGCTCGGGTTGATCAAGGAACCGCTGTAGCGGTACCGGAGGGCATGGTATGGCACAGACAACTGGTTTGGTTCAACGGCTTTCGATCCTCTCGGCGACCGCCGCCTGTGTCTGGATCGGCCCCCGCCCCGACAACACCGAGGTGCTGATCGTCACGAACAACGGAACGACGTCCGACTCGGCGTTCGCGAGCACGCTGATTCAGGCGCTTGCCGCCGCCTCGACCAACTTCCGCGCCGTCGTCGCCACGCACGGCGCCTCCAGCGCGCAGATCACGTCGCTGAATATCGATCCGGTCTAGGAATAGGAGGTCGCAGGATGGCGATCACGACCGGCTTCGTCCAGCGGCTGACCTGGTTGGAGTCAGGACCGACTGCCTGCATCTGGCTGGGCTCGACGCCTACCTCGACGGACCTCTTCTTCATCCAGGTTCGTGCGAGCGACAGCGATGCCGATGTCAACTTCAAGTGCAGCATGGTGGGCCTGCTGTTCCAGGCTCAGGTCACCGGGCGCCAGGTGGACGTCAGCCATGGCGCCTCGTCGAGCGAGGTCACAAGCGCCGGAACGCCGCTCTGCAACGTGGCGGCAACCCCGTTGCAGCTCGACGCGATCGAGGTCACCCAGGCCATCCAGAGCCTGAGCCAGGGCGTCCCGCTGCTGGCCGGCAAGCGGACGGTCGTCCGCCTTTACCTCAGCTGGTACTCCACGCCCGGGATCAGCGTCCAGGGGCAGATCGCGGTGCGACAGGGCCCGGGCGGGCCGTCGGTCACCGTCGCCTCCGCCAACACGGCCACCCTCGATCCGGCGCAGGCGGGCTCGGTAGGACCCAAGCGAAACGATGCCACCCGCAGCCTCAATTTCCTGCTGCCGATCCTGCAGACGGTCGAGGGTCCCCTGATCATCAGCGTCGCCGGCCTCACCAATTCGGCGACCGGTGCGGCGCTCACCCTGGGCTGCGAGACGCGTCCCACGGTCTGGTTCCATCGCAGCCCGCCCCTGCGCGTGCGGATCCTCGGCATGAGCTATACGCAGGGCATGCCGGCGGTCACGTTTACGCCCGCGGCGATCGACTTCAACCTGCTGGTCTCCTGGCTGGGCCGGGCCTACCCGGTGGCCCAGGTCGTGAGCTCGCAGGCGGTCGTCACCGCGACGGCAGCCGCCCCCTTCGGCTGCGGCGACATCAACGCCCCGGGGGCGATACGCGCACGCACTACTACGGTATCGTCAGCGACGGGGGATTCTTCATGCGCGGGTGCGCCGCGGGCATCCCGGCGACCGCCGCGCCGGAAACGGTGGCCTCCGGGCCGACCGGTCCAAGCACCTGGGGCTGGGATACCGACGGCTCCTACGGAGACTGGTACGGCGGGCACGAGCTCGGTCATACCTTCGGCCGCTTCCATCCCGGTTTCTGCGGGGAGAGCCAGGACGATCTGACCAACTACCCATACGACAACGGGCAGCTGGGCAGCTCCGACGCCAGCTTCGCCGGCTTCGACGTCGGCGATCCTATCGTCGGCATGCCGATGGCAGCCCTGCCCGCAACCCAGTGGCGAGACGTGATGACGTACTGTAGCTTTCAGTGGCTGAGCGCGTACACCTACCTGGGAGTGCGCCGCCGTCTGATCCTGGAGAATCCATAGGAGGACCGGCTGAGCGTGGACGCACGATCTGCTTCCGGCGCGGGGCGACCTGACGAGCGATTCGCGCCGCCCCAGGTGCCT
>VBIC01000076.1:0-2487 GCA_005881425.1 Chloroflexota bacterium | reverse complement strand
CCTGACGCGGGGTTCGGGCAGGATCCGGTACGCCATCCCGCTGGCGATAGGCCGGCCGTCGGGCCTGGAACCGCAGAGCCCGGTCACGCTGCGGGCGAAGCGGGGCGACGGCGAGACGCTGCACGAGTTCCCGGTCCTGGTCAAGCTCTTCTCCGAGCTGTCCAGAGAGGCCGACCGCGAGGGCCTGGTGGATGCGGTGATCCCGACCAGCGCACAGACCCGGCTGCTCGAGTTGCTCGTCGGCGGCAAGCTGGCCGACACAATGAAGGTTGGCGGGCCGCCCCCCACCGTGCGTGGGGTCCAGCGCGTGGCCGCCGAGGGGAAGGACCTCGTGGTCAGCCTCGCCCTCGATCGAGAGCTACCGGAGGGTCACAGCTTTTCGGTACAGGTGAGCACCGACCGCGGGGCCACCTGGCACACGGTGGGCGTGGGTCTGCGGGAGCCGATCGTCCCTCTCGACCGAGCCCAGTTCAAGGACGGCGAGGAGCTGCAGGTGCGCGTGCTCGCGACCAATGGCCTCTCGAACGCGATCGTCACCAGCGAACCGTTTCGCGTCTGAACGCATCGGGCCGGTAGACTGAGCGGCCTGCATGGCCGCCTCCAATTCTGAAGTAACCCGCCGCGCCGACCTGCGCAACGTGGCAATCATCGCCCACGTCGACCATGGCAAGACCACGCTGGTCGATGCCCTTTTGAAGCAGTCTCACGTTTTCGCCGCACACGAGCAGGTCGGCGAGCTGATCCTGGACTCGAGCGATCTGGAACGCGAGAAGGGGATTACGATCCTGGCCAAGACGACCTCGATCCGATACCGAGGCATCAAGATCAACATCATCGACACGCCGGGGCACGCCGACTTCGGCGGCGAGGTGGAACGTGTGCTCGGCATGGCGGACGGATGCCTCCTGCTCGTCGATGCCGCCGAGGGGCCGATGCCGCAGACGCGGGTGGTGCTGCGACAGGCGCTCGCGCTCGGCCTGGTCCCGATCATCGTCGTCAACAAGATCGACCGGGTCAACGCCCGCCCCTCGGAGACCGTCGAAGCAACTCATGACCTGCTGCTGGAGCTCGCCCAGCATGCCGAGCAGCTCAATGCGCCGGTGATCTACACGGACGCACGGCGTGGGACCGCGACCGCCGACCTCCGTTACCCGGGGGCGACGCTGGAGCCGTTGCTGGAGGCGCTCCTCGACAGCATTCCCGCACCGGTCGCCGACACCGAGCGGCCCCTGCAGCTGATGGTCAGCAACATCGACCACGACCCTTACAGCGGGCGGCTCGCGATCGGCCGGATCGCCCGAGGGCGGGTCCGCCCCGGCCAGGCCGTCGTCCGTTGCACGCAGGATGGAATCGGACCCCGGCAGCGCATCGTCGGCGTCCTGACCGTGGAGGCCCTGCAGCGGATACCGACCGAAGAGGCGGCTGCCGGCGAGATCGTCTACCTGACTGGCCTTCCCGAGGTGGCTGTCGGCGATACCGTCGCCGACGCCGATCAGCCCGAGGCGCTGCCCCGCCTCACCGTCGGGGAACCGACCCTGCGGATGCAGATCTCCGTGAACCAGTCGCCCTTCGCCGGACAGGAGGCGCGCCTGAGCAGCACGTCTCGCCAGCTGCGCGCTCGCCTGGAACGCGAGCTGCAGACCAATGTCGCACTCCGGGTCCGTGATGGAGCCACGGCCGACGTCTTCGAGGTCAGCGGCCGCGGCGAGCTGCACCTTGCGATTCTGATCGAGACCATGAGGCGAGAAGGCTACGAGTTCGAGGTCTCGCGGCCGGCCGTCATCACCAAAGAGGTCGACGGTGAGCGCCAGGAGCCGATCGAGGAGTGCGTGATCGACTGCTCCACCGACGCCGTCGGCGCCATCACGGAGGCGCTGGGATCGCGGGGGGCTCAGCTGCAGGCGATGCGAACCAACGCGGGCGGTGGCGCGCGACTCACCTATCGTGCCCCCACGCGTGCCCTGATCGGTCTACGGAGCCAGATCCTCACGTTGACCCGAGGGACCGGCGTCATGGCCACCCGGCTTACCGGTTGGGACCGCTGGCGTCCCCTGCCCTCGCGGGCGCGCAACGGCGTGCTGACCGCCAGCCAGGATGGCACGGCTGTCGCCTACGGCTTGCAGGGCGTGCAGGAGCGGGGCCAGCCCTTCATCGCGCCGGGGACGCCGGTCTACGAGGGGATGATCATCGGCCTGAACCGCCGTTCCGAGGACATCGCCGTGAACCCGAGCAAGCAGAAGCAGAAGACGAATATGCGTTCCTCGACGGAGGATATTGCCGTCAAGCTGGTCCCGCCGCGGCAGATGTCGCTCGAGGAGTGCCTGGACTTCATCGAGGACGACGAGCTGGTCGAGGTGACGCCCAGGAACATCAGGATGCGAAAACGGATCCTCAACGCCGGCGCCAGAAACCAGCTCCGCAAGCGAGAGGCGTCGAGCGGATAAGGCCCGGGCCGGGCTAGAGCACGGTCAGGGGATGCGGTACCGC
>VBIC01000094.1 GCA_005881425.1 Chloroflexota bacterium | reverse complement strand
CTGATCCGCCAGGCGCTGCGCCATCGCTACGGCGAGGCCTCCGAGCTGGAGCCGCTCCCCGCCGGGTCAGAAGAGAGAGCGCACCAGGCGGCGCTGCAGCTGGCGATGCGCAGCAAGGGCAAGGTGACGGCGATCGAAGCCACGCCCTGGCGCGCCTGACCCTTCCAGTAATGGCAAGGCGTCGTAAAACAGGCGCGACCGTCCCGGACGAGCAGGCGAAGGCTCAGCGCCGCCGGATCTTGCTCGATGTGGTGGCGTCGCTGCGCCAAGCGCGCCGTGGGATCCGCCTGAAGGGGCTTTCTCTGCGCGATCTGATCGACGACGGCCGTCGCTAGGCGTCGCCTCCAGGGGAAGCCGCGGCCGCGGGCGTAACCGTAGTTCGCTGAGGATCGACCTGGCCGAACGTCCAGGCCGGACCCTGGCCGTTCGGGTGAAGGCAAGGGCGGCGCCCGCGCCGTACCGTGGAAGCGATCGCAGGCGCTGGCCGAGCTTTCGAAAGACATCGAGTCGCTGGTCGACAGGGCCAGCCCGTTCGTCGTTCGCGTCCACGCCCGTCGGGGCCGCGCGGGGACCGGCATCGTCTGGGACAAGGAGCTGGTGCTGACCGCCAACCACGTGGTCGAGCAGGAGGAGGAGATCCAGGTCGTGGCCGGCGAGAACAGCTCGAAGGCGACGCTCGTGGGACGCGACCGGGCGACCGACCTTGCCCTCCTGCGCGTCCCGGGACTCTCCGCCCCGGCCGCCCCGCGGGCCAGGGTGGCCGACCTCAAGATCGGCCAGGTCGTGCTCGCCATCGGCCGCCCCACCGGCCTGAAGGCCACCTTCGGCACGATCAGCTCCATATCCTCTTCTTCGCGAGGCTGGCGCGGCAGCGAGATTGAGCACCTGATCCAGACCAACGCGCCGCTCTATCCCGGCTTCTCGGGGGGTCCGCTGGTCGACGTCGAGGGCCGGGTCGTGGGCATGAACAGCTGGGTCTTCGGCCGGGGCGACGGGCGCGCGATCGCCATGGACGTGGCCGAGCGGGTCGCCGGCAGCCTCCTCTCGGGCGGCCGGGTCAAGCGTCCCTACCTCGGGATCGGCACCCAGCCGGTGCCCCTTCCGGAGGCGGTTCGCGGCAAGGCCAACCAGGAGAGTGGCCTCCTGGTCCTGGCGGTCGAGCCCAAGAGCCCCGCGGACCAGGCCGGCCTGATGCAGGGTGACACCCTGATCGGGATCGACGGCACCTCCACCACCGACCTCGATGCCCTCTACACCAGCCTCCGGCGGCTCCAGGTCGGCTCGACCCAGAAGGTGCGCATCGTCCGTGCCGGCGAGCTCAAGGAGCTGAGCATCACCGTAGGCGAGCAGAGCCGTTAAGACCGGAATGGCGAGGCCACTAGAATGGCCTCGCCAAGCCGGGATGACGGAATAGGTAGACGTTGGCGACTTAAAATCGCCTGCCCGTGAGGGCGTCAGGGTTCGAGTCCCTGTCCCGGCACTCAGGTTTCGCCCAACGCCGGTTGGGGTATAGTTGTCGTTGCATCCACCGGGATGCGCTCGCCGTGGGCCACGCTCGAACAGGCCTCGTCAGCGCGAGGCAGTACGTTCGAGAAAGGAGGTCCACATCAATGTCTGGAACCATCAAGAAGCTCGTCGCCGAGCGTGGGTTCGGTTTCATCGCCGCCGAGGACGGCAATGAGTACTTCTTCCACCGCAGCGGCACGGCCGACTTCGACCGGCTGGATGCCGGCGTCAAGGTCAGCTTCGTGACCGAGCCGAGCGCCAAGGGTCCGCGGGCGACCAACGTTCAGATCGCCGCCTGACGGCTGAGCCTGAGAAGCGGAGAGCCTCGCGCCATCGCGGCGCGAGGCTCTCGTGCCGATTAAGGACCGGCTGAAGAGCTTGCGGTAGGCGACGGTGTCGGTATTGTCGGTGCCGGAATCACGAGGACGAGAAGGGCGCAGATGACTGCGACGAGCGCCAGGGTGCCGTATGCAACCAGGAAGATGCGATATCGGAGGTGGAAGAGGTCTCGCCAGCGGAAAGCCTGCAAGTTGGAGTAGAACCCATATTTGTTACTGGCGAGCGCGGCGTCCGCCTCGGCGATGAACCGTGGATTGTCCTTCCCTCGGGCCAGGGCGTCAAAGTGCTTGGCTGTGATCCGTTCCAGGGTGCGCGCCCGAAGTAGAGCCTGCGCGTACAGCGACGACTGGTACGCGTCGACGACCGCGAAGGATAGGATCGTTATTGCGGCAAGAAGAGCGAGGGCCCATAGTCGCTGAGTGAATGAAACGCCGATAAGGGCGGCCCACACTGTGATCGCCCAGCCCCGGACGCTGGTAGTGATCCCTACGGATCCCTCGATGAATTTGGTCGTCCGTGCATACTCCAGCTCGACCAGGCGCAACATCTCCCTTTGCTCGTCTCCGTTCATGCCTTCGCCAGCCTGGCGCTCAGCGCCATCAGTCCCTTCTTGTATGCCGCCTCTGCGAGGGCAGATCGCTGAGCCAAATCTTGATGGTCAACGGCATTCGCCCAGCTCGTGATCGCTTCGAACAGATCCGGCAGAAGGGTCGCATGGAATTCGTCGAGTGCCCGGTGTCGGTACCAAACATAGCTCAGTCCACGTACGTCCTGCCATTCATCGCATAGCTCTTCGAACACAGCTAGCAACCGGCGAAGCGGCGCCGAGGCGTCATCCGACTTCTGTTGACGGATGGTCGCCGCTTGCTCCTTGGCACGGGCGTCGATGGAGCGGATTGGAGCGTTGAGCACGTTCTGGAAGAGCTGGGCGAAGAAATTCTGGCAGAAAACGACGATAGGTGTAGCGTCGGTGAGGGGTTTGCCGATGTCGGCCGTCCCTGTCTCCAGGGCCTCAGCATAATCAGAGACCCGGTCGAATAGCGAGAGGGCAATTGGCGAACCGGAACCGCCGCCTGGAGCAGCTGACGACGTCGTCACGATGCCGTCGCTATGTTCCGAATCGCCGAGATAACGGCAGGGACTTTGTCGCCAGCGTGCCGGTGAGAGAAAGGGAAACGAGCCTCCCGGCCCCGCGCCACCTGCAAGTAAAAGGGCTTCAGTTCAGCCACCCGCTGGATGTCATGTCGCAGTTGTGGATATCTCCGCGCGAGTGCCCGGAAAGCGCGATCCTTGTTGTATTCAGGCCTGCCGCGTTTCTCGAGCACGATCATCACGATCGCCTTGCCGATTGCGTAAAGGTGCGCTAGGCAGAAAAGAAACTCACCATTGAACTGCGAGGTGTCCTCGAATGAGTGCAGGCGCCCGAGCTGGAAGGTGAGTTCCGGTTCGAGATCCAGGGGGGTGTGTGCCTGGGCGGCGAATGCACTTCGCATCGCGCCGTGCCGGTCGAAGAGGATCCTGCCCTCCCGGAGGACGTGGGCGAGGAAGGACGCACCCGAGGCGAGCAAGAGATCAAATTCCGCCACCGTGTACAGGACTGGCGCTGGACGCGCCCACTTGAAGGCGTCCGGCACCATATCCCGAAGCTGGCGATTGGATACTCGCCCGCTGTCAGCGACTACCAAAAGGTCCAGGTCGCTGTCCTCCGTTGCGTCGCCGCGTGCGACCGATCCATAGAGACACACAGCGGTCACGTCAGGCAATTGAGCTAGGGTGGCTGCGATCAGTTGGGCGACCTGCAGCCGGTCGAGGCGTCCAGTTCTCACAGCACGGACATGAGCTGCGCTTTCGCTCATCCCGCCAACATGCTACACGGGCGCGGGCGACCGGCGTTCAGATCGCCTCAGGCCGGAGCCTAGAAAGCGGAGAGCCTCGCGCCATCGCGGCGCGAGGCTCTCGTGCGTCCAGAGACCCTAACGATCAAATCGTCGTCATCTCACTTGCACTTCTTGCCGTTGGGAATGCGGGCCGAGAACACCTCCTGCCACTGCGAGTAGTTGGGATCGGTCGTCGCCAGGTTGGCGAGGTGAGTGTCGTTCCAGAAGGGGATGGCGCACGTGTCGTCTGCGACCAGTCCCTGGTAATCGCCGTAGAAGTAGTTGCCCGCCCCGTCGATCGGCGGGTTGATCCTCGGATCCGACATGGCCTGCGTGACGCGTGTGTCGGCCCAGGTGGCGCCGCCATTGTTCGAGCGAGAGAGGTAGGTGTCGATGAAGAAGTCGTTGGGATCGTTGCGACGGTCGAAGTAGCTGACGTTGACCTGGCCCGATGCCGTGATGGCGATCTGCGGCTGGAACTGGTCCTTGCCGTTGCCGACCGGGTCCTGGTTGACGCGAACCGGGCTGCCGAAGACCGGGACACCGGCCACCGGCGTGCCCTTGACGATCAGGATGTCGGCGTCCTGGCCGCTGGCGTTGGTGTGCTCGTCGGCCCAGGTGACGTAGACGGAGCTGTCGGCGGGGGAGACAGCCATCGCGGGCAGCGACAGGTTGCGGAAATTGTCGGCCGCCTGCAGGTGGTTCGGCAGGGGGTTTACGGCCGCGACCTTGATCGGCGTGGTGAAGGTCACTCCGTGGTCGTCGGACCAGGTCAGGTACTGGCCGATGCCCGTCACGTATGGGGCCTCTGCCGGAGACGTCAGGGCGTATACGAAGAACGAGACGTACACGCGTCCCGACGGTGCCACCGCGATCTGGCACCCGATCTCCCTCGCGTTCGTGGCGCCCGAGATGATCACCGCCTGGCTCCAGGTGTTGCCCCCGTCCAGCGACCGGCTGAACACCTGGTTCTGCGTCGGGACCACGGTGCCGTCGAGGCCCCAGCACGCGTAGACGTTACCGATGTGGCCGTCGCGCGGTCGGTTCGTTCCTGTGGTGAGACCCGTGCCGGCCAGGGTGTAGTTGTCGAGCGCGATCGCGTCCTTGTCGTCGAGGAAGAAGTTGCTCAGGTTGTGGTCGTTGTGGTTGTGAATCACGCGCATGTTCGACAGCGGCCAGGTGCGGCCGCCATCGGTGGACTTGTACATCCACATCTCCCAGCCGGTGCCCACGTTGGACGACGGCGAGACCAGGACGATGCCGTAGGCGTTGCCCTCGTCGTCGAAAGTCAGCCAGATGTCGCTGGTCGTGAACAGACAGGCTGAGGAGAACGGTCCATCGCCGGCGCATGCAGACGGCGTGGTGTCTGGTGGCGGTGAGCATAGGCTCGTCGCTGGGCAGGTCGGCACCGGCAGGTGGCCCGCGTCGCTCCAGGTCTGGCCGCCGTCGAAGGAGCTGTACATGCCGATCCGGAACAGGTAGTGCTTGTTGTTGACGTACATCTTGGAGCCGGCCACCAGGTTGGAGTGGTTGAGCGGGTTCATGACGACGTGCGGCTCGGAGTGCGAGGTGAAGATGTCGTGGCTGGCGCGGGCGCTGGCGAAGCCAGGCGGGTTCGTGACCACCGGCGGCGTATTGGGGATGGACGGGCCCAGGAAGAAGGTGAAGGTGCCGGTCGTGAAGGTTACGGTGGCAAAGGCGGCCGCGGCAACGTAATAGTCGCCCTGCGCCTTGTCGATCGTGAAGTTCTCGACCCCGCCCGTGCCGCCAACCGCGCCCTGGGAGGTCACCAGGGCGCCCTTGGTGCCGTCGCTGTTCTTCAGGTAGACGTAGAAGTCGAAGTCGTTGGCACCCTCGTCGGAATGGAAGCTGACGCCTCCGCTATGGGTGGACCAGAAGGTGGCCGAGGAGAGATTGACGGTAAGCGTGAAGACCTCGCAGGCGTTGGGACCAGTCGGCGTGTAGGGATTGGGATGCCCGGTCGAATCGAAGCAATTGTCCCCGTTGGTATTGGTGACGTTGGCGCCGCCCGGGAAGCTGTCGCTGGTCCAGGTGATCGGGCCGGGTGAGGTGTCGCTCAGGACCACCGGGTCGGGCGACCCGGCCGCGTAGGCCGAGAGCGGGCTCCCGGCGAGCGGGACGAAGAGCGCGCCCATGACGGCGACCGCCCCCAGGCAGGCGCGACGCAAAGTGAACGTGCGAGGCTTCCGATTTGCTGTCACAGATACCTCCTCGGCGGACCCCCCGCCGCAATCAATATCCCCCCGAACTCGCCGGCCGGAATTGGGCCAGAGCGGTGTAACGATAGCTAACTATAGGACCGTCAGGGGGTGGGGTCAAGCCGCTCAGCGGACGAGGAAACCGGTATGGAGGGGATCGCGCGGATCGAGAACGAAATGGTGGTCGCCGGTGCGGTAGGCGCTCCCTTCCACCTCGGTGATCACGGCCGGGATCCGGGCAACCTCGGTCTCGCCAACCACCCGGGCCGAGAAGCGGGTACCGATGATGCTCTCGTGCATCAAGATCGAGCCGCGGGGCAGTTCGCCCGACCGGTCGAGCAACGCCAGCCGGGCCGAGGTGCCGCTGCCGCAGGGTGAGCGGTCGACCTCGCCGTCGGCGAAGACGGTCACGTTGCGATTCCCCTCGGTGAAGATCACGCCGTAGATCCCGCGCAGCTCCGGCTGCAGCGGGTGCATCACCTCCCGGCTCGACTCGATGGCCGCCTTGACCTCGCGCCCCAGGGCGATGAAGCGATCGAGGTGCGCCGGCTGCACCGGGATGGCCAGCGCCAGGCTGTCCACGATGGCGTAGAAGGCGCCGCCGAAGGCGATCGCCGCCTCCACACGGCCGGACGTGGTCTCCACGGCAACGCGCTCCTCGAGCACGAAGCTGGGGACGTTGCGGAAACGCACTCCCGTGACCCGCCCGTCCGCCATCTCGACCGTGGTCTCGATCCGACCCGAGGGGACGTCGACGACGACGCAGGGACGCTCGCGCGGGAGCCGCACCATGCCGGTGTCGATAGCCCATGTCACCAGCGCGATCGTTCCGTGGCCGCAGGCGGTGCTGTAGCCGGCGTTGTGGAAGAAGACCACGCCGAGATCCGCCCCCGCATCCTCCGGTTCGGTGGGAAAGCCGCCGTACATGTCCGCGTGCCCACGCGGCTCGTTGACCAGCAGCTCCCGAACGTGGTCCAGGTGCTCGAGCGCGTAGCGTCGCTTCTCCAGGATGGTCCCGCCGGGCAGCGGCGGGATGCCGCCGGTCACGATCCGAAAGGGCTCGCCCGCGGTGTGGTAATCGACGGCGCTGACCTCCATGGCGCCGCCGGTCAGCGGGTCATTCACCCCGTCATCCTATTACCGAGCGCCCGGTGGTCAGGCGGCGAAGGCGCGGGGCGGATCGCCGTGGAGCCGCGCGGTGAAGCCCTGGGCGATGCAGTAGGGGACCAGCAGCGTGACCTCGAAGGTGGCGGACCGGCGTGCTATCCCCTGAAAGAGGTCGGGGAGAACCCGGCGCGCCATGGCCTCCGCCAGGCGCTGGATGGCGAAGGCGTCGGATGCTCTGACCCGGGCCGCGTCGTTGACCCAGACCGTCTTGCCGTCCTCCAGCTGCCGCCACTCGGCGAGCAGCACGCCCTGTGCCGTGCAGAGCGCGAGCGCACGGGTCAGCGCCGGCCGCCCCTTGGCGTCGATGGCCATGCCGCGCTGCTCGGCCAGGGCGAGGGCGCGCTCCAGCGTGGCCTCGACCACCGGCCAGGACTCGGCGTCGGCAGCCGCGTGCTGGAGCAGGTCGGGCGCTTCCAGGATGCGCTTGACGCGACCCAGCGCATAACCGTCGAGCGCCGAGCGGAGCGCAGAGGCGATCGCCTCGCCGGCGAGCGGGGGTGTGTCGGGGCGTATCCGGTCGATGTCGGGTGCCGCCCAGGCGATGGGTGGGTCCTCGGCCGGCGCCGGGATCTCGCGATGCTGCACCGTGGGCCGCCAGGTGGAGCTCTCCGGGGTCACCGCCTCGCCGCGGCTACGCTTCCGTCGCCGGAGCAGCAGCGCCAAGGCGGCTCCAAGTCCAGCCGCCAGGACGGCGAGCACGAGCAGGGATGGGATCAGCGACACGTCAACGGCTAGAACGGCGTGAAGCCGAGAACCCGACGCGGGTCAGGCGCTCAGCATGGGGATATGAAAGTCGTAAGGGTCCTAAGGGTCAGTTCAGGTTGCGGAAAAGCGTGGCGATCCCCTGGCCGCCACCGATGCACATGGTGACGATGCCCCACTCCTTCTGCTGCCGCCGCAGCTCGTAGGCGAGCTTGACGGTCAGGATGGCGCCGGTCGCGCCCACCGGATGTCCGAGTGCGATGGCGCCGCCGTTGGGATTGACCTTCTCCGGGTCGATCTCCAGCTCCCGGATGACGGCCACCGCCTGGGCGGCGAAGGCCTCGTTCAGCTCCATCAGGTCGATGTCGTTGATCGTCATGCCGACCTTCGCGAGCAGCTTCTGCACGGCGAAGATGGGGGCCACGCCCATGATCTCGGGCGCGAGCGCGGCCACCGCGTCGGCCACCCACTCCAGCTGCGGCCGCACCCCCAATTGCGCGGCCTTCGATTGCTTCATCAGGACCACCGCGGCGCCGGCGTCGTTGATCCCGGAGGAGTTCCCCGCGGTGACGCTGCCATCTTCGCGGAAGGCCGGTCTCAGCCGGCCAAGCTGCTCGGCCGAGGTCCCCGGACGGGGGTGCTCATCGAGCTTGACGCTGACCGGATCGCCCTTGCGCTGGGCGACCTCGACCGGCACGATCTGCTCCTCGAAGCGCTTCTCACCGACGGCCACCCCGGCCCGCCGCTGGCTCTCCGCGGCGAAGGCGTCCTGCGACTGTCGGGAGACCTGGTAGCGGTCGGCGACCTTCTCGGCGGTGCATCCCATCTGGTAGTGCCCGAAGGGATCTGTGACCAGCGAGAGGGTGCCGTCGATCAGCGCCGCCTCGCCCAGCCGCCATCCCACCTGGGAGCGGGGCAGCATGTAGGGCTGGATCGACATGTTCTCGTTGCCGCCCGCGACCACCACCTCGGCCTCGCCCAGCTCGATCTCGTGGACCGCGCTGTTGATCGCCTGCAGCCCCGAGCCGCAGAGGCGGTTCACGTTGTAGGCCGTCGTCTTCTCCGGGAGCCCGGCCTTGAGGGTCGCCAGCCGTGCGTTGAAGGCATCCTCCCCGACCTGGCCGACGCAGCCCAGGATCACCTCGTCGACAGCGGTCGCGTCGATCCCGGCCCGCTGCACGGCGGCCTGGATCGCGGCCGCGCCCAGGTCGGAGGTGGGCGTGTCCTTGAAGGAGCCCGCGAACTTCCCGATCGCGGTCCGGGCCGCCCCGGCGACGACGACGCGATCCCCGTTCTTCACCGGCTCACCGATTCTAGCGCGCGCGGCAGGCAGAGCCGGCGCGCCCGATCAAACCCCAGGGGCGACGTTGCCGCCGGGTTCCAGGCCGGCGGGGCCGGCGTAGCCGCGGTTGCCCTGGCCCTCCGCGCCCTTGCGGCCGATCCGCTGCTGCGCCTTGGCGATCGTCTGCTCGACCTGGGGCCGGGTGGTCTCGACCACGCCCTGGGCCTGGTCGATCACCGGTTGCACCTGGTCCCGCACCCGGGAGAAGCGGTCGGACAGCTCCTGGCGCGTCTCACGACCCGGCCGGGGCGCGTAGAGGAGGGCGACCGCGCCCCCGATCAGCACGCCGTGCATCACGCCACGCAGGTATCCCATCGAGTCCCTCCTTGACGGGGCCGCTGGCCGCGGTCGAGACCGTCGCCCCGATCATAACATCAGGCCGCTTCTATAATGATAGTACCGATGTAACGTAGCCGGGCTCGGGGACTGCGCTCGGGATCCGGTCCGGGCGGCGTACGAGGACGCGTCCGGCGCGCAGCGCCAGGTCGAGGAGGGCGTGTACGAGGACGGCGGCCAGGCAGCAGAAGCTGTAGAGGAAGACCTCCGGGATCCGGTCCAGGAGGAAGGGAACGCCGGCCGCCAGGCCGCCGATCAGGAGGGCGGCGGTGGCCCCCGCGGCCGCCAGCTCGATCCCGCGCAGGCGCAGCCACTCCGCTACGGTCATGTCACAGACACTTATATCGTCAATATCATCAAAAGTCAAGGGCTTTTCGCGTTCCCATGCCTGGCCCCGGCAAGCGCGGAAAAGACGATGATCGGCGCGGGATGGACGAGCTCACCGATTCCCTTCGCCGCCGGCTCAACGCCGTCCGCGTGGCTCGACTCGCCACCCTGTCCGAGGCTGGCCCGGCGCTGGTTCCGATCTGCTTCGTGCTCCTGGACACGACCGTCTATCACGTCCTCGACGCCAAGCCGAAGCGCGTCGATCCGGCCTCACTCCGCCGGGTGCGCAATCTCCAGCGCGATCCCCGCGCCGCGGTGATCGTCGATCACTACGAGGAAGACTGGGACCGCCTCTGGTTCGTGAGCCTGGAGGGCAGCGCCCGCATCCTCAGCCGGGGGAGCGAGTCGGCCCGCGCGCTCACGGCACTGAAGCGAAAGTACCCTCAGTACCGGCGGATGGCGTTACCCGAGCCGGCGCTGGTCATTGCGCTCGACGTTGGAGCGGTGCGCCGCTGGCGGGTCCGCCCTGGTCCTGCCTCGGCGGGCGCAGCTCGGGAGGAGGTAGGTCCGGATCGACACGATCCCGGTCGACGGGTCGCCGTAGCGGTCGCTGAAGTTCACCGTGTCGCCGAACCAGGGATCGTTGATGGTCAGGCCCTGCTCGTTCGATCCCGTGACGATCACGAAGTGCTCGTTGCCGTCAAGGCTGACCTCGGCGATGACCGGGCGCCCGGCGTCCAGCTCGCCCTGGATCAGCTGCAGGTCAGGACCGAACCAGCCAGTCCAGGTGAGCTGTCCGCCGGTGTAGCCGTTGACCGCGTCCCAGATCACGTCGTCGTCGGCCCAGTAGCCGTTGTTCTGGGTCAGCCAGGTGTTGAGGGCGCCGGGATCAGTCTGGAGGCCGTAGTACTCGAGGAGCATGGCCAGGGCGGTGATGGCGCAGCCCGAAGATCCGACGGTATCCGTCGGCGAGGCGCCCAGCGGGGCCCCGGCCCAGGCGCCGTTCTGCTGGCTGATCACGGGCACCGCCAGCTCCATGTCCGCCGAGGCGTCGAGGCAGCCCAGGGTGAGGGCCGCCGCGACGGCGGAGCCGGCTGCCAGCGTGCGGAGCAGTCGCAAATGGTGGATTTGGACCAAGCGTGAAAATCCCGTGGACTGTGCGAAGTCGGCGCCCATCTTGCGGGGGATGCGCGGCGGAAACAATCGCGCCCGCCTGCCCAAGGTGGCCGAGCGCCGCGCTGCCAAAAGGGCGACGGGGCGTTGACACCTGTACGAGCCGGCCGCGCCGAGCCCTGGCTGGGCCCGGGTGACGGCCCAGCGACGGCGGCCGCCGGCTCAATAGGCTGTGCTGTGAAGACTCGGTAAAGACGCGTCGAAAAAGAGCACAGTCGGCCTGGAACCTTTTCCTGGTCCGGAACGGCTCAGGCGGCTTGCTTGCGGGCGGCCGCCCGGGCCACGGCGCGGCTGATCCGTTTTTCTCTGGCGGCGCGTCCCCGCCGCAGGTGCGGTTTCATCTCTTGGGATACAACCGCAGCCGGCTCCAGAATCGGCTCGCCAGCCTGTCGATATCCGGTGACGATCCGCCCCGAGGCCAGAGGCGGCCGCTGATAACATGGCAGCGGGATGAGGGAACCGCGCCCAGGCGTCCTCGCCAAGGGCGACGGTGGGCCGCTGCTGGCTGCCCCCGAGACCGACTTTCTGCAGCCGATCCGGGTCGAGCTGGAAGCTTTCGAGCTGCGCCTGCACGACACGGTGCACGCGGACCTCGGTCCGGTGGCCGAGGCCATGGAGTACATCCTGGCGGGGGGAGGCAAGCGGCTGCGCCCGGCGCTGGTCATCCTGGCCGCCCGCCTGGGCGCCCCCGACCTGGAGCACGTCTTTCGCGGCGCCATGGCCATCGAGTTCATCCACAACGCGACCCTGATCCATGACGACCTGATCGACCGAGCCCCCACCCGGCGCGGCCTGCGCACCATCCACGAGTCGCTGGGGGCGAACCCGGCGATCATCATCGGCGACTACTACTTCGCCAGAGGCGCCAACCTGATGTCCCTGATCGGCAACCCGCGGGTCGACCTCCTGCTGTCCCAAACGGTGATGTCGATCTGCTATGGGGAGATGCTCCAGCTGACCAGCCAGCGCAAGTACGACCAGAGCGTGGAGGAGTACCAGGACAAGATCGAGCGCAAGACCGCGGCGCTGCTGGCGGCCTCAGCCTACGTGGGCGGTGCGCTGGCCGGGCTGGACGAGGCCGAGGTCGAGACGCTGCGACGCTACGGCCGCCTGCTGGGGATGGCCTTCCAGATCGCCGACGACGTGCTCGACTACCTGTCGTCGGAGCGCGAGATGGGCAAGCCGGTCGGAAACGATCTCAAGCAGGGAACCGTCACCCTGCCGCTGATGCTGGCCTTGAAGGACGCCGCGGTCGGGCCTCGGCTGGAGCGAGTCCTGTCACGCGAGCCGCTCGGGGACGGTGACTATGCCGAGGTGGTCCGCCTGGTCCGCGACTCACCCGGGATCGAGGAATCCTATGAACTGGCCCGCAGCTTCAGCCGCCAGGCGAGCGCCGAGCTCGAGCGCTTTCCGGCCTCGCCTTACAGGGACGCGCTCCTGGAACTGGCCCGTTATGTGGTCAGGCGGAAGCACTAGCACTAAGCTGGGATCAATGTTCGTACTGGTCGGCCTGAGCCAGCGGACCTCGCCCCTCGAGGTCCGAGAGAAAGCCTTCGTCCCCGAGGGACTGGTGGGGGAATGCGTCCGCCGGCTGATCGATCGCGACCTGATCGACAGCGGCTTGATGCTCTCCACCTGCAACCGGACCGAGCTCTACGCCATGTCGCGGAGCGAGCGCGCCGCGGACCGGCTGGTCGAGGCTTTCGCCTGGTGGCCGCACGAGCTGGCATTCGAGGTCTGGCGGCGGCATGCCTACCAGCTCGAGGGGGAGCAGGCGATCGCCCATCTCTTTTCCGTCGCCGGCGGTCTGGATTCGATGGTGATCGGTGAGGGCCAGATTCTCGGCCAGCTGAAACGGGCGCTGGAGCTGGCCATGGCGGCCGGGACGCTGGACCCGGAGCTGCAGATCATCCTGCGAGGCGCGCTGCGCGCAGGCAAGCGGGTTCGTCACGAAACCGACCTGGGCCGGCGCCCGGTTTCGGTCGGGCACGCCGCCGTGGCCCAGGCGGCGCTCAGCCTCGGCTCTTTGAAAGGCCGCGGCGTGCTCCTGGTCGGGGCCGGTCCGATGAGCGAGGTGGCGATGCGGCTCTTCCGCAACCAGGGGCTGAGCGAGCTGGCCCTCGCCTCGCGCACTCTCGAGCGGGCGCAGCGCCTGGCCCAGCCGCTGGGAGCTACCGCGATCGCCTTCCAGGAGATCGACGACGTGATCGACCGGATCGACGTCATCCTCTGCTCCAGCAGCGCTCCTTTCCATCTGTTCAACGCGGCCCGGGTGGCTGCTCTGCAGTCCCGGCGCAACGGCCGGCCACTGGTGATAGTCGACATCGCCGTCCCCCGTGACGTCGACCCCGCGGCGGCCGGCGTGCCCGGCGTGCGCCTCTTCAACCTGGACGACCTGCAGCGCACGGCCGAGCGCAGCCTGGACGACCGGCGGGCAGCGCTCCCTGAAGCGCAGCGCCTGCTCCAGGAGGAGCTGTCACGGACCGCCTCCGCGCTCGATGCCCGCGCCACGGCTCCCCTGGCCGGCGCGCTGGTCAAGCGGGTCGAGGCCCTGCGGGACCAGGAGCTGGCCCGCGCGCTCTCCCGCTCGAACGCAGGTGATGCGCAGACGCGCGAGGCGCTCACCGATCTGGCCCATGGGCTGACCCGAAAGTTCCTGCACGGCCCGCTTCACCACCTGCGCGAGACGCCGGACCCGCGGATGGACGGCGCCGTGCTGGGCGAGGCCTTCGGCCTCCAGCCGGAGGCTCGTCTAGATCAGTAGATACCGGCTGGCCACCCGGGGCAGTGCGCTGGCCATGGCCCAGGCCCGGCTGGCGACGCAGGCGCTGGCGGCCCGCCATCCGGAACACGAGTTCGTGCTCGCTCCGATGACCACTCATGGAGATCGGTCGCCCGGGCTGCCCCTGACCGAGGCCGCCCAGGAGGGTGTCTTCGTCAAGGAGCTGGAGCAGGCGGTGCTCAGCGGCCTGGCCGACCTGGCCGTGCACTCGGCCAAGGACCTGCCCACCAAGGAGACGGCGGGGCTCGAAATCGCGGCCTACCTTCCTCGGGCCGACCCTCGTGACGTGCTGGTCGGTCGCGAGCCGGTCAGCCTGAAGACGCTCGCGCCGGGCGCCCGGGTGGGGACGGGGAGCCCGCGCCGGTCGGCGCAGCTGCTCGCCCAGCGGCCCGACCTGCGCGTGGTCCCGGTCCGCGGGAACGTGGACACCCGCCTGCGCAGGCTGGCCGAGGGCGATGTCGACGCCCTGGTGCTGGCGGGCGCGGGCCTGGAGCGGCTGGGCCGGACCGAGGAGCCGATCGCCTGGCTGTCCCTGGACTCCATGCTTCCCGCGCCGGGCCAGGGTGCGCTGGCCCTGCAGGCGGCCGTTGGCACGCAAGCCGCGGCGCTCGCGTCAGGGGTGGACGATCGCGATACCCGCCGCGGGGTGGAGGCGGAGCGAGCCGTGCTGCGCGGCCTGGGCGGCGGCTGCCTTTCCGCGATCGGCGTCCACGCCCGGGTAGAAGCGGGCGAGCTGGCCATCGAGGCCGTGGTCATGGCGGAGGATTCGGCTGACACGGCGCGGGCCAGCGCGCGGGGCCGTGACGACGCCGGCGTGGTGGGCGAGGTGGTCGCGGGCCTGCGCGGTCGGGGCGCCGGCCGGCTGCTCCGCTCCGGCGCCGGCACCGGCCCGCTCGCCGGCCTGCGCGTGATGGTGACCCGGCCCCCGGAGCAGGCGGGCGCTTTCAGCGCGGCGCTCCAGGAAGCCGGCGCCGAGGTCCTCCTCTGTCCCCTGATCGCGATCGAAGCGCTCCCCGCTCCCCCGGACTTCGCCTCTCGACTGCCGGGCTGCGACTGGATCCTCTTCACCAGCGTCAACGGGGTCGACCGGTTCTTCGAGGTGCTGGCCGGCGTGCGCCCGCCGCCGACGGTGAAGATCGGCGCCATCGGGCCGCAGACCGCCGCCCGGCTGGAGGCGCACGGCGTTGCCGCCGATCTCGTCCCGGAGAGCTTCAAGGCCGAGGGGCTGGTCGCCTCGCTGGACGCGCTGGCCCTCGCCGGACGCCGGATCCTGATCGCGCGCGCCCGCGGATCGCGCGACCTGCTCCCGGAGAGCCTCCGCGCCCGCGGCGCCGCGGTGGAGGTGGTCGAGCTCTACCGCGCGGTCGCGCCGCCCCAGGCCTCGACGCGCCTGCACCGCCTCCTCGACGCCGGCATCGACGTGGTGACCCTGACCAGCTCCTCCACCGCGCGCCACCTGGCGCAGGCGCTGGCCGCCCGTCCGCTCCCAGCCGGCGTCCAGGTCGCCTGCATCGGGCCGATCACGGCGGCCACAGCCCGCGACCTCGGATTGCCCGTTGATATCATCGCCGAGGAGTACACAGCCACAGGTCTGCGGGATGCCCTCGTGCGCCACCACGTCCGTCCCGCCGCCAGTCGAGTCCAGGGTGAGACATGAGCTTTCCGACTGAACGCCCGCGGCGGCTGCGCGCGCGACCCGGGCTGCGTCACCTGGCGCGGGAGACGCGGCTGGCGGTCGAGGACCTGGTCCTCCCTCTATTCGTCCAGGAGGGGATCGCGCAGCCGCGGCCGATCGAGCCCATGCCGGGCCATGCCCAGCACTCGATCGAATCGCTGCTGGGTGAGGTGGAGTCGGCCCTGGGGCTCGGCCTGCGCAGCGTCATCATATTCGGGCTTCCGCTGGAGAAGGACGCCCAGGGATCGCAAGCGTGGCACGAAGACGGCATCGTGCAGCGGGCGCTGCGCCGGCTGCGGCAGGCCTTCGGCGCCGACCTCACCCTGATCGCCGACCTCTGCCTCTGCGAGTACACCGACCACGGCCACTGCGGACTGGTCGACGGCGATCGCGTGGACAACGACCGCACGCTCGATACCTACCGCCGGATCGCGACCTCCCAGGCCCAGGCCGGCGCCGACGTCATCGCCCCCTCGGGGATGATGGATGGGCAGGTGGGCGCCATCCGCGCCGCCCTCGACCAGGCCGGCTTCTCCGACCGGGCGATCCTGGCCTACGCCGCGAAATACGCCTCGGCTTTCTACGGGCCGTTTCGTGAGGCAGCCGGTTCGGCGCCCCAGTTCGGCGACCGGCGAGCCTACCAGATGGACCCGGGCAACGCCCGGGAAGCGGTCCGTGAAGCGCGCCTCGACGTCGCCGAGGGCGCCGACCTGGTCATGGTCAAGCCCGCCCTGGCCTACCTGGACGTCATCAAGCGGGTCGCGTCCTCGGTGGACGTGCCGGTCGCCGCCTACAACGTGAGCGGCGAGTACGCGATGGTCAAGGCCGCGGCCGCACGAGGCTGGATCGACGAGCGCCGGGTCGTGCGCGAGGTCCTGCTCGGCATCCGGCGGGCGGGGGCTCAGACCATCCTCACGTATCACGCCAAGGAGGTGGCCCGCGAGCTGCCCTGCTGGACGGAGCTGGGATGAGCCAGCCGCCCCAGCGCTTCCCGCTCCAGGCGCTCGCGACCATCGTGGTGGTGGTCGCAGCTATAGTGGCGGGAGCGATCGTCGTCCAGAAATACGCCGGAGGGCCGAATCAAAGCGCGCAGGCATCACCGTCAGCCACCGCCAGCACGAGCGCGAGCGCAAGTGCGAGCGTGAGCCCGATCCCGGCCGGCCCCAGCTGCGGCAACCTCACATTCGGCTCGCCGCTGAGCCCGCTGCCCAACGATGCCGGCAAGCACACCTACCCGTCGCCGCCTTCGATGAGCATCAACCAGAGTCACCATTACCTGGCCACGCTCAAGACCAACCGCGGCACCATCACGCTCTGCCTCGACCCGGCGCTGGCGCCCCTGACCGTGAACAACTTCGTCTTCCTGGCCCGCAACCAGTTCTACGACGGCCTCAAGTTCCACCGCGTGGTCGCGAGCTTCGTCATCCAGGGCGGCGATCCGCAGGGGACCGGCTCGGGCGGTCCCGGCTACAAGTTCCCCGACGAACCGGTTCGCAGCGAGTACGTCGCGGGCGCGGTCGCGATGGCCAACTCGGGCCCGAACACCAACGGCAGCCAGTTCTTCATCTGCACGGTCGACGACCGGCAGGCGCTGCAGAAGCTCTACAACCTGTTCGGCTTCGTCCAGTCGGGGATGGACGTGGTGGGCAAGATCCAGCAGGGTGACGTGATGCAGACCGTCACGGTTCAAGAACAGCAGTAAGCAGCTCCCAGGCGCTTTTCGAGCGAGCCCGCGAGCTCATCCCCGGCGGGGTGAACAGCCCGGTGCGGGCCTTCCGCTCGGTGGGAGGCACGCCGCCCTTCATGCGTCGCGGCGAAGGACCCTGGATCTTCGACGAGGACGGGCGCCGCTACCTGGACCTGGTCCTCAGCTGGGGGCCGCTGATCCTGGGGCACTGCCCGGCGCCGGTCAAGGCGGCGCTGGCCGCCCAGCTGGAGCGGGGCTGGAGCTTCGGCGCTCCAACTGAAGGCGAGGTCCGGCTGGCGGAGCTGATCCGCCGCCGCATGCCGTCGCTGGAGAAGCTCCGGCTCACCAGCTCCGGGACCGAGGCGGCGATGTCGGCGATACGCCTCGCCCGCGCCGCCACCGGCCGCTCCAGGATCCTCAAGTTCGCCGGTGGCTACCACGGACATGCCGACTCCCTCCTGGTGGAGGCTGGATCGGGTGTCGCCACCCTGGGCATCCCGGGCACTCCCGGAATCACCGAGGGCACAGCCTCGGACACGCTCGTGGTCCCCTTCAACGCCCTCGACGCCGTGGAAACCGCCTTCGAGCGCTGGCCGGAGGCGGTCGCGGCGGTGATCGTCGAGCCGGTGGCGGGCAACATGGGGGTGGTGCCGCCCGAGCCCGGCTTCCTCAAGGGCCTGCGCGAGATCACGGTCCGGGATGGAGCGCTGCTGGTCTTCGACGAGGTCATCACCGGGTTCCGGGTCTCACCCGGCGGAGCCCAGGAACGCTACGGCGTCACGCCCGACCTGACCTGCCTGGGCAAGGTGATCGGCGGCGGCCTGCCGATCGGCGCCTACGGCGGGCGGCGCGACGTGATGGAGCTGGTCGCTCCCGCCGGGCCTGTCTACCAGGCGGGCACGCTCTCCGGGAACCCGCTGGCGGTCGGGGCCGGGCTGGCCACGCTGGAGCAGCTCGACGTCTTCAGCTACGAGCGCCTGGAGCGGTCCTCGCAGCGGCTGGGGGCGGCGATCCGGCGAGAGGCGGAGGCCTGCGGGGCGCCACTCCAGGTCAACCGGGTAGGTTCGATGCTGACCGCCTTCTTCAACCCCGAGGCGGTGCGCGACTACGCCGGAGCTCGGCGGTCCGACGCCGCGGCCTACGCACGCTGGTTCCACCGCCTTCTGGAGCGGGGCGTGTCGATGCCGCCCTCCCAGTTCGAGGCGGCCTTCCTGAGCACCGCTCACGACGAGGAGAGCCTGGCCAGCTTCGAAACCGCCCTGGCGGGAAGCTTCAAGGCCTGACGGAGTCATTTCCGAGGCCCGGGTATAATGGGCCGCGAGGAGCTTTCTGTGCCCATAGGACTCGGCCACTGGTGGATCATCCTGCTCGTGCTCGCGATCGTGCTGATCGTGTACGGGCCGGGCAAGCTGCCCGAGGTGGGGGGAGCGATCGGCAAGGGCATCCGCGAGTTCCGCAAGGCGTCCTCCGACCTGACCGACGAGATCAAGCGAGGCGCCAGCCAGGAGACCACGCCGCCGGCCTCCTCAGAGTCCAAGCCGGCCGAGTCCAAGCCGGCCGATACCAAGCCGACCGACATCCAGACCTGACCGGCTCCAGCCGGTGACGCCCGAGATGGCCAAGCCCAAGCTCGTCCCAGTCGACGACGAGAAGCGGATGACCGTCCTCGAGCATCTGGAAGAGCTGCGGCGGGTGCTGATCGTCTCCCTGATCGCCTGGGGCGCCGCCACCGTGGTCGGCTTCCTGCTCTCCGGCTTCCTCCTCGAGCACCTGGTCCTGCTGCCGGTCAAGAGCGTCCTCCCCGCCGGGCACAAGGTCGTCTACTTCACCGGACCGATCGACAAGTTCATCCTCTACTTCAAGGTCGGGATCTTCGCCGGCTTCATCCTCTCCAGTCCGGTCATCATCTGGCAGGTCTGGACCTTCGTCGCCCCGGGGCTGCGCCGGAACGAACGGCGCTTCGCGGTCGGCTTCGTCATCAGCGCCACCTTCCTCTTCCTGATGGGCATCGCCTTCGCCTTCTACGCCATGCCGATCGCCCTGCGCTTCCTCACCGGGTTCGGCAACAGCGACATCGTCTACCTGCCGCTCGCCGACAAGTACGTCAACTTCGTCCTGGTCCTGATCGCCATCTTCGGCGTGACCTTCGAGCTTCCACTCGCCCTGACCCTGCTCGGCCTGGCCGGCATCGTCAAGGCGCAGACGCTGCGCAAGCGCCGGATCCCGATCTGGATCGGCATCTTCGTGGGGGCCAACCTGGTCACCCCCGGGGTCGACCCCTTCACGCCGCTCCTGCTGGCCGCGCCGCTGATCATCCTCTTCGAGATCAGCATCCTGGTCATCCGCTTCCTGCGAAGATAGGAGGGCCGTGGCCCAGAACCGCCCCGACGGGCGCCAGCCCGACGAGCTGCGCCCGGTCAAGATCGAGACCGGCGTCAACCTCTATGCGGAAGGCTCGGCCCTGATCCACATGGGGGACACCCGCGTGCTCTGCACCGCCTCCTGGGACGACAAGCCGCCGCCGCACAAGAAGGGCTCGGGCGAAGGCTGGGTCACCGCCGAGTACGCGATGCTTCCCCGGGCCACCCAGCAGAGGACCAACCGCGAGCGGCAGGCGGGCCGTGTCGACGGCCGCAGCCAGGAGATCCAGCGGCTTATCGGCCGGGCGCTGCGGGCCGGTGTCAACATGCCGCTGATGGGAGAGCGCACCGTGGTCATCGATTGCGACGTGCTCCAGGCCGACGGTGGGACCCGCACCGCGGCCATCACCGGCGGCTTCGTCGCCCTGCATCTCGCCTTCCAGAAGGCGATGGAGCGCAACCTCCTGCGCACCCTGCCCGTCCGCCATTTCGTGGCCGCGGTCAGCGTCGGCATCGTCCAGGGACAGCCCCGGCTGGACCTCAACTACCTGGAGGACTTCGCGGCCCACACCGACATGAACTGCGTACTGGCGGAGGACGGCCGCTTCATCGAGATCCAGGGGACCGCGGAGCAGGAACCGTTCGCCCGGGAGGAGATGGAGCAGCTGCTCCGGCTTGCCGCCAAGGGAACCGGCGAGCTGGTCCAGGCGCAGAAGAAGGCGCTCAAGCTGAGGGTCTGACCTGCCCGGGCTCTTCCTCGCCACGAACAACCCGGGCAAGCTGGCCGAGCTGTCCGCCCTGCTCGGGGACCTCCCGGTCGATCTGCACACGCCTACCGAGCTGGGCAAGCCTTTCGAGGTCGCGGAGGACGGCGCGACCTACCTGGAGAACGCGCGCGCCAAGGCGTCGGTGGGTGTGCGGGCCAGCGGCATGCCCACCCTGGGGGAGGACACCGGCCTCGAGGTCCCCTCGCTCGGCGGGGCCCCCGGCCTGCGCTCCAGGCGATTCGCGGGCGAGACGGCGACCGGCGCCGAGCTCTGCCGCGCCCTGCTCGACGCGCTCGGCCCGCTGAAATCGAGCCGGCCGCCGGCGCATTTCCGCTGCGTTGCCGTCCTTCTCCTCCCCGACGGCCGCAGGTTCGAAGGCGAGGGCATCCTGGAAGGCGTGATCGCCGCCGAACCTCGCGGCGACCGGGGATTCGGCTACGACCCGATCTTCGTCCTCCCCGACGGCAGGCACCTGGCCGAGCTGTCCCTGGAGGACAAGAACCTGCTCAGCCACCGCGCCCGCGCCCTGGCGGCGCTCGAGGTACGCGGGGCCTTCGACGCGCTGATCTCCGCGCCCTCCTGATGCTCCGGGCCCCCATCCTCTATCTCTCGCGGCGCCGTTCGCTGCAGCGGATCATCACCGCCATGCCGCTCACGGCGCGTGTGGCCTACCGGTTCGTCGCCGGCGACCGGCTGGACGACGCGGTCGCCGCCGTGCGGCGGATCAACCAGTTCGGCTCCAGCGCCAGCCTCGATCACCTGGGGGAGAACGTCAGCCAGGAACGGGCCGCCCGGGCGGCCGCGGAAGACTACCTGCGCGGATTCGAGCGGATCGCCGCCGAAGGGCTGGACGCCAACGTCTCGATCAAGCTGACCCAGCTGGGCCTGGACATCTCACCCGTCCTCTGCCAGGAGCTGCTGGTCGGCATCCTGCGCCGGGCCGCCGAGCTGGGCAACTTCGTCCGGATCGACATGGAGGGGTCGGCCTACACCGAGCGCACCCTGGAGCTGGCGCTGGCCATGCACGCCCGCTACCCGAATTGCGGAGTGGTCTTGCAGAGCTATCTCTACCGGACTGCGGCCGACGTCGAACGGATGAACCAGGCTGGCATGCGAGTGCGCCTGGTCAAGGGCGCCTACGATGAGCCGGCCGCCATCGCCTATCCGCGCAAGGCCGACGTCGACGACAGCTTCCGGCGCGCCATGCAGGCGCTGCTGCGACAGGGAAACTATCCGGCGATCGCGACCCACGACGAGGGCCTGATCAGCGAGACCATCGCCTTCGCGGCCGCGCAGGGAATCGGCTCCGACCGCTTCGAGTTCCAGCTGCTCTACGGCATCCGCCGCGACCTGCAGGAGCGGCTGACCGGGCTCGGTTTTCGAGTACGGATCTACGTCCCCTATGGGACCGAGTGGTATCCGTACCTGACGCGCCGGCTGGCGGAGCGTCCGGCCAACCTAATCTTCTTCGTCGGCAGCGTCCTGCGGGAGCGGCGGGCGCGGAGGTGAGGAGCCCTTGCCGGCGGTGAAGGTGACGTTCGACCGCGGTGGGGGAGGAAGGCGGTAGCCGAAGAAGCCGCCGATCCAGACCAGGAGGCCGAGCATCGCACCGCGCAGCTCGCCCTTGCGCCAGGATTCCGTGTAGCGGTAGGCGCGGAACCAGCGGAAGAGGATCAGGCCGGCCAGGCTCAGCACGGCGATGATCGCGATTACGATCGACCAGCCCATGAGGCCTATTGTGACGGCGAGGCGCAATTGCGCCCGATAATCTGGTCGGGGCGGCGGGATTTGAACCCGCGATCTCGTGCTCCCAAAGCACGCGCGTTGAACCAGGCTACGCTACGCCCCGCTCCCGGAATTGTAGAGTGCAGGACGAACCCATATGGGGAGGGCATCAGGATCGCGCGCACTATTCGTCGTCAACCCGGTGCTGCCGAAAACCGGACGCGCCTTCGGCGACCGGCTGCTGCGCGAGGCGCGTGAGCTGGGCTGGGATGGCGAGCTGCTCCTGACCGAGTCCGGATTGAACGTCGAGGCCATCGGGGCGGCGCTCTCACGCGACGACTATGCCCTCGTGGTGGCGGCGGGAGGCGACGGCACGGTGGCCGAGGTCATGGCCGCGGCCCATCAGCGCGAGGTGCCGGTCGGGATCGTCCCCCGGGGCACGGCCAATATCGTGGCCAGGGAGCTCGGCCTCCCGCCCACCTGGCGCCGGGCCCTGCGGCGCATCGTGAGCCGCTTTCCCTCGGGCCGCGCCATCGACCTGGCGCGGGTCAACGACGGCTACGCCGCGCTCGCCGCCGGCATCGGGTTCGACGCCACCGTGATGCGCTACACGCCGCCCGCCCTCAAGTACTGGCTGGGGCGCGCCGGCTACCTGGTGGCTGGAGCGTGGTGGCTGCCGCGCGAGCCGCTCTTCGAGTGCAGCATACGCGCCGATGGCGAGGAGCTTACTCTCGACGCGGTCGCTGTGATGGTGGTCAACGCGGGCATGCTGGGCGCGGCGCCTTTCCGCTTCGCTCCGGGGATCGTCATCGACGACGGCTGGCTCGACCTCTGCGTCTACCGGCCACACAATCCGGCGGAGCGGGCGCGGGTCCTGTGGAGCCTGATGACGCACCAGCCGGGCGCAGGCGGGAGCATGCTGCAGCGCAAGGTCCGCTCCGTCGAGGTCAAGGCGCCGGACCGGCAGTGGCACGAGGTCGACGGCGACGTCCATCGGGGCAACGTGCTGCGCGCCGAGGTCATCCCCAAAGCCGTGCACGTGATCGTATGAAGCCGCTGCGCGCCGTGCTCGCCCGGTTCGTGGTCGGGATAGCGTTCGGCATTGCCCTGGCCTTCCTCCTGCTCCCGCTGCTGGCCCTGGTCCTGCACACTACGCCCGGCGATCTCGTGGCCGGCCTGCGCAGCCCCGTGGTCCTGGACGCGATCCGCCTGAGCCTGATCACCACCCTCGGCACACTTCTCCTGACACTTGCCTTCGGCCTCCCGGCCGCCTGGGTCCTGGCCCGCTGGCGCGTACCTGGACGAGGCCTGATCGAGGCCGCGCTCGCCCTGCCCATGGTCCTGCCGCCGGTGGTGGCCGGCGTCGCCCTGCTGGTGACGGTGGGCGCGCGAGGCACGATGGGCCCCGCTCTGCACGCGATCGGGCTCCGCCTTCCCTTCACCACGCTCGCCGTGGTCCTGGCCCAGACCTTCGTCGCGGCGCCCTTCTTCATCACCAGCGCGCGTGCCGGCTTCCAGGCCCTCGACCCGGGTTGGGAAGAGGCTGCCCGCGCCCTGGGCGCCTCCAGGGGCTATGCCTTCTGGCGGGTGGTCGTGCCGCTCACGGCTCCGGCCCTGGTCGCCGGGCTGGGCTTGACCTGGGCCCGCGCCCTGGGCGAGTTCGGGGCGACGATCACATTCGCGGGCAACCTGATGGGCGTGACCCAGACCATGCCGCTGGCGGTGTTCGTCACCGCCGAGTCCGACCTGCGGTCCGCGATCACCCTCGCCGTGCTCCTGCTCGTGCTCGCCTTCACCGTCCTGGCAGCGCTGCGCAGCGCGCCTCTGCCGGCGCGGGCCTGAGCCATGGCAGGTCCACATGGCGATCTCGCGGGCGGCCTGTCCGGCGATCTCGTCTACGCCGCTGGAGCCTTGAACCTTCGGCTGTCGCTGCGCATCCCGCCGGGCGCGACCCACGTCCTGCTGGGCGAGAGCGGCGCCGGCAAGACCACCGCGCTGCGCCTGCTGGCCGGGCTACTCAGGCCCAGCGAGGGGAGGTTGGAGCTCGACGGCGCCTTCTATGACGACACCACTACCGGCTTACACCGGCCGCCCGAAGAGCGATCGATCGGCATCGTCTTCCAGCAGGGGCGCCTCTTCCCGCACCTCAGCGCGCTCGACAACGTCGCCTTTCCGCTGCGCGCCGCGGGGCGGTCCGCCGCGCCGGCGCGGGAACGGGCCGCGGAATGGTTGAGGCGCTTTCAGATCGAGGAGCTCGCCTCGCGTATGCCGGCCGACCTGTCGGGCGGGGAAAGCCAGCGGGTCGCCCTGGCCCGAGCTCTCGTCCGCGAGCCCGCGCTGCTCCTGCTCGACGAGCCGATGGCCGCGCTCGACGTACGGACGCGCCAGGCGGTCCGCGCCGAGCTCGCGGCGCTCCTCGGAGACCGGCGCCAGGTCACGGTCCTGGTCACTCACGACTACCTCGATGCCGCCGTCTTCGCCGACCAGGTCCAGGTGCTGGAACGCGGGTCGGTGGTGCAGGAGGGCACGGTCCAGGAGCTGGTCGAGCGGCCGCGCTCGGCTTACGTCGCCCAGCTGGCCGGGATGAACGTGCTCCGCGGGGCGGCGCGGATGGTCGAGGGCGGCGCCTGTGAGGTGGAGGTGGGAGCGGTCCGGCTGCGCGCGGCGCGCGAGGCGGAGGGACCGGTGTTCGTGGCCATCGCTCCCGCGCACGTCACGCTTCACCGCCTCCAGCCCGAGGGCTCGGCCCGCAACGTGATCGAGGGCGTGGTGACCCAGGCCGTCCCCATGGCCGGCCGGGTGCGCGTCACGCTCGCCGCGGCGGGCGGCCTGGTCCTCGTCGCCGAGGTGACCCGGCAGTCCTCGATGGAGCTCGACCTGGAGCAGGGTACGGCTGTCTTCGCCAGCTTCAAGGCGACCGAGATCGAGGTCTATCGATGAGCGAGGCGCAGGCGGCCCGGATCGTCAACGCACGCGTCCCCTGGGCGCTCTTCCTTCCGCTCGCGGCGCTGACCGAAGCCGGCGGCGTCGTCCTGCTCCTGACCGGGCACGGGATCGGCTGGGCGGCAGTTGCGGCTCCGCTGATCGGCCTGGTCGTGATGCGCGGCCCGGTCCGCCCGCGTTTCGAGTTCCGCCAGGACGGCGTCGTCTTCCGCAAGTCGGC
>VBIC01000213.1:1101-2313 GCA_005881425.1 Chloroflexota bacterium | reverse complement strand
TCGAGACCGGCCTCGCCTTTCTGCCCACGACGTTGATGATCGGCGTGATGTCGGCTGGCCTCGCGGCGAGGTTGATGACCCGAGTCGGACCGCGGAACCTGCTCGTCTTGGGCCTGACGGTCATCATCGCCGCGCTCGTCATCCTGTCAGGCGTCGGCGCGCATACCGGCTATGCTCCCTCGCTCCTCGTGGCATACATGCTGCTTGGCGCGGGCGGAGGGATGTCGTTCCTGCCTCTGCTCACGATCTCGATGTCCGAGGTTCCCATCGCCGACGCCGGCCTGGGCTCTGGGTTCAGCAACGTCGTGATGCAGGTCGGCGGGGCGCTGGGCCTGGCCTCGATCACTTCGATCTCGACTTCGAATGCTCAGGGAAACGGCGCGTTTCAACTCGCCTACGTCCTGGCGGCGATCTGCGTCAGCGCCTCCCTGATGGTCGTGCTGGCAGTGCTCCGCGCACCCGCCGCACGGGTCGTGCGTCACGAGCAGGTGCAGGTGGAGGAAGCGGCCTAGGATCTGGATACCGATGAGCAAGGGCGGCTTTTCCGACCGGCGGCTGCGTCGCATGCACGACGTGCTCGCGGCGTATGTCGAACGCGGAGAGCTGCCCGGGCTCATCACGCTGGTCAGCCGGCGCGGCGACGTCCACGTCGATTGCGTCGGTTACGAGCGCGACACGATCTTTCGCATCTCATCGATGTCCAAGCCGGTGACCGCCGTCGCCGCGATGATCCTGATCGAGGAGGGGGTCATTCGGCTCGACGACCCGGTGGATGGTTTTCTGCCGGAGCTCGCGAACGTCAAGGTCCTTCGGCGGGTCGACTCGCCGCTCGATGACGTCGTCCCGGTCAACCGGGCGATCATGGTGCGCGACCTGCTCACGTTCACGCTCGGCACCGGGCTGATCTTCGCCTTGCCGGGCACCTATCCGATCCAGGAGGCGATCGACCAGGCGGGTCTCGGTCCGGGCGCTCCAGATCCATCGCGACAGCCGGCGCCAGACGAGTGGATCCGGCGGCTGGCGTCGCTGCCGCTCCTCTACCAGCCTGGCGACCGCTGGATGTACAACATCGGTTCGGAGGTCCTGAGCGTCCTGATCTCGCGCGCGTCAGGCCGGCGGCTGGACGACTTCATGCGCGAGCGCATCTTCGACCCCCTCGGAATGCGCGACACGGGCTTCTGGGTCTCCGAAGACGCGATCGATCGCCTGGTC
>VBIC01000213.1:538-1007 GCA_005881425.1 Chloroflexota bacterium | reverse complement strand
GATGCTCAACCACGGGTCGCTGGACGGAACCCGCATCCTCAGCCGGCCGACCGTCGAGACGATGACCTCCGATCAGCTGACCTCAGACCAGAAGGCTCGCACGCCGTGGCTCCCGGGATATTTCGAAACTCACGGCTGGGGCTTCGGCATGTCGGTCGTGACTCGAAGGGACGAGATCGCCTCGAGCATCGGCAAGTACGGCTGGGACGGCGGCATGGGCACGTCCTGGTACTCCGACCCTGCCGAGGAGATGGTGACGATCCTGATGACCCAGGTGAGCTGGAGCTCGCCCAACCCCCCGAACGTGTTTCGTGACTTCTGGACTCTTTCCTATTCCGCGATCGACGACTGAGCCCTCAGGACCGTGCATGATCCTGGAGGAAGGCGACAAGACGCTCCACGTCGCCCTCGTCGTTCCACCACCCGACTGACGCCCGCAGCCAGCCGTCCGGGAGGTGGCGGCTGACGA
>VBIC01000213.1:0-459 GCA_005881425.1 Chloroflexota bacterium | reverse complement strand
AGCAACGACTCTCGACAGTGAGTGACCAGGCGTGCTGCGCGCTCGAATCCCCACTCCGGAATCTCGGCCAGCGCGGCCAGCAGACCCGCAACCATAGCCGGCGCAAGGTGCACCAGCCCCACCCGGCGTGCGTCGGTGTAGGCATGGGCGGCGAAGCTCTGGACCTGGGGGCGAAGCCGCTCGTGGTCGGCGACGTACAGCGCGCCGGTCGTCTCCGGACCGCATAGCCACTTCTGGCCGGACACGGTGTACCAGTCGGCGACCGAGGCGTCCACCGGGATCGCTCCCGCCGATTGCGCGCCGTCCACGAGCAGCGGCACGCCGGTGGCCCGCTTGATCTCGGCGAGCGGAAGCACGTGCCCGTTGAGCCAGAGCACGTGCGAAAGCGCGATCAGGCTGGTACGGGGCGTGACCTCGTCGAGGATCGCCCGCAGCGACTCCGCGGCCGGCCTTTCCATC
>VBIC01000212.1:1404-2309 GCA_005881425.1 Chloroflexota bacterium | reverse complement strand
AGGCATCCTCCGGAGGATCCGCGAATCCCGCAACTTCGATTTCCGCAGCTACAAGCGCGCGACGCTTGCGCGCCGCGTGCAGCGCCGGATGCAAGACCGGGGCAAGCGGACGCTGAAGGACTACGCGACCCTGCTCGAGCGCGAGCCCGCCGAGTTCGACGCGCTGATCGGCTCGATGCTGATCAAGGTCACCTCCTTCTTCCGCGACCTGGAGACCTGGGAGGAGCTGTCCTCCAGGGCCATCCCGCAGATGCTCTCCGAGAAGCGGCCCGGGGAGGAGATCCGGGTCTGGTGCGCGGGATGCGCGACCGGCGAGGAGGCATTCTCCGCCGCCATCGCGCTGGCGGACGCGATGGGGGCGTCCTTCGGCACGCAAAGGCCAGTACGCCCGCGACCAGGTGGAATCGGTTTCCAAGAAGGCCTTGGCGGAGTGGTTCATCGAAGAGGGCGACGGCTATGCCGTGCGCAAGGAGCTGCGCCGGTCCGTCATCTTCGGCATCAACAACCTGGTCAGCGATGCGCCCATCTCGCGGCTCGACCTCCTCATCTGCCGCAACGTCTTCATCTACCTGGACGCGCAGCTGCAGAAGCGCATCCTGACCCGCTTCCACTACGCGCTCCGCCGCCACGGAATCCTGGTGCTGGGGAAGTCGGAGCTGATCCCCTTCGCCGCCCGGATCTACGAGCCCGTCGACCTGACCCGCCGCATCTATCGCAAGGACGGCCGGCGCGAGAACGCGCTCGCGCAGGAGCGGCTGATCGGGCTCCTCGAGCAGGAGAGCCTCACCCGCGCCGGCGAGACGCACCGCGGCGAGATCGGCGGCACCGATCTGTTCCACCGCGACGTGTTCGAGTCGGTGCGGCTGCCGGTGATCGCCACCACGCTGGACGGCAGCATCCTCTTG